>NZ_QFRW01000282.1 GCF_003265355.1 Glycomyces dulcitolivorans | reverse complement strand
CGCTTCGCGCCGGCCCCCTTCACTTACCGCTTCAGAACGCCGGGCTCTGGGCCGCGGCCAGGACCGTGTGGATCATGACGCGGACGCCGTGCGAGAGCGCGGTCTCGTCGATGTCGAAGTTGCCCTGGTGGATGTCGAGGCGCTCGCCGGGCCGGCCGACGCCGAGGCGGGCCATGGCGCCGGGGACCTGCTCCAGGTAGTACGCGAAGTCCTCGCCGCCCATGGACATCGGGGCCTCGACGACGGCCTCCGGGCCGAGCGCCGCGGCGGCGGCGCCCGCGAACATCGCGGACGCGGAGCGGTCGTTGACGACCGGCGGGACGCCTCGGCGGTAGTCGATCTCGCATTCGACGCCGGAGGCGCGGGCGACCGAGCGCGTCACTTCCTGGACGAGGTCGGGGATCATGTCCCAGGTCTCGCGGCCGTGGACGCGGACGGTGGCGCGGGCGAGGGCCTCCTGCGGGATGGCGTTCGCGGCCTCGCCGGCCTGGACGGCGCCGAAGACGATCGCGACGGACTGGCGCGGGTCGAGACGGCGGTTGACCAGGGCGGGCACGTCGACAACGACGCGGCCGATGGCGTTGACCAGGTCGTGGGTGAGGTGCGGGCGGGAGGTGTGGCCGCCGCGGCCCTTCATGCGGACCTCCATGACGTCGCACGCCGCGGTCAGGGGCCCGTTGCGCACGCCGATCCGCCCGGCCTGGAACTGCGGGTCGCAGTGGAAGGCGAAGATCGCGGCGACGTCGGTGAGCGCCCCGTACTTGATCATCGTGGGCGCGCCGGAGGGGAACTGCTCCTCGGACGGCTGGAAGACGAGGCGGAAGCGGCCCGGCAGGCCTTCGCGGCGCTCCAGTTCGTGGAGGACGCGGCCGACGCCGAGGAGCATCGCGGTGTGGGCGTCGTGGCCGCACGCGTGGCAGACGCCTTCGACCGTGGAGCGGTACGGAACCTGCTTCGGGTCGTGGATCGGCAGGGCGTCCATGTCCGCGCGGATCGCGATCACGCGGTCGCCGGTGCCGATGTCGCAGGTCAGGCCCGTGCCGTCGGGGATGATCTGCGGCTGGAGGCCGGCTTCGGCGAGGCGCGCGGCCACGTACTCGGCCGTGTCGTGCTCCTGGCGCGAGAGGCGCGGGTTCGCGTGGATGTGGCGGCGGGCGGCGACGACCTCGTCGGCGTGGGCGGCGAGCCATCCGTCGAGGAAGTCCGGCAGCGATGTGGACATGACCTGCTCCGAAGCGGTGGTGCCGGGCGAAGCGCTCCCGGCTGCGGTGTCGTGCGAGGGCAAGGCGGCGGGTACCACGAGACACGCCTCCGGTGCGATCGCACCCGGCAGCGGCTCATTCGATTTCGTGGCGGTACCCATCTCGACGACTTTCTCCGCAGTGAGCGTGTACATTTCCTTCGCGCCTCGCAATTCGCGTTCGAGGATCAAAGCCAATGGAGGGCGATTCGGCAAGCTTAATCCGATCGCACTCCGTTGCGGCTAGCGCCGTGATTTGCGACGCCGGGCGGCCGCATCCGGGTCCCCGTGGCGAGCCAGGGGTCACGGCCGCGCGACAGCCGGTCACGACCCTGGAGGCCGAACCTGCTGTCATAAGGCATAACGCTTGCCGAGCCGAGAAGTTACGGCTGAGATCCGACTTTTGAACAGACGGCGGACGCGTCGCCGGTCGATGACGCGTCCGGGACAAGTTTTTCCCCGCCAGGCGAATCCGGCGACAGACGCGTTGTGCGCTTCGCCGGAAGCGTCTAGTCGCTCACCAGTTGTCGGTCGGGACGTGCCTTCCCCATTCGGCGGCGAGCGCCGAGCACACCTCGCCCACGGTCGCGCCGGCCGCGAGCGCCGTCTTGAGCGGATACAGCACGTTGTCGGTTCCCGCGGCGGCGTCCTTCACAAGCGCGAGCGCCGAATCGAGGGCCGCGGCGTCGCGTGCGGCGCGGTGGGAGGCGAGCCGCTCGACCTGTGCGGACTCGATTGCGGGGTCCACTTTGAGCGGACTATAGGGCGCTTCGTCCCCAGTGAGGACGTAGGCGTTGACGCCGACGACGGTCTGCTCGCCGGAGTCGATGCGCTTGGCCGTCTCGTAGGCGCTGCGCTCGATCTCGCTCTTCTGGAAGCCCTCCTCGATCGCGGCGACGGCGGAGCCGTGCGCGAAGACCGCGTCGATGAGGCTCAGGGCCTCGGCCTCGATCTCGTCGGTGAGGGCCTCGACGGCGTAGGACCCGGCGAAGGGGTCGACGGTGGCGGTCAGGTCGGTCTCGGCGGCGATGACCTGCTGGGTGCGCAGGGCCAGGCGCGCGGACGTGTCGGTGGGGAGGGCGATGGCCTCGTCGTAGGCGTTGGTGTGGAGGGACTGGGTGCCGCCGAGGACGGCGGCGATGGCCTGGACGGTGACGCGCGCGAGGTTGACCTCGGGCTGCTGGGCGGTGAGCTCGACGCCAGCGGTCTGGGTGTGGAACCGCAGCTTCATGGAGCGGGGGTCCTTGGCGCCGAAGCGGTCGCGCATGACGTGGGCCCAGATGCGGCGGGCGGCCCGGAACTTCGCGACCTCGGACAGGAGCGTGGAGCGGGCGACGAAGAAGAACGAGAGGCGCGGCGCGAACGCGTCGACGTCGAGTCCGGCGTCGAGGGCGCAGTTGACGTACTCGATGCCATCGGCGAGGGTGAACGCGAGCTCCTGCGCGGGGGTCGCCCCGGCCTCGGCCATGTGGTAGCCGGAGATGGAGATCGTGTTCCACTGCGGCAGTTCGGCGGCGCAGTACGCGAACGTGTCGGCGACCAGGCGCAGCGACGGCGCGGGCGGGAAGATGTACGTCCCGCGGGCGATGTACTCCTTGAGGATGTCGTTCTGGATCGTCCCGCGCAGCGCGGCCGCGTCGACGCCCTGCTCCTCGGCGACCAGTTGGTACAGGAGCAGGAGGACGGCGGCGGGGGCGTTGATCGTCATGGAGGTCGAGACCTCGCCGAGGGGGATGTCCGCGAAGAGCGCGCGCATGTCGGCGAGCGAGTCGACGGCGACGCCGACCTTGCCGACCTCCCCGGCGGCTTCGGGCGCGTCGGAGTCGTAGCCCATCTGGGTGGGCAGGTCGAACGCGACGGACAGGCCGGTGGTGCCGGCGGCGAGGAGGTCCCGGTAGCGGCGGTTCGACTCGGCGGCCGTCGCGAAGCCCGCGTACTGGCGCATGGTCCAGGGCCGCGAGGTGTACATCGTGGGGTGGACGCCGCGCGTGTAGGGGAAGGACCCGGGTTCGCCGAGCCGCTCCGCCAGATCGGCGGGGGCGTCGGCGGGGCCGTAGACGGGCCGGATCTCGATCCCGTCCCGGCCTTGCGGTGACGACTGCATGGCTGCCATCCTAGGTGGTGAACCGCGCCACCGGGAAGCCCTCGGCTCTCCGGCGGCGCCTTCGCGCTCCCGGGTCCGGGTCCGCCCGCCCGGTGACCGAGGATCACTTGCGTATCCCCGGTACAGCGCCGGTGGCCGGGACGCGGCAGACTAGGAGGGATCCCTCGCGAGGAGTGGTTGAATGACGTACTCATCTGACTACGGTCGCGGTGGTCCCGGCGCCTATGAGGACCCCCGATCCGGGCCGGTGCCGTCCCCTCGGTATCAGCCCGAACCCGAAGCGCGCCAAGGCTACGGCGCTGCGTACGGTTCGGAACCGACCGGCGGCCGTTTCACGGGCTCGGACCCGTACACCTCCAGCCAGCAGGGCTACAACCGCGACCCGTACGGCGGGGACTCCTACGGGGACTCCTCGTACCGGCACAGTTCCTCCTACGGCAACTACGGGAACCTCGGCCAGAGCTTCGCCGTCGGCGGCGAGCCGGGCCAGCGCCCCGGCGGGCCGAACGCGCCCGGCAACCGGGCCGGGCCCGGCGACCTCGTCGGGGACCGGTACCGGCTCGAAGACCTGGTCGGCAAGGGCGGCAACGGGTCCGTGTGGCGCGCGACCGACACGGTGCTGCGCCGGGAGGTGGCCCTCAAGGAGGTGTTCCTGCCTCCTGACCTGCCGCCGCACGAGCGCGTCCAGTTGATCGACCGGTCGCGGCGCGAGGCGCAGATCGCGGCGGGGCTCTCGCACCCGTCGGTGATCCGCGTGTTCGACGTGGTCGAGCACGGCGGGCTGCCGTGGATCGTCATGGAGCTGCTCCAGTCCCGCAGCCTCGCGGAGATCCTGTCGCAGGACGGGCCGCTCCAGCCGCGCGTGGCCGCGAAGATCGGCCTCGCGCTGGTGGGGGCGCTCCAGGCGGCGCACGACGCGGGGATCATCCACCGGGACGTGAAGCCCGGGAACGTGCTCATCTCGACCGATGGCCGGTGCGTGCTCTCGGATTTCGGTGCGGCGCAGCTGCATCAGGTGTCGGGCGGGACGACGCCGGGGAAGGTCCTCGGTTCGGCGCACTACATCGCGCCGGAGCGGGCGGTCGGGCATCCGGCCGAGCCGGCGAGCGACGTGTTCAGCCTCGGCGTGACCCTGTACGCCGCGGTCGAGGGGCGCCCGCCGTTCGATAGGGGGGACGCGGTGTCGACGATGCGCGCGGTCGTGCAGGAGCCGCCGGAGAGCCCGCGGAACGCCGGGCCTTTGACGCCGCTGCTGGGCGGGATGCTCGCGAAGGACCCGGGGCAGCGCATGGTGCTCCCGCAGGTCCGCCAGGAACTCCAGGCGCTGCTCGCCGGTCCGCTCGCGGGCCAGGGCGGGCCGGGCCACCAGTCGCCGCCGTACCGCGGCGGGATGGGCGAGTCATCGGGTTATCGGGAGGTGTCGCCGCCGAGCACGGGCGCGCGCCCGCGGGTCGCCCGCGAGCCGGAGCCCGAGCCCGAGCGGAGCCCCTGGAAGTCGGGGACCGTGATCGCGATCTGCGTGCTCCTCGTGCTCGTCCTCGGTTGGGGCGCTTACAAGTTCCTCACCTCTGACGGTGACGGCGGAGGCGGCGGCGCGGAGGACCCGGGCACGAGCGAGGACGCCGAGGGCGGCGAGTCCCCCGACGGCGACGGCGGCGAATCGCCCGACGGCAGCGACGGTGCGGCCCCGTTCGAGACCGCGACGTACGAAGGGGACGGCTTCTCCGTCGCCTACCCGGCGGACTGGTCGGAGGGCGAGACCGGCGAGGACTCGCAGCAGTTCTTCAACCCCGAGGACGACACCCAGTGGGTCCGCTTCTACGCCGGATCGGACCGGGGCCTCCCGGACACCGAGGCGTACCTGGACGGCATCTGGGAGGGCCTGCCGAGCGAGATGACCGACCTCGACAAGGTGCGGCTCGAAGAGGTCCAGATTGCGGGGATGAGCGGCCACGTCCTGGAGTACACGGGCACGAACACCGATGAGGTCGGGGCCGAACGGCATTCGATCTTCGCGGTGGTCGACGCCGGGGACGGCACGAGCTTCGGGATCTTCATCTCCGGCGACGCCGAGGACTGGGAGCTATCACAGGGCGTCTACGACACGGCGACGGCTTCGTTCGCCACCGGCTGAGGCCACACCGTCCGCAACACCGGTCTCCCAGGCTGCGGATATGCGACCATTTCCCCATGACCGACCAGACCAACCTCGATGCGCTGCGGGCCGAAGCGCTCCAGTGGATCACCGACGACCCCGACAAGGCCGGCCGCGACGAGCTGTACCGGCTCCTCGACGCCCTCCCGGAGTCCGCGGCCGAGCTGGCCGACCGCTTCTCCGGCCGCCTGAAGTTCGGGACCGCCGGGCTGCGCGGCCCGCTCCGCGCGGGCCCCAACGGGATGAACCTCGCCGTCGTGCGCGCCGCGGCGGCCGGACTCGCGAACTGGCTGGACGCCAAGGGCGCCGAGGGCCCGGTCGTCATCGGCTACGACGCCCGCCACGGCAGCCGCGACTTCGCGGCCGAGACCGCGCGGGTCGTCACCGGTTCGGGCCGGCGGGCCCTGGTGATGCCCGGGCCGCTGCCGACGCCGGTGACCGCGTTCGCGGTGACGCGCCTGGACGCGGCCGCGGCGGTGCAGGTGACCGCCAGCCACAACCCGCCGCAGGACAACGGCTACAAGGTGTACCTGGGGCGCGAGCTCGGCGGCGACCTCGGTGCGGGCGCGCAGATCGTCCCGCCCGCCGACACGGAGATCGAGGCCGCGATCGAGGCCCTGGGGCCGCTCGCGGAGATCCCGCTCGGCGACGAGGGCGAGACGCTCGACGAGGGCGTCCTGGAGGAGTACCTGACGGCGGTCGCGTCCGTCGTGGATCCGGACGACCCGAAGCGGCTCGCGTCGGTCGCGACCCCGATGCACGGCGTCGGCGGCCGCACCCTCGTCAAGGCCATGGAGCGCGCCGGGTTCCCCGCGCCGACGCTGGTGCCCGAGCAGGCCGACCCCGACGCGGACTTCCCCACGGTCGCGTTCCCGAACCCGGAGGAGCCGGGGGCGATCGACCTGCTGAAGGCGCTCGCGGTCGAGGAGGGCGCGGATGTGGCGCTGGCGCTGGACCCGGACGCGGACCGCTGCTCGGTAGCCGTGCCGACCGGTGACGGCGGGTGGCGGCAGCTGTCGGGCAACGAGGTCGGCGTGCTGCTGGCCGACCACTGGATGCGCAAGGGCCGCAACGGGACCTACGCGACCACGATCGTGTCGACGACGCAGCTGAAGGCCATGTGTGAGAAGCGCGGCTTCGGGTACATGGAGACGCTGACGGGCTTCAAGTGGCTGGCGCGCACCAGTCCTGACCTGGCGTTCGCGTTCGAGGAGGCCCTCGGGTACTGCGTGGCGCCGGAGTTCCTGCGCGACAAGGACGGGATCTCGGCCTCGCTCGTCGTCTCGGAGATCGCCGCCGGGCAGGCGGCGCGGTTCGCGACGCTCCAGGACCGCCTGGACGAGCTCGCGGAGGAGTTCGGCGTGTACGAGACGGGGCAGCTGTCGGTGCGCGTGGACGACCTCGACGAGATCGCCGCGTGCATGAAGCGCCTGCGCGCCAACCAGCCGAAGTCGCTGCTGGACGAGCCGGTCGTGGACTACCTCGACCGGTCGCCTGACGCGGACGTCGTCACGATCACGACCGCGAACGCGCGCGTCGTGGCGCGGCCTTCGGGGACCGAGCCGAAGCTGAAGGCGTACCTCGAAGTCCGCGAGGACGTCGGCGGGGACCTCCAGGCGGCCCGCGAGCGGGCCCGCGCGAGCGTCGAGGCGCTCAGGGCGGAGGTCGCCGGGATCCTCGGCGTCCCGCACTAGAACGAAAGAAGAGGGGGCCGCTTCCGCGGCCCCCTCGTTGTCTTAGAACCTGCGGTAGGCGCCGAACTGGCGGTCGCCGGCGTCGCCGAGGCCGGGGACGATGTACGCCTTGTCGTTCAGCTCGGGGTCGACCGCGGCGGTCGTCATGCGCATCGCGATCCCGGAGGCGGCGAGCTTCTCGATCCCGTCGGGCGCGCACAGGACCGACACGAGGTCGATGTCCGTGCAGCCGCGGGCGGCGATCATCTCGCAGCAGCGCAGGAGCGAGCCGCCGGTGGCGACCATCGGGTCGAGCACGATGACGTGGCGGCCGGTCAGGTCGTCGGGCAGGGACTCCATGTAGGCGTAGGGCTCGTGGGTCTCCTCGTCGCGCGCGAGGCCGACGAAGCCCATCGACGCGTCGGGGATCATGGACTGCGCGGCGTCGGCCATGCCGAGTCCGGCGCGCAGGACCGGGACGAGGACCGGCGGGTTCCCCAGGCGGTAACCCTTGGCGGGCGCGACCGGGGTCCGGATCTCGTACTCGGATACGGCCACGTCGCGCGTGGCTTCGTAGATGAGCATCATGGTGAGCTCGTGCAGGGCGGCCCGGAACCTTGGTGAGTCCGAGCGCTCGTCTCGCATGGCGGTGAGCCGTTCTGCGGCGAGCGGGTGTTCGACGATCTTGACATCCACGGTTCATAACCTTAACGCCCAGCTCGCCGCGCTAATGTGAGCTGGTCACCACACTCTGAGTCTTGCGTCTCGTAGAAGCGGATACCATCGGGTCATGGGATCAATTTTGAGCGGCGCCGAGGCCGCGTCCCTCGTCCGCGCCCTCCCGGGCGTCGACGCGGTCGGCCTCGAAGCGCGCGCGGCGGGGCTGTCCACCCGCTCGGTCAAGACGACGTCGAAGGCCTGGGCCATTGACCTCGCCATCAGCATGATCGACCTCACCACGCTGGAAGGCGCCGACACCCCCGGCAAGGTCCGGTCGCTCGCCGCGAAGGCGCTCCGCCCCGACGGCGACGCCCCCTCGACCGCGGCGGTCTGCGTCTACCCCTCGATGGTCGCCGTCGCGAAGGAGGCCCTCGCCGGGTCGGGCGTGCTGGTCGCCTCGGTCGCCACCGGGTTCCCCGCCGGGCAGGTCCCCCTCGACGTGCGCCTGGCCGACACCGAGTCCGCGGTGCGGGCCGGGGCCGACGAGATCGACATGGTCATCAACCGCGGCGCGTTCCTCGCCGGGGACCTCGAACGGGTCTTCCACGAGATCAAGGCCGTCAAGGCCGCCGCCGGGGACGCCCGCCTCAAGGTCATCCTGGAGACCGGCGAACTCGCCACCTACGACGACGTGCGCCGGGCCTCGTGGCTCGCGATGTACGCCGGCGCCGACTTCATCAAGACCTCCACGGGCAAGGTCGGGGTCAACGCGACCCTGCCGGTGACGCTCTTGATGATGCAGGCCGTCCGCGACTACCGCGCCCTCACCGGCGTCCAGGTCGGCGTCAAGCCCGCCGGCGGCATCCGCAACACCAAGGACGCGATCAAGTACCTCGTCACCGTGAACGAGACCCTCGGCGACGACTGGCTGCGGAACGAATGGTTCCGCTTCGGCGCGTCCAGCCTCCTCAACGACCTGCTCATGCAGCGCCAGAAGCTCAAGACCGGCCACTACTCCGGCCCCGACTACGTGACGGTGGACTAGCCATGTTCGAGTACGCCCCCGCGCCCGAGTCGGTGCGGCCCCAGATCAAGGAGCACTACGGCCTGTTCATCGGCGGCGAGTTCGTCGACGCCGAGCACGTGTTCAAGTCGATCAACCCCTCGACCGAGGAAGTCCTGTTCACCGTCGCCGAGGCCAGCGAGGCCGACGTCGCCCGCGCCGTCGCCGCCGCGCGGAAGGCACAGGAGACCGTGTGGGGCCCCATGAGCGGGACCGAGCGCGGCAAGTACCTGTTCCGCATCGCCCGGCTCCTCCAGGAGAAGGCCCGCGAGTTCGCCGTCGCCGAATCGATGGACAACGGCAAGCCCATCAAGGAGACCCGCGACTTCGACGTCCCGACCGCCGCGCAGCACTTCTTCTACCACGCCGGCTGGGCCGACAAGCTCGCCTATGCGGGCCTCGGGGCCGACCCGAAGCCGCTCGGCGTCGTCGGGCAGGTCATCCCGTGGAACTTCCCGCTGCTCATGCTCGCGTGGAAGATCGCGCCCGCGCTCGCGTGCGGGAACACGGTGGTGCTCAAGCCCGCCGAGACCACGCCGCTGACCGCGCTCATGTTCGCCGAGCTGTGCCAGGAGGCCGACCTGCCCCCGGGCGTCGTCAACATCCTCACCGGTGCCGGAACGACCGGTTCCGCACTTGTCGACAGCGCTGTGGACAAGGTCGCCTTCACCGGTTCGACCGCCGTCGGCCGCGCGATCGCGAAGGCCGTCGCGGGTTCCAAGAAGAAGGTCACCCTGGAGCTCGGCGGCAAGGCCGCCAACATCGTCTTCGACGACGCCCCCATCGACCAGGCCGTCGAGGGCATCGTCAACGGCATCTTCTTCAACCAGGGGCACGTCTGCTGCGCCGGGTCCCGGCTCCTCGTCCAGGAGTCCGTGGCCGAGGAAGTGCTGGCGCGCCTGAAGGAGCGCGTCTCGCTCCTGCGCGTCGGCGACCCGCTCGACAAGAACACCGACGTCGGCGCCATCAACTCCGCCGAGCAGCTGGAGCGCATCACCGCCCTCACCGAGGCCGGCCGCGGCGAGGGCGCCGAGGTGTGGCAGCCCGCCTGCGACCTGCCCGAGAACGGGTTCTGGTTCCGCCCCACCGTCTTCACCGGCGTCCAGCAGTCCATGCGCATCGCCCAGGAGGAGATCTTCGGGCCCGTGCTCAGCGTCCTCACCTTCCGCACCCCCGACGAGGCCATCGCGAAGGCCAACAACACGCCCTACGGCCTGTCGGCCGGGGTGTGGACCGAGAAGGGGTCGAAGATCCTGTGGGCGGCCGAGCGGCTGCGCGCGGGCGTCGTGTGGGCCAACACGTTCAACCAGTTCGACGCCGCCAGCCCGTTCGGCGGCCTGAAGGAGTCCGGATACGGCCGCGAAGGCGGCCGCCAGGGACTGGAGGCGTACCTCGATGTCTGACCGACTGCGGGTGAAGAAGACCTACAAGCTGTACGTGGGCGGGAAGTTCCCCCGTTCGGAGTCCGGAAGGAGCTACCCGGTGGCCAGCCCCGACGGGACCGAGCTGGCGAACGCCGCGCTCGCCAGCCGCAAGGACGCCCGCGACGCCGTCGCCGCCGCCCGCAATGCCCAGCGGCCGTGGGCCGGGCAGACCGCGTACCTGCGCGGGCAGATCCTCTACCGGGCCGCCGAGATGCTCGAAGGCCGCGCCGGCCAGTTCGCCGAAGAGCTCGCCGACGCCACCGGTGCCGACCCGCACGAGGCGCTCGGCACCGTCGAGCAGGCCATCGACCGGCTCGTCCACTACGCGGGCTGGACCGACAAGTACACCTCGGTCCTCGGCGGCGCCAACCCCGTCGCCGGGCCCTATTTCAATCACACGACCCCTGAGCCGCTCGGCGTCGTCGCCGTCGTCGCGCCCCAGGACGACCCGCTTCTGGGCCTCATCGACGCGATCGCGCCCGCGATCGCGACCGGGAACACCGTCGTCGTGCTCGCCAGCGAGTCCAAGCCGCTCCCGGCGCTCAGCCTCGGCGAGGTCCTGGCGACCTCCGACCTGCCCGGCGGGGTCGTGAACCTGTTGAGCGGCAAGACCGCCGAGGTCGCGCCGCACCTGGCGTCCCACGCCGACGTCAACGGGCTCGACCTGCGCGGCGTCGCCGACGCGGACCTGGCCGCCTCCCTGGAGGCCGCGGCCGCCGAGACCCTCAAGGTCGTCCGCCGCCCCGGCAAGGACGGGAACGCGCTCGACCTGCTCCGCCAGTGGACCGAGTACAAGACCGTCTGGCACCCGGCCGGCATGGCCGCGGGAGCGGGCGGGGCGTACTAGCAGTCGATACGGAGGGCCTTTTCGCAGTCGCGGAAAGGCCCTTCCGGCTGTCCACTAAGAAAAGCGCACACCGGATGCGATGCGGCAGGCGCTTGCGTCGTAGGCTGTTCCCCAGCTAGACGACTTACGGGAGGGACGCGACATGGCGGCCGAATCTGACGCGCCGGAGCGCGGAGCCGAGACCGAGAAGCTCTGGAACGAGACCGGGGTGGACCCGGTCGAACTCCACCTGGGCAAGGACTCGGGGTACACCCTGCGCGCCTACCGGATGTCGGACACCCTTCCGGGTGCCAAGGCGGAGTCCTCGGAGGAGCCGGAAGAGGACGAGGTCGAGGAAGAGGACGACGCCGAGGCCGAAGAGGCCGCCGTCCCCGAGGACGAGGACGCCCCCGAGCCCGACCCGGCCGACTTCACCGACGAGGAGCCCGAGGAGGAGGCCGACGAGGAGGAGGACGCCCTCGACGCCGAACCCGAAGAGGTCCCGGTCTTCCTGACCCGCAAGGGGAAGCTGCTCGTGTTCCGCGAGCAGGCCGCCCTCGTCGCCTACGTCAAGGACAACGACGACCACGACCTCGCCGTCATCGACGAGTACGCCGACCTCCAGGAGCGCGTGGCCGCCGACGACATCGTCTGTGACGAGAATGACGTCTACGAGCTCGACCTCGTCGTCGCGAACCTCCGCGGCGGCCAGGAGGGCTGGGAGCCCGAGCTGCTCATCAAGGCCGCCGAAGTGGGCCGCGACCTCGGGTTCGCCCTCAAGAACGACTCGATCGTCTCCGCGCTCGCGCCCGGCTCCCCCCTCGACGACCTCGACGAGACGTTCCGCGTCGTCGTCGACGGCGGCCTCAAGGGCAAGTTCGCCAAGCGCCGCCTGAAGCGCAACGACTCCCAGCAGGCGGCCATCGCCTGGCGCGGCGTCATCGCGAAGATCAACGACCATGTGGAATGGCGCTGACGCCACTGCGGTCAATCCGCTGAACGGCCCATAGGCGATGGGCCGCCGAGTCCGAATTCCGGTGCCGCCGCGACTGTTTCGCGGCGGCTCCGCTGCATTATTCCACAAGGGAATCCCCAGGTCGCGCCTGCCAGCGAATTGACGGGTATGCGTGCTATGACCTTCGCTCCGTAGGTGAACCCGCACTGGCCGTCCGCTTGCAGAACCGAGTATTCTGCGGAAAACTGATAACGGACTGGTAAAAACGGGCCGGGCACGAGCCCCGGCAACAGGGGACAGCGCCGGCTGCGCGCCCTACGAGAGGAGCTCCGCGGGTGCAAGTGTTCTGCGGCATCACCACCGACCAGCAGGTGTCCGGGGCCGGGCACGGCGACACCGCGTGCGCCGTCGCCCTCGTCGCCGCGGGCGGCAGCCTCATCGCCACCGACACGTTCGGCGACGATCCGCGCGGCTGGGTCCGCCTCAACAGCCTCCTCGCCCGGACGGCCCCCGGCCAGTCGGTCTCGGTCGCCGTCGACGGCGAGGTCCTCCAGCTCGCCGAGTTCGCCGCCGCCGCCGGACAGCTCGTCGTCCGCGCCGACGGCCGCGCCTCGCGCTCCAAGGACGCCCTCGACGACGCCATCGCCATCGCCCGCGGACTCGCCACCGGCGAGGTCGCCGGACAGCCCCTCGCCGCACGCCCTGAGGTCGCCGCTCTGCGCCCGATCCTGGACACCGTGGCCGCGGCCGCCAGGGCCCGCCACGACGCGGCAGAGGCGCTCACGTGCCTCCTGCGGGCCGTGTTCCCGGCGGCGCTGGCCGCCTGGGACGACCCGAGCGAGGCCAACGCCGTCGCGATCCTCACCCGCCTCCCCCAGCCGGGCGCCCTCCAGTCCATCTCCACCGAGGAGCTCGCCGCCGACCTCGCGACCGTGGCCGACCCGGGACAGGTCGCGGCGATGGCAGGCGCGCTCACCGAGGCGATCAGGGAGATCGGCGGCGGCGACGACCCGTCCGTCGCCCCCTCCGTCTCCGCCACCGCCGACGCCGTCTCCGCGTGGGACCGGTCCCTGGAGGGCCTCATCGGCCTCCTCCAGGCCAAGCGGCCCAAACCCGAAGCGGCACCGCACGTCTCGCAGCCGCCCCTCCCCCAGGAGGACCGCGGCGCCGCCGTGCGCCGACGCGGACGCGGGCACGACACCGACACGCACCGGACGGTCCGCCTCCCCGGCGACCTCCCGGACCGCCAGAGCCTGCGGGCGCTCGACCCGCTCTCCCAGCTGCACTCGGTCATCCCCCCGGACCTCGAAGCGACCCAGGTCATCCCGGACTCCTTCACGTCCCCCTCGATGCAGCAGCCCGTCGACTCCGGCGAGAGCCACACCCGCTCGATCCGCCGCCGCCGCGCCGAACCGGCCGAGCTCCCCCACACCGAGGAGCCCCGCCGCCACCCGTGGCAGCCGAAGGAGGACGTCAACATCGTCGACGTGGCGAGCCTCGCCGCCGACGACGACGGCCTCCTGATCTTCGGCCAGGCCAAGAGCGCCTGGTTCAAGCGGCCCGAGACCGAAGAGCCCGAAGCGGAGTCGTGGAACCTCCCCGGCGACGACGGCTGGCGCACCGCCCGCTCGGCCACCCAGACCCCCGCGACCGAGGAGCCGACCACCGCGGCCGGCCTCCCTCGCCGCAAGCCGCAGGCCAACCTCGTCCCCGGCGCCGTCGTCGCCGACGAGCACCCGCGCTTCGACGAGCCCATCGACCGCGACCCCGAACTCCTGGCACAGAACACCGCCGGTTACTTCCGAGGCTGGGGCCGCGCCCGCGGCGGCCGCCCCGGCATGGCCTCTCGGACGGAGAGGATGGCGACCCGATGAGCGCCAATCTCGGCGTCTACGAGCGCTCCCTGAGCATGCTGCTCGGATCGCTCGTGGCGCGCACTCCCGGGCTCTCGCATGCCGTTCTGGTGAGCGTCGACGGACTGCCGCTCGCGGTGTCCGCGGGGCTGCCCAAGGAGCGGGCCGATCAGCTTGCGGGGATCGGGTCCGGGTTGCTTTCGATCGGTGAGGGCGCTGGCCGGTCCATGGACCATGGGCCCGCTCAGCAGGTCATTGTTGAGATGGCCGAGGGCGTGCTCTTGGCGGCTCCGGTCGGGCCGCAGATCTGCCTTACGCTGCTTGCGGTTTCGCAGTGCGATCGCGAGCAGTTGGGGTACGAGCTCGGGCAGTTCACGATGCAGGTCGGGCCGCTTTTGAACGAGGCATTGACGAACACGGGCTCGATTCCCAAGGTCGTCTGAGGCGGCCTTCAGAGCAAATGTGTGCACGGCCCTGAGGCTTCTGTCTCGGGGCCGTTGTCTTTTGGGGACTTCGGCTTTGCGGCCGTATTGGGCCCGGACCGTTTGGGCGGCGACAAAGAGGTCTTCTGAATCTGGGGTCGGACTTGGGCAGTCCGGTCCACTGTGCTCGCTGAGGCGGCTCTCTTCGTCCCGACTTCCATTGCAGCCCAAGGGTTCTCGTGAGGCGCCGGAAAGCGCTCTCACCCAAGTTCACCCGATTGAGTGATGACACCCCACTCACCTCATGTCACAATTGAGTCACGGCAATCGCACAGGCAGACGGAAAACAGGAACTCATTCGAGAACAGCAAGGCAGGGGGTGAACCCGATGGCGATCAAACAGACCGGCTCTAGCGAACAGGCCCAAGCCATCCGGTCCGCCCTCGACACTGCGGCCGCCGCTATCAACACTCATCACGCGGCAGTCCTCTCTGCGGTCATCGCAATGAAGGAACAGAACCTCCACCGCACCGCCTTCGGCTACTCCGCCCTGCGCGATCTGCTTCTCTCCCAGTTCGACTTCACCCACCGCACCGCCTCTGACATCGCGGCCATCGCCCGACTGTCAGGGAAGTTCCGGGTACTGGTTCAGGCGGCAACGACAGGGAAGGCCCGGATCGACCAGGTCGCCTTCGCCGTCCGCCAGCTCGACAGGACCCCGGCGATGAGGCTGTTCGCTCGGACCCCCTTCCGCACTCCGGTCGTCTCCCCCTTTGACGACTCGGTGGAGTGCGAGACCCCTGAGGCCCTGATCGCCCAGTACTGCGCTCACGCCTCCTTCAAAGAACTCCAGCGCCACCTTGACGAGCTGGCCGCCCAACTGGCCGAGGAGACCGAACTCCTTGAGGGCCTGGGCGAGCAGTCGCTGCAATGGATCGAGCTGGCAGAGCAGGGCAACGGGATGTGGGCCCTCTCCGGCGAACTCTCCTCCGACACCGGCCGCCTGCTGGACAAGTACCTGAAGACCGCCTGTCCTCCCCCTCGCCAAGAGGAGCAGGACACCGAGGGCGTCCTGCCCGCACAGCCGAACCGGCATGCGGAGGCCCTCCACCAGCTCCTGGCCGGCTACGGCACCTCCCCCGAGGCGACCACCCGCCACGGCCACACGGCCACCCTCGACCTCATGGTCGACATCGAGACCCTCCAGGGCAAGGACACCGACCGCCCGGCCCTCCTGGAAGGCCAGCCGGTCTCAATCGCCAAGGCCCGCCTCCTCTCCTGCGAGGCAGGGGTCATCCCCTCGGTCTTCAACTACAAGACCGCCGAGGCCGTCGAACTCGGCAGAGCCGCCCGCCTCCCCAACACGTCGCTGCGAAGGAAGCTGGAGCTAGAGCAACCGGAAGGCTGCGCCTGGACCGGTTGTTCCCGGCCGGTCGCCTGGACCGAAGCGCACCACCTGGTGCATTGGGCGGATGGCGGGGAGACGAACGCCGACAACCTGATCCTCCTCTGCAGGTTCCACCACGGCCGCATTCATTCGGCAGGCTGGGCCATTGAGAAGACCGGGCCTGGGAAGGCGGTCATCACCCACCACGAGCACAGCGGGGCCGAGCAGGCCAAGGACTGCGGGTGCGAGGACTGGCGGACCGATAGCGACCTGGATACCGAGAACAAGGGCAGCGACTGGGATGTGTTCCCGACCGGGCTCTACCGAGACGAGTGGGCCCCAAGCCTCAAGCCCGATCTCGACGCAAGAGCCGAAGAGGCCGAAAGGCAACGGGCCCTTGCCTCGATCAAACAAGCCAGGGCGAAGTGCAGGGCGAGGTTCACACCTCCCGCCGCCGCCGAACCGGCGAAACCTCCCAAGGAACCGGCGCTCATCCCCGCTCGGAATCCAGGCGATCCGCCCTTCTTATCCCGCCCGCCCCGGGAAGCCGACCGGGACGGGAGACAGGGAAGGCACACACCCCAGGCCCGGCGACCCCGCCCCGGCCCGCCTCCCACCTCTCGCCGTCGCCGCCAAGACAACCTCAATCCCGGCTCACCGAAAGCCGAAGAACCCGGCCCCACCCCAACACCCACCTCGTTGTCGCCGCCTCACGACCTCGGCCCCGGCAGACCAGACGGCCCGAGAACCCGCCCAATCCCCTCTCACCTTGCCGTCGCCGCCGAAAAGACTCGGGCCCAGGCGGCGCGCAACAGCCAGCGAGCCGCCCCGACCAGGCGCTCACCCCGCTACAGGGGCCTCTCCGAGATGCCTCCACAGGCCCTCGCCAAGCTCGGCCAGGATGAACTGGCGGCAGACCCCGACGGCGCCTTCGAAGCTGCGGAAGCCTCGGTCGCGGGCCGCCGCGTCGCAGGCCTCCTCCGGGGCCTCGTCCAGTCGCCACAACTGCCGCAGGAACTCGCGGACCGCGCTGTCGTCCAGCTGGTGCACGCTGACACCATGTGTGGCGGCCCGGTCGTTGACCGCGAATGCCCGTGCCACCCCCTCAAGGACGGCGGCATCGGGTTCCGCCGGGGGCAGGTCGCGTCCGGGGAGGACCGCGCCGGAGCCGGCGCTGCGGACCAAGATGCGCGCCATCGCTTCCGCTTCGTCCAGCGAGGAGTCCTCGGCGGCGGTGAGCCAGTGCCGTCGCTGCTCGGTGGTGAGGTCCTCCAAGCGCAGGCCGCTGTCCGCGGCGGCGTCCCCGATCCAGGTCAGGACCAGGTCGCGCCACCGCCGCGGGTAGTCGGCGTCGAAGATCTGCCGGTACTGGCTCTGCGCCAGCAAGGAGATGTGGCGTCCATCGTGGTCGGTCCCGGCGTGGCGGTCCTGCCACCCGGCCAGGTATTCGGTACGCCATTCCTCTTCGAGCCAGGTTCCGGGCTCCGCTGGTACGAAGGCGCCCTGGGCCGCAAGGCGCAGAGCGGCGAGGGCGTCGCGCCGTTTGGCGCCGCGGGCGTCGGGGTTCGCGGCCAGCCATGAGCGGAACGCGGCCATTCCGGGGGCGTCCAGGACTCCGAGGTGCCGGGGGCGGCGCTCGGTGTAGTGGACGTTGCGAAGGACCGCGGCGATGGCGGTGCGCTCGGTGTCGTCGACGGCGCCCGCCCGCTGGGCGTCGAGGAGCTGGGACTCCAGGTCGACCATCGCGACCGACAGCTGCTCGACCTCGGCGCCTTCCGTATGGGTCACGGCCACATCGGCGTCGGCGTCGGTGACGCCCTCCTTGTACATCCGGTAGATCTCACCGACCCCGACCATGCCGTACACGTCGAGCTCGGCCGCGCGCAGCGCGCCCATGCTGGAGCAGCCGACGACGATGGCGCCGGCCGCGATGAGCACCAGGATCTCCTTGTGGCGCACTGAGGCCGACTGGTGGAAGACCCCGTCGATGATCAGCACCAGGTCACCGGGGCCGACGTCGAGGCGGAGGGCGTCGCCGTGGCGGATCGGCCGGTGCACCACCGCTGCGGGCAGTTCGGCGAGGACCTCGGCCCGGCTGAGGGTGGGGCCGCAGAAGACGTGGGCGGTCACTGGCTACTCCGGTCGCGGAAGGTCGTGGCGGGCAAGGAATGCGAGGCCCGGGCAGAGGGTCTTCACCACCGCGAAGTCCTCGGCCGCTTCGGGCCGGGTCAGGTCGACGCGCATCGGTGCGATCCCGGTGGCGGCGGTGACCAGGCGCACCAATCGGTCCAGCTCCTCGTCGTCGGTGAGGTCGGCGAAGTCGGATCCGCCCGTCAGGTCGGACCAAGCGGTCACCGGGGGCACGGGGTCCGGGGCCCGGACCACCTCCTCCAGGTAGCCGCGCGGGTTGAGGTCGTCGCGGGTGCCGGCGATGAAGGTCAGCCGGGACTGGGCGGCCTCCGTGATCGCCCGGGAGAGTGCGATCTCGGGGGACGCGTGCGCCCCCGCCCCGCCGAACATGGTGCCCATGTCCGGCATCCACAGGCTGGCCGTGAAGCACTTGACGGGTCGCCACTGTTCAAGGGAGGCGTCGGCGACCTCCAGCCAGCCGCCGGCCGACCGGATGAGCCGGATGAGGTCGGCGCAGTGCGGATCGGTCACCGAGTCGAGGTCCAGGATGTCGCGCTCGCCGACCGGTTGCAGGGCGAGCGCGGCGGTGCTGTCCCGTTCGATCTGCTCATACAGGGCGTGGACGGTGGCTTCGGCCAAGGTGTTGCCCGAGGCCAGTCCGTTGGAGCTGGACGAGAGGTGGTGGCCGCGCCAGGCCGTGCCGGACCTGCCGAGCTGGACCGCATCGCGGGGAACGAGGGTCTCGCCGCCGGCGAGGATCTCGGCGGTGATCCAGTCGAGTCTGGTGCGGTCGGTGAGCAGGCCGCCGTCGACCTGCTTCAGGGCGGTCACGGCGTACGGCAGGTCGAGTTCCGCAGCGGCGACGCCCTCCAGCTCCGCTTTCGGCACGGCGTGCTCCACGTGCCACAGCTCGATCGCCTCCATGGCCGCCGAGACCCGGGCGTGGGTGAGGGTCGCGCCCTTGCCTTGCGACACCGACAGGGTGAGGGCCAGCGGCCGCACCGACATCACCACCGGGATGCCGATGACGTCCAGGTCGGTCACGTCGGCGAGGCGGGTGATCCCGTATTCGCCCAGGTGCGGGCGGATTCGCGCCAGGGTGTCGAGAGGGTCGCGAGTCCGGCGCGTGCCGGGGAACGTCATCAATCGCGCCACTGGTGGTACCTCCTGATCACGCGGAGCGACAGCGCTGCGCCCGCGGAGCCGGGGCTCCGCGGGCGCAG
>NZ_QFRW01000281.1 GCF_003265355.1 Glycomyces dulcitolivorans | reverse complement strand
GGGGGCCCGGACGGCGAGGCGGGGGCGGCCGAGCGCTGGGCGGCGGCCATCTGGTGGGCGGCCCGCTGCGCGGCGGCCGCGGGGCCGACCGGGAGCGGCCCGGTCGCGGGTCCGAGGGCGAGGAGGCGGTCCATGATGCGGTCGGCGCCGCGCAGGCGCGGGTCGCGCAGGACCACGACGTACGGCTGCTCGGCTTCGAGGTCGGCGACGAGGATGGGGGCGTCCTCGGGGCCGGCGGTGGCGTAGGCCCAGGCCACGGTGTCGGAGAGGAGGCCGCGGCGGGCGGGGTCCTTGGAGGAGGTGGAGCCGAGGGTGAGGATCTGGACGGGCCGGCCGTTCCCGTCCTTGCCCTCGCACAGCTCGTAGGCGCCTTCGACGCGCGCGGTCGCGACATCGTTGTACGGCCCGACCGTGCGACTCATCGAAGCCCCCTCAACCTGCGATACGCCAGCGCTGTCCGGGCGTGCGAGCCGTGAGAAGCGCGTGATTACCACTAAGTATGGCCTGGCTCCGCACGCCGCGCGACACCTGGCCGAGCAGGGCCCGCCCGGTGGCCGCCCGATCTCGGTCCTATGACCGAGGCGGGCCCGAACGCGAGCCGGATACGCTGGCGGCGTGACCAACATGCTCAGCGGAACACTGGCACTGGCGGCCGCCTCCACGGGAGACGTCACCCACGCCGACGAATACGACGGCATCATCGGTTGGGTGCTCGACCTGATCACGAAGTTCGGCGAGGTCGGCGTCGGCCTCGCGCTCGCGATCGAGTCGGTCTTCCCCCCGATCCCCTCCGAGCTCATCCTCCCGGTGGCGGGGTTCCTCGCCTACCAGGGGCACATGAACTTCTGGCTGGCGATGTTCTTCGCGGCGCTCGGCTCGATGGCCGGCGCCTACATCCTCTACTACGTCGGCTACTTCTTCGGGCGCGAGCGCACGAGGTGGCTGTTCGAGAAGCTGCCGCTCCTGGAGCTCAAGGACTTCGAGCGCTCGGAGAAGTTCTTCGCGAGGTGGGGCGGCATCGCGGTGCTCGCGGGCCGCTGCCTTCCCCTGGTGCGCAGCGCGATCTCGGTCCCGGCGGGGATCGAGAAGATGCCGTTCTGGAAGTTCACCGGTTACACCCTGGTCGGCTCGGTGCTCTGGAACGGGATCTGGATCGGGCTGGGCTTCGCGTTCGGCCCGTCGATCGAGCCGATCCTGGCCGAGTACTCGGGCCTGCTGAGCAAGATCGTGGTCGTGATCATCGGCGGCCTGTTCGCGTGGTTCGTGATCGCGCGCATCGTCAAACTGATCCGCAACAAGCGGGGCGGCGGCGAGGACCAGAACGGCGGCGCCGGGCACACGGACACGATGATCCTGCCCCGGGTGCGGTAGCCGGAATCACGTTCTTCATTGCGGCCCTTCACGTTCGCGTGAAGGGCCGTTTCGCGTCCCCAGTGTCCCGTCGACTCGGGCATATGCGTCATCCTCACATTCCGGGGGCGCAACATCGCATCTTTTTCGAATTTCTTCGCGTCTGGGCGTAACCGCGCCCCCGCCTCTCCAGTTAGTCAGGGTGGCCGCACGAGATGCGGCCGGGCCGGAGTGTCACCGGCCCACCGGACAGCGAGCGCGGTCCCCGATCCGCCGGCGATCCAGCCGGTGCGGTCGCGGCTGGGGGTCGCATGAGCAGGCGCGGCTTCGGCGCGCGCCGCCATCAGCCGCTTGTCGACCACGGACAATTCAGCGATCTTGTACCGCCCGGCGGTCCGGTCAGTGCTGCTTCCCCAGCCGACGACCGGTCCAGAGCGGTACGAAGAAAGGCAATGAAGCAGATGAAGATGCGCACTGTGCGTACGGCGGGCCTCGTCGGGGGCCTCGCCACGGGGGCTCTGCTGCTCGCGGGGACGGCCGCTCAGGCCGCCGACAACGTCGAGGAGTCCACGGGCGACCTCGTCATGGCGACTCCGGAAGCCCTCGGGGGGCTCCCGGTTCCCGCCGCTGACCAGGTCACCGGCATGGCCTCCGGCGTCACCGACAAGGTGCCCGGACTCAGCGCGGTCAGCGCGGTCCCCGGCCTCAACATGCTGGTGCCCTCGGGCTCCGGCGAAGAGGCCAAGACCGACAAGCCCGCCGAGAACCCGAACAAGGGCGGCCAGGACGAGGCGCCCCAGGGCTCCCCGCTCGACGCCCTGCCGGTCGGCGACCTGCTCGGCGGTCTCGGCGGCGGCCTCCCGGTCCCGCTGCCCTTCTAGGGCTCGTACCACGGCCGAGCGCCCGCCGCGCCCGGCCGGACACGGACGACGGGTCCGTCCGGCCCGGAACCCGGACGCAGGCAAGCGAACGCGACGAAGCGGTGCACCGCCGAGTCCGCGCGAGCGTGCCCGCGTCCGACCGACCGGACGGCCCGCCGCCCGACAACTCTCCCGGTTTCAATAGCACCCCGTTCTCAGGCGAGACCCAGCTCGCCTTCCTCGAACGCGCACAAGCCATTGGAGCCACGGAGCTTCACGGGGGACGTGATGGAACAGCAACAACCATTTCCCTGAAAGGTGAACTTCGTGCACAACTCATGGGCTCGCAAGACCGCGCAGACCGGACTCGTCGCAGTCGGGGCGGTCCTCGTCGCCGGCGCCGGCACCGCTCACGCCACCGGGCCTGACACGACCACGCAGGACAACGTCGGGGCCGTCTCCGGCAACCAGGTCGTCGCGCCGATCCAGGCGCCCGTCAACATCTGCGGCGTCGCCGCGGCCGTCCTCGGCACCGCCGACGCCGGCTGCGAGGGCGGCTCGGAGGCGAACTTCGACGGCGCGGGCAACCTGCTCAGCCAGAACAACACCGGCCTGGGCAACGGCAACCAGGCGTTCGCGCCCGTCCAGGCCCCGGTCGACGTCAGCGGCATCGCCGCCGCGGTCGGCGGGCACTCCTGGGCCGGGTCGAACGGCGGCTCCACCGCCGACATCGCCGAGTCGGGTCACGTGACCGAGTCGGGCAACACCACGACCCAGCGCAACTTCGGCGCGCTGTCGGGCAACCAGCTGCTCGCGCCGATCCAGGCGCCGATCAACGCCTGCGGCAACGCGATCGCCGTCGGCGGCGCGGCCGACGCGGGCTGCGACGGCGGGGCCGACGCCGACTACTCGGGCGCCGGGAACCTCACCAGCCAGGACAACGTGGGCCTCGGGAACGGCAACCAGGTCTTCGCGCCGATCCAGGCCCCGATCAACGTGTGCGGCAACGCCATCGCGATCCTCGGTGTCGCCACCGCCTCGTGCGACGGCGGTTCCGAGGCCGAGATCCCCGGACACGACCACCACGACAAGCACGACAGCCACAAGGAGCTCGCCAACGCCGAAGCCGCGGACGTGGACCTCAACGAAGAGGCCCTCCCCGTCCCCGGTCTCGACGCGGTCGGCGGCGTCGTCAGCGGCGCCCCGGTGGTCGGCGGCCTCGCCGGCGGTCTGGTCGGCAACACCACCTCCGAAGGTGTTGCGGACACGGCCTCCGACGCGGTCTCCGGCGTGACCGAGCTGGCCGGCGCGGGCGTCCTCTAAGGGACACCGAGCGCTGCAAGGAAAACCACTCGCGCCGCGGCCCCAGGGCCGCGGCGCGAATCTCTGTACCGCGTCTAGTCTCGGACGGACTTGAGGCGGGCTTCGAGCGCCTCGTTCATCGACGTGAAGCCGCGCTCGGTGTCGACGAGGGTCTTCGCCATGAGCGGCACCAGGATCCCGGTGAACCGCTCGCCGTGGGTGAGGACCGTGGAGCCGTCCGGCTGCGGTTCGAGCACGAAGTAGTGCTCGCCGTCGAACAGCCCGCCCGGACCGAGCCGCCCGAGCCACCGGATCTGCCGGGCCGGCGAGACGCGCAGCACGCGCGGCTTGAACGCCAGCGGCTTCCCGCTGCCCTGCATGAAGACCGCTTCGAGGCGCTCGTCCTCGGCGAGGAGCCCGGAGATCTCGGTGATGAACGGGTTCCACTCCCCGTACGCGGGGAAGTCCGTCAGGACCGCCCACACCTCGTTCGCGCGCGCGTCCAGGTGCGCGGTCGTCTCGATCCGGTGCTCCTTGCCCCCGGCCCAGATGGCGTATGCGGTTACTGCGGCCACGATGACGGCCGCGACGACCAGGATGATCACTGTCCCAGACTCCAGAATTGAATGTCGCCGTCCTCGTCGCCGGTCACGGCGTAGTCGACGCCGTCGACCTCGACGCTCACGAATTTCGTGAAGGTGCCGTCGTCCTGCGGCGCGAAGTCGATCACCTCGCCGGTGTCGATCGCGATCGCGCTGGCCTCTTTCGTGTACCTGGTCAGGCGCAGCAGCGACGTGCCGTTCACGGTGTCCACCATCTCGAAGTGGTAGTTGTCGTCCCTGTCCTCGTACGAGACCGAGGCGGTGGAGTTCACCAGTTCCTGCAGGTCCCAGAAGTGCAGGAGCTTGTCGCTGCCGTAGAGCATCGCGTACGGGGTGCCTTCGTAGTAGACGACGCCGAACGCCTCCGTGGTGACACCCGCCATCTCCTCGGAGGACATCGCCAGCCCGTAGGGATCGCCGGTCCTGCCGTCGATGAGGTCGACCTCGTGCGACGAGGTCACCGCGACGATCTCCGTCAGGTAGTTCTCAGCGGTGGTGACGACCCGCGGGTACCCGTACCCGTCCGGAAGCGGCCACCTGCCGAGGCTCTCCTGGTTCTCCAGGTCGTACAGCTCGAACTCGCTGCCGTTGTACACGCCGTACCCGGCGTAGCCGTCGACCGGGCCGGCCCGCACGCCTTCGATCTCGGTCCCGTCGGCGACCATCTCCGGGAGGCCCGCTTCGATGAACTCCCCGGTCGCGGGCGTCCACACGTGCGGGGCCCACCCTGCGCCGACGGCGACCAGGTAGTCGTCGCCGTCGAAGGAGTTCGTCTCCAGCAGCGCCTGGACGCCGCCGATTTCGAGGTCCCACTCGTCGACCAGGTTGCCGGTGGTCAGGTCCCACTGGCGGATGAAGCCGTCGTCGCCCGCGGAGAACAGCATCGGTTCGGGGACCTCGACGGCGACCAGGGCGCGGACCCCGTTCTCGCCGTGGGCGCCGTCGATCTCGGTCAGGAGCGCGCCCGCCTCGTCGGGCGAGAAGTTCGGGGAGAAGGAGGTCGCGGCCGGGACCTCGCCGCCCGTGCCGTCGTCGCCGTTCTCGTCGGTCCCCTCGTCGCGGTTGAAGTACCAGGCGAGGGCGGCGACTATGAGCAGGTCGACCACGACGAACCACACGAGGAACCGGCGGCCGTTGCGCTTGCGGCGCTCGCGGTCCGCGTCCGACTCCGGGGGTTCGGGGCCGTCGCCAGAGACCGAGAGGGGCGGGGTGACCGGCTGGGCGGTCCGCGGGGGCAGGGTCTGGCGCGGCGGGGACGCGGGCGGGGAGACCGGTGCGGGCGGCGTGTCGTGCTGCGGCGCAGGGCGGTACTGGGTCTGCGGCTCGGTGCGCGGCGGGAACAGGAGCCCGGGGGCGGCCTGCGGCGTCAGCGGCGCGAGGGCGGTCTGGGCCGGGGTCGGGGCGGGCGTGTAGGGGCGGTTGAACGTGAGCGTCGCGGCCTCGGACTGCGTCCACAGGACCGAGCCCTCGGCGACGACGACCTCCGGCTGGTCGAGCACGGTGGGGGCCACGCCGAGCTCGCGGTGGAGCATGGTGGCGACCAAGGGCATGCGGCTGGCGCCGCCGACGAGGAACACGCCCGCGCTGTCGGCCAGGTTCAGGCCCGCGGCGCGGATGACCGCGAGGGTCACGCGGATCGTCTGCTCCAGGTGCGGGCGGGCGATGAGCTCCAGCTCGTGGCGCGTCAGGTGCGCCTCAACTTCGAGCAGCGGGATCGCGATGTCCGACTGCTGGTGGCGCGAGAGCCGCTCCTTCGCGCCGCGGACCTCCTCCTGGAAGTCGCGGAAGTGGCGGCGCTCCTCGGTCGTGGTGGGGTTGAGCAGGCGCTTCCAGCCGTCGCGGTCCCCGTAGACCCCGCCGAGGTGCTCGATGAGCGCGGCGTCGATGTCGAGGCCGCCCAGGTCATTGCGGCCGTCGAGCGCGACGGTCTCGAACCCGGTCTCGGTGCGGCGCACCACGCTCGCGTCGAACGTCCCCGCCCCGAGGTCGTAGACCACGATGGACGATCCGACCGCGGTGCGGTGCTTGAGGGCCTCCGCGTAGTACGTCGCCGCGGCGACCGGCTCGGGGACCAGGCGCACCCGGCCGAGCCCGGAGCGCGCGGCCGCGTCCTCGATGACCTGGCGGCGGGCCGGGCCCCACTCGGCGGGCACCGTCAGCGTCACCTGGGCGGGCACGCCCACGACGCGGCGGCACTCGTCGGCGACCGCGTCGAGGACGGCCGCGATGAGGTCGGGGACCGGGTACTCGCGCGAGCCCAGCAGCGTCGAGGGCCGGTCGATGAGGCGCTTCGGGTTGGGCTCGAAGCGCTCGGGGTGGCGGCGGCCCGCGTGGACGGCGTCCTTGCCGACGAGGAGGCCCCCGTCGGAGTCGGCGCACACCGCCGAGGGCATCAGCGGCGCGCCGTCGAACAGCAGCGGGCGGACGCTCCCGTCGGCGCGGCGGACCACCGCGATCGTGTGCGAGGTGCCGAAGTCGATGCCGAGTGATGTTCCTTGGGGGCCGGGGCTCATGAGAGGAATCGTAACGAACCGAACGATCACGGGTCGTCCAGCGCTGTAGGGATCCCAGGGATCCCTGGGGATTCGTGTCGGACCCCGGTGTCATCGTTGAAACGGGGGGCCACCCCGTGTCCGTTTTGCCCCGGAACCTCCGTTCACGTTCCGCCGCCGTGCGAGAACCCGGTTGAATTTGTCTGGTCGTCCGTCGTAATGTCGAGGGGACCAGACACCGACCGATCGGACCCGAATGAGCGCTCCCGCACACCTCGACCCGAACCGGCCCGTCGCCGAGCGCGTCGACGCCGTCCTCGCCCTCATGACCGACGAGCAGAAGCTCGCCTGCCTCAACGGCATCCCGGAGACCGTCCTCGCCGACGGCACCGTCCTCCCGGCCTTCGGCAACGCGTTCAACGAGGTCCTGCACAGCTCCGGCAAGAAGCCCGACGCCACGTTCTTCCCGCAGGCCATCGGCCTCGGCGCGACCTGGGACACCGAGCTGATGGAGGCGGTCGGCGCGGCCGTCGCCCACGAGGTGCGCGCCCGCGACACCCACGTGTACGCCTCGTTCGGCCCCGTCGCCGACATCCGCTCCAACCCGCTCGCCGGCCGCTTCGAGGAGGGCTTCGGCGAAGACCCTCTCCACGTCGGCGCCATGACGACCGCCTACGCCTGGGGCCTGCGCGGACGCCACCCCGTGTACGTCAAGACCTTCACGCAGATGAAGCACTTCCTCGGATACGACCACGAGTGGCACCGCGCGCAGAGCTCCTCCTCCATGAGCGTGCGCGCACTCCACGAGTACCAGGTCGTGCCCTACCGGATGCCGGTCGAAGCCGGCGCGGTCATGGGCGCGATGACCGCGTACAACAACGTCAACGGCGTGCCGTCGATCATCTCGCCGATCATGCAGACCCTGCGCGGCGAATGGGCCGAGGACGGCGAGTTCTTCTTCCTCCCCGACGGCTGGGACGGCGTCAACCTGCACACCACCAAGGGCGAGCCGTGGGACACCTGGCAGGTCGACCCGCGCGGCGACGTGCCCTACCCGACCGCCCTCGCCGCAGAGCAGGGCCTCGCGATCGACGAGGCCGAGAACGGCGTCTACGCCTCCGCGCTCATGCTCCTCGCCGGGGTCAGCCACTTCCACGACGGCTCCGAACTGCCGTTCGTGCCGAACGCGGCCGAGGCCGTCCGGCGCGGCGTCCTCGGCGTCAGCATGTCCCATGTGGACCGGGCGGTGCGCGACTGGCTCCGCTTCCTCGTCCGCACCGGCAGACTCGACGGCGACGCCTGCGAGTACAACCTGATCCCCGCCGACCCCCACCCGCAGGACCGGCCCGAGCACATCGCGCTCGCCCGCCGCGCCGCCCGCGAGCAGCTCGTGCTCCTCAAGAACGACCGGGCCGCCCTGCCCCTCCCCGAGACCGCGAGCATCGCCGTCGTCGGCCCGCTCGCCGACCTCAACCTCCGCGACTTCTACAGCCCCACCGTCCCCGCCGACCGCCGCCCCAGCCCCCTCCAGGCCCTCCGCGAGCGCTTCGGCCGCGTGACCCACCACAGCGGCAACGACACCGTCGCCTGGCAGGTCGGCGGGCGTTACGTCACCGTCGCCGAGGACGGGGCCCTCGCCGCCCGCGCCGAGCACCTCGGCGGCGCCGAGACCTTCGAGGTCTGGGACTGGGCGCACGAGCAGCACATGTTCCGCCACAACGCCACCGGCAAGTTCGTCCAGGCGAACCTGCTCCAGCGCGCCGACGGCCCGGCCACCTTCGAGAACCAGGCCGGCGCCACCGGCGGCGGGGGCCCGCGCCTCGAAGCCGTCGCCACCGCCATGGAGGACGGCGACGCCTGGTTCACCCACCAGAACCTCCACTACCGCCGCGACGGCGAAGCGGTCGAGCTCTTCGGCGTCAACCACGTGCCCGCCGAAGCCGACGGGCCCTTCCACCTCCGCCTCGCCGAGGACGGCACGCTGCCGCTCGTGAAGGGACCGGCCGAGCCGCTCCTCACCGAGACCCTCGTCGAGAGCGGCCCCGGCGCCGCGGCGGCCCTCGCGGCCGACGCCGACTGGGCGGTCGTGTTCGTCGGGAACCACCCGATGGTCAACGCCCGCGAATGCTTCGACCGGCCCGGCCTCGACCTGGCCCCCCGCCAGGCCGACCTCGTCCGCGAAGTCGCCGCCGCCAAGCCCGGCGCCACGATCGTCGTCGTGGTCTCGGCCTACCCCTTGGCGATCGGCGACATCGCGGACGACCCCAACGTGGCCGCGATCCTCTACACCTCCCACGCCGGGCAGGCCCTCGGCCCCGCGCTGGCCGACGCGCTGCGCGGCGACTACTCGCCGGCCGGGCGGCTCACCTCGACCTGGCTCGCCGACACGGCCTCGCTCCCGAAGGCCGGCCCGCGCGCCGAGGCGTACCGCGTCAGCGACGTCGACATGCTCGAATACGACGTCATCAGCGCCGGGCTCACCTACCAGTACTCGAAGGCCGCGCCGGTCTACGGCTTCGGACACGGCCTGAGCTACACCGACTTCGAGTACGGCGACCTCCAGGCGCCGTCCGCGGTGGACGCCGCCGAGCGGTTCACCGCCGCCGTCGACGTCACCAACGCGGGCGCCCGGACCTCGGACGAGGTCGTGCTGCTCTTCGCGAGTATCGCCGCCTCGGCCTACGGCGACCGCGTCCCCGGCGTCCGGCTCGCGGGCTTCCAGCGCGCCAAGGACATCGCCCCCGGCGAGACCCGCCGCGTCGAGATCGAGGTGGACCCGCAGGACCTGTTCGTATGGGACGCCGCGCGCGGGAAGCGGATCGTCGAGACCGGCGACTACCTGTTCGCGATCGGCATCGACGGCGAGGGACCCGAAGCCGGTGTCCGCATCCACGGCGAGGACATCGCGACACTCGACCTGTCGCAGGGCGCCAACGTGTGGGAGAAGGCCACGATCGCGCAGGACCTCACCTACTGGGAGGTGTCGAAGCGCAACACGCTTGCGCGCCAGGGCGGCTACCACTCGACGGCCTCGCGCCGCCCGGGCGCCCACGTCGGGTTCACGAAGGCGGACCTGAACGGCGCGAAGCGGATCGAGCTGCGCACCTCCACCACGACCGCCGACTGGGCCGACCTCGCAGACCCCGTGATCGAGGTCCGCGCCGCGGCTCCCGACGGCCCGCTGCTCGCCGAGGTCCGGGTCCCGAAGACCACCGGGCTCCAGGACTTCGCCGACACCGCCGCCGACCTCGAAGGCGCCGAAGGGATCCAGGACCTGTACCTGGTGTTCCGCGCGGGCGGCGTCTACGTCGACACGATCCGCCTGGCCCGCTAGGAGAACGAACAAGGGCGGGGGACCGAACCGGTCCCCCGCCCCTCTTGCGCTCTAGTCGTGGTGCTCGGTGGCGACCAGCCGCCCGTTCGCGGTATGGAACACCACGAAGTCGCCCTTCTCCAAGGGCCCCACCGGCACCGGGGTGCCGAGGCGGCCGCTGGTGTAGGCGATCATCTCGTCGATGTGCTCGCCGTGCCCGCACACCACCGCGGGCTTGCCGGACTCGATGATCTCGTCGAGGCGGGCCGTGGCCTGGGCGGGCTTGGAGGTGCCGAGCGTGAACTCGGGCAGGCCGGTGACCGCGACGCCCTCGGCGGCGCAGTACGGCAGGAGCGTCTCCAGGCAGCGGGCGCTCGTGGAGCTGTAGGCGGTGCCGGACGGGAACGCGGACAGCAGCACTTCGAGCTGCTGGGCGCGCTCGCGGCCGCGCTGGTTCAAGGGCCGCAGCTCGTCCTGGTCGAACCAGTCGGCCTTGGAGAGGGCGACGGCGTGGCGCACGAACACGAGCGGGACGGTCTCGCGGGCGATCTGGCGGGAGAAGTCCTCCAGGACCGGCTGGTCGCGCTCGTAGGTGAGCCGGTCGGCGACGCGGTCGAGCGGGATCCACTCCAGGTCGTCGACCTCGCGCGGGTCGACGGCCTCGTCGACGGCCTCCTCGGCCGCGGGCGTCGCGCACCAGTAGTCGACGCGCTTGAGGCGTCCCTCCTTGTCGTAGAAGGAGGGCGCGAGGGGGCGGCCGAGGACCGGCCTGATCCCGGTCTCCTCGAAGACCTCCCGCTGGGCGGCCGCGAGCAGGTGCTCGCCGCGCTTGAGCTTGCCCTTGGGGAAGGTCCAGTCGCCGTACTTGGGCCGGTGGATGAGGGCCAGTTCCGGCCCGTCCTCGCCCGGGCGCCACAGGACGGCGCCGGCGGCGAAGATCTCGGGTTGCATCAACGGTGCTCCTGCATGAGTTGTTCCTGGAGGTCCGCGCCGCCCCGCTGGCGGGACCAGAGCCCGAGGGGGCCCAGTTTCCAGGTGCGGGTGCCGTCGTCCATACCGCGGTCCAGTAGCGAAGTCAGCTGCGCGCGATGGGCATCGCCTTGGACCCGCACCAGGACCTCGACGCGTCTGTCGAGGTTGCGGTGCATGAGGTCCGCGCTGCCCAACCATACTTCCGGGTCGCCGCCGTTCTCGAACACGAACACCCTGGAGTGTTCGAGGAAACGGCCGAGCACGCTGCGGACCCGGATGTTCTCGGACAGACCGGGCACGCCCGGGCGCAGCGCGCAGATCCCGCGCAGGAGCAGGTCGACCGTGACGCCCGCCTGGGAGGCGCGGTAGAGCGCGTCGATGATGCCCTCGTCGGTGAGCGAGTTGCACTTGAACCGCAGCCGCGCCGGCAGGCCCGCCTTGTGGTTCTCGATCTCGCGCTCGATGCGCTCGATCAGGCCGGGGCGCAGGGAGTGCGGGGCCGCGAGGAGCCGGTGGTAGTCCTCGTCGCGGGAGTAGCCGGTGAGGTGGTTGAAGACGGCGTTGACGTCCTCGCCGACCTCGGGGTCGGTGGTGAGGAGCCCGAAGTCCTCGTAGAGGCGGGCGGTCGTCGGGTGGTAGTTCCCGGTGCCGACGTGCGTGTACCGCAGCAGCGTCCCGTCCGACTCCTGCCGGACGACCAGGGAGAGCTTGCAGTGCGTCTTGAGGCCCACTATGCCGTACATGACGTGGCAGCCGGCCCGCTCCAGCTTCTGCGCCCAGTCGATGTTCGCCTGCTCGTCGAAGCGGGCCTTGATCTCCACGACGACCACGACCTGCTTGCCGGCGTCGGCGGCGTTGATGAGCGCGTCGACGATGGGGGACTTGCCGGAGGTGCGGTACAGGGTCTGCTTGATCGCCAGGACCTTCGGGTCGCCGGCGGCCTCCTCGATGAGCCGCTCGACCGAGGCGGTGAACGAGTCGTAGGGGTGGTGGAGCAGGACGTCCCGGTCGCGCATGACCGCGAACAGGTCCGACTCGGGGGGCAGGACCTTCTCGGAGGGGCGGAACCGCGGGTACTTCAGGTCGGCCCGGTCGATGTTCGCGATCGCGTCGAGCCCGGCGAGGTCGAGCGGCCCAGGGAGCCGGTACACGACCTCCTCGTCGACGCCGAGCTCGGCGGTGAGCCGGTCGAGGACGCGCGTGTCGATGGTGTCCTCGACCTCCAGGCGCACCACGGGGCCGAAGCGGCGGCGCAGCAGCTCGCGCTCCAGGGTCTGGAGGAGGTTCTCGGTGATGTCCTCGTCGATCTCCAGGTCCTGGTTGCGGGTGACGCGGAACGTGTGGTGGGCGAGGACGTCCATGCCGGGGAACAGCTGCTCCAGGTTCGCCGCGATGACGTCCTCCAGGGGCGCGAAGCGGCCGGGGGCGACGGCGATGAAGCGCGGCAGCAGCGGCGGGACCTTCACGCGCGCGAACCGGGTGGTGCCGTTGCGGGGGTCGCGGACCTGGACGGCGAGGTTGAGGGACTTCCCCGAGATGTACGGGAAGGGGTGCGCGGGGTCGACGACGAGCGGGGTGAGCACCGGGTACACGCGGGTGCGGAACAGCTCCTGCATGCGGGCGCGCTCGACGTCCTCCAGGTCGGCCCAGCGGACGATCGCGATGTCCTCCTTGGCCAGGAGCGGGGCGATCTCGTCGCGGAAGTACTCGGCGTGCTCGATGCTCAGCTGGTGCGCGAGCCCGGCGATCCGGTTGAGCAGCGCGTGCGGGGAGCGGCCCGAGGAGGTGCGCACGGGCAGGCCGGTGGCGAGGCGGCGCATGAGCCCGGCGACGCGGACCATGAAGAACTCGTCGAGGTTGTTCGAGAAGATCGAGAGGAACCGGACCCGTTCGAGCAGCGGCAGCTCGGGCGACTGCGCGAGGCGCAGGACGCGGCCGTTGAACCGCAGCCAGCTCTCCTCGCGGTCGAGGTACCGGTCGGGTGGCAAACCGGCGTCAACGAGGGGAACAGGGTCACTATTCGTCATACATCACAAGGTTAACGAAGAAAATGAACTCGCGGTGAACGCGCTTTGAAATCCGCTCATGATCACGAGACCACCGACCGTGACCAATGAGGAGGCCCGCAGGTGGGGCCGCCCGCCGCCGTCTCGTGGGAATCCGTGCGGAACGCCCCGGCCCGGGGAACACTGGGCGTGAGAGCGAAGGAGGCGCCATGGCGGACGACAACGACCCCTACGGGTACATCGACGACGGCGAGGAGGAGGGCGAGGACGTCGAGGACGACATCCTCGACGCGAAGGACTACAGCGAGGCCGACCGCTGGGGCATGACCGCCTCGGAGGAGCGCCTCGGCACGCCCCTCGCCGACGAGCTCGCCGCCGAGGTCCCCGACGTCGCCGACCGGTCCTGGGAACCGCGCCCCGGCGACCCGGTCCCCGACGAGCCGCCCGGCTACCCCGAACCCGACCCGGACGACGGACCCCTCCCCGACGAACCCGGCCCGACACTGTTCTGAGCACAGCGAAAAGGCCCGCTGGTGAAAACCAGCGGGCCTTTCGATTCTGCGGTCCCGACGGGATTTGAACCCGCGACCTCCACCTTGACAGGGTGGCGAGCACTCCTAGCTGCTCTACGGGACCTTGGGCGAACCCTTGCGAGTTCTTCAAGGCCGTAAGACCTCTTCATTTATACCAGCCGCGCCCGTGTGACCGGCACCGCGTCTGGGTCGTACCCCCAACGGGATTCGAACCCGTGTTACCGCCTTGAAAGGGCGGCGTCCTAGGCCACTAGACGATGGGGGCGCACGTTGATCCTGGCAGGCGACAAGAGCTGACGCATTCCATTTTCTCCGGCTCACCACCGCGGAATTCCGCTTGGGCTCGACAAGCATACGCGACAGCGGCCGCCCCGCGAAAGGCGGGTGTCCCTTGAGACCGCCGTCTCATGCCCGCCCCGCCGCGACGAAGCCGAAGCCCTGCTCGCGGGGCTTCGGCCGCCGGCCTTGCTAGCGTTGGCACATGGAGTTCGCCTATCTGGGACCGCGCGGGACCTTCACCGAAGCCGCGCTCCGCCGGCTGCCCGCCGCCAAGGCCGCCGCCACGGTGCCCATGGCCTCGATCCCCGAGATCCTCGACGCCGTCCGCCGCGGCGAGGTCGACGCCGGATTCGTGCCGATCGAGAACTCCCAGGAGGGCACCGTCACCCTCACCGTCGACGAACTCGTCGGCGGCGACCCCCTCGTCATCGCCGGAGAGGTCGTCCTCCCCGTCACGTTCGTCCTCGCCTCCGCGAAGGCCCCCGCCGACATCGCCACCGTCGCCTCGCACCCGCACGCCATCGCCCAGGTCCGCGACTTCCTGCGCCGCGAACTCCCCGGCGCCGCCGTCCACCAGGCCCTCTCCACCGCCCAGGCCTCCCAGCGCGTCGTCGACGGCGAGTTCGACGCCTGCGTGTGCGCGCCCTTCACCGCCGAAGCCGCCGGACTCCCCGTGCAGGCCTTCGACATCGGCGACAGCTCCGGCGCCGAGACCCGCTTCGTGCACGTCGTGCGCCCTACCGCCCCGCCCGAGCCCAGCGGCAACGACATCACCTCCCTCGTCGTCTACATCGACCACGACCGGGTCGGTGCGCTCCTGGCCGTCCTCACCGAACTCGCCATCCGCGGCGTCAACCTCACCCGCATCGAGTCCCGCCCCACCGGCGAGGGCCTGGGCCGGTACGCGTTCTTCCTCGACTGCACCGGCCACCTCGCCGACGCGCGCATGGGCGAGGCCCTCACCGGCCTGCGCCGCATCTGCGCCGACGTCAGGTACCTCGGCTCCTACCCGAGGGACCACTCCGACCGGCCCGTCCCGCCCCCGGCAGGCCTGAGCGACACCGACTTCGACGCCGCCGCCGCCTGGCTCGACCGGCTCCGCGCCGGCGGCGCCGCATGAGCCGCACCGCGTGCTCGACCCGCCTACGCTGAGGGCATGTCCACACTCCCCCAGGAGCTGGCGCTCCTCGCGTACGACGGCACCACCGGCCGCGAACGGACCGGCGGCAACCTCGACCTCGGCCTCGCCGGCGCGGTCCTGTTCGAGCTCGCGCTCGCCGGACGCCTCGACGTGGACGGCAAGCGGGTCCGCGTCCTCGACCCGACCCCGACCGGCGACCCGGTCGTCGACGCCCGCCTCGCCGCCATCGCCGCCGACAAGCCCCGCTCGCCGCACGCCGTGGTCGACCGGACCGCCAAGCGCCTCACGCAGGACGTCCGCGACGGCCTCGTCGCCGCCGGCGCCCTGCGCCACGAGCGCGGCAAGGCCCTCGGGATCTTCCCCGTCAACCGGTACCTGCCGCGGCCCGGCGCCGGCGACGAGGCCCGCACCCGCCTCGCCTCCGCCGTCAGGACCGGCCGCTCCTTCGACGCCCGCACCGACGCGCTCCTGACCCTCGTCGCCGCCTCCGGCCTCGCCAGGGCCGTCTTCCCCGACCGCGAACGGCGACCGGACCGAAAGCAGCTCAAGGCCCTCGCCGAAGCCCACTGGGCCGGCGCCGCGACCCGCAAGGCGATCGCGAACCGGCAGGGCGCCAGCGCCGCGGCCGCCTCCGGGAGCGGCGGGGGCTGACGGACTTCCCACACGGTCCTCGGTGCGGCCCGGGCTCCGGCGTGGTTAGCTTGAGGCATGTCTGAAACATCTGCTTCGCATCCGGGCGAGGAGCCGCCGCCGATCCCGCTCGTCCCGGGGATCCCCGGGATTCCGGCGATCCCGGGCATCCCGCAGCCGCCGAACCTGGAACTGCCGCAGCCGCCCGCGCCGCCGGTTCCTCCGGATCCGTCGCGGCCGCGCAAGTTCGACATGGACCATGTGAAGATCACCGACCCCGAGCGGATGAAGGCGCTGGCGCACCCGGCCCGCATGGCCGTGTTCGACTTCCTCGCCAAGCGCCGGGCCGAGGGCTTCGACGGCGCGACGGCGACGGAGATCGCCGAGGTCGCGGGGATGACGCCGAGCGCGATGAGCTACCACCTGCGGACGCTGGCGAAGGCCGGGTTCATCGAGGAGGCGCCGAGCCGCGGCGACGCCCGCGAACGGGTGTGGCGCCTGCTCCTGCACAGCTTCTCGATCCAGGCCGAGGACGGTGCGCCCGAGAGCCACCAGGTCATCGAGAAGACCATGGGCGAGGCGTTCCAGGCGCAGCAGGAGCGGAACTTCGCACGGTGGATCGAGCAGCGGCCGCACGTCAGCACCGAGCTGCGGCGGTCGTCGATGACGCAGCAGGGGCATGTGCGCCTGACGCTCGAAGAGGCGGCGGAGTTCACGCGCAGGTTCATGGAGCTGGAGCAGGAGTACGTGGACATGGGGGTGAAGCGCGCCGAGGAGGGGCACGACCCGGAGGACGGCACGCAGGTGTTCAGCGTGCTGTTCCGGTTCTTCCCGCGACTCTGACCGGCAGGCGGGCGGCGTGGGCCGCCCGCTCGCGGGCGTTCGCAGGGCGCTCACCGAAAGTCATGAAAGAACTACTTCGAAAAATCTGAAAAAGGTCTTTCGCATCAAGGCGTGAAAGTGTATCTTCGAAATATGTCTTTCACATCCTTCGCCGACGGGACCCGCTGGTCCGACGTCTACACCTCCGCCACCTGCGCGTTCCTCGCCGGAACGGCCATGTTCACGGCCGACTTCGCGCTCACCCTCCGCCTCCAGACCGACGGCTACGGCGGGATCGCCATCGCCGCCCTGATCATCGCCGCGACCCTCCCGCTGGTCGTGCTCTCCCCGGTCACCGGCCGCCTGGCCGACCGCTTCGACAGCCGCACGCTGATGGCGCTCTCGGGCCTCCTCCAGGTCGCCGCGATCGTCCCGATGGCGTTCACCGACAATCTGCTCGCGCTGTACGGCCTGGTCATCCTGAACGCCTGCGGCACCGCGATCAACCAGCCGGTCGTCAGCGCACTGGTCCCGGCCATGACCCGCCGCGAGGACCTGCCGCACGCGGTGGCGATGGTCCAGACCGGGACGCTCGTGGGGCTCGCGGCCGGACCGGCCGTCGCCGGGTTCGTCATCGGCGCCCACTCGGCCGGCGCGGCCCTCATGCTCGCCGCGGGCTGCGCGCTGCTGCGCGTCCTGTTCTGCCTGGACATCCGCACCCGCCGCGGCGGCATCCGCCGCGACCTCGCCGCTCAGGCCGCCACGGTCAAGGCCGCGTGGCGCCTGCGCGGGGACAAGCTGCTCACCGCGATGGTCTTCGGCCTCAGCGCCGTGATCGCCGCGATGTGCGCGGTGAACGTCCTCAGCGTCTTCCTGGTCCGCGAGGTCTACGACGCGACCGAGAGCATGTACGGGCTCATCAAGGCCTGCTGGACGCTCGGCATGGTCGCCGGCGCCTGGATCGCGGCCGCGGTGATCCGCCGCCTCGACCGCGACGTGCAGCTCGCGTGGATGCTCATGGCGTGCCTGGCCGGGGTCGGCCTGATGTGCTTCGGGCAGGGGCTGCCGCTGTTCTCGGTGCTGCTCATGGTGCCGCTCAACCTGATCGGCGGGATCTTCAACGCCGGCGAGAACTCCGCGCTCGGCATCGCGGTGGCCCGCCGGGTCCCCGAGGCCTTCCGCGGCCGCGCCAACGCCGCCGTCAACGGCCGGGTCAACGCCGCCCAGCTCATCGGCTTCCTCCTCGGCGGCGCGATGTCGACCCTGATGGACGTCCAGACCGCGTTCATGGCGGTCGGCCTCGTCTCGATCCTCATCGTCCTCGCCTGCCTCCCGGTCATCCGCCGCGCGGCCCGCGCCGACGAGGCCCCCGAGGCCGGCGAACCCGCTCCCGCCGCGAAGCGCGCCCTCGCTGCCGCGGCGGCCTTAGGACCGCTCCCGCCCCGCGGATGGTGAACGCCCGCAAGCGGGGGGCGAAGCCCGCGACCGGGAAACCGAGGCCGGAGGCGCTGTGCGCCTCCGGCCTTCGCCGTCCTGGCGGTCCGTGTCCGCCGTTCGGGATCCGGTCTTCGCTTGCGGCACCGCGGCTTTTGCCGTCGCGCACGTAGTAGAGGTACGGCCATCCCTAGCCCCCACCCACCCAGAGGGGACCGTAGGCCCCCAGGCTTGCGCGGGGGTCCGACAATTTCGGGGCCGCAGACGGCCCCGCGGCGCGGTTTTCACCCGTTCGAGTGAGGCGAGCGGTGTGAAACGAGCAGCTCGGGTCGAGCGGCGTGAGCCGAGCGGGTCGGGTCGTGCGAGCTGGCACCGGGGCACCGGCCGGGATCGGGCGCCGCCGCCGGCCCCGCGTCCGGATCAGGCCGGGTAGGCGCGGATCTCCGCGGCCTTCACCGCGGCCCAGACCTCCTGGCCCGGTTCGAGACCAAGGTGGGCCGCCGCGGCCGGAGTCACGTCCGCCGCCGCGCGGAACGGGCCGTCGAGCTGGACCCGCAGATGGTCGCCGTGCCGGTGCACCCCGGCGACGACCGCCCGCCACGTGTTCCGCGGGCTGCCGTCCGGCTCCGACCGGAACAGCGCCACCGCGCTCGGCGCGAACGCCGCGAACGAATCCCCTTCCAGCGCTTCCGAAGTCGCCAGCACCTCGCCCGAGGCGAGCCGCACCGTCCGCCCCGAGGCCGTGCCGCGGTACAGGTTCAGGCCGACCAGGCGCGCGATGTAGTCCGTGCGCGGCCGCGCCGTCACCGACTCGCCGTCGCCCTCCTGCACCGCCCGCCCGTCCTCGACCACGACGAGGCGGTCGGCGAGCATGAGCGCGTCCACCGGGTCGTGCGTCACCAGCACCGCCGGGCCCGCGAGTCCCGCGAGGTGCCGGTGGAGCTCCACCCGGGTGTCGAGGCGCGTGCGCGCGTCGAGGGCCGCGAGCGGCTCGTCGAGCAGCAGCAGCGCCGGGTCCGTGGCGAGCGCCCGCGCCAAGGCGACCCGCTGCGCCTGCCCGCCCGACAACTGGCCCGGGCGGCGCTTCCCGAAGTCCCCCAGGCCGACCCGGTCGAGCCACTCGCCCGCGAGCG
>NZ_QFRW01000280.1 GCF_003265355.1 Glycomyces dulcitolivorans | reverse complement strand
GGGGCGGTCACTGCCGGGGCCGCGACCGGGCGGGCCGGGGCGGCGAGGGCGGCGGTCGCGCCGCGCTGCTCAAGGGTTTCGAGGCGCTGCATGAGTCCGGCCATGGACTCGTCGGAGCCGGGGAGGATCGCGCGGACGCAGGCGAGTTCGAGGAGCAGGCGCGGGGCGGTGGCGCCGCGCATCCCGGCGAGCCCGGCGGCGACGACCTCGGCCATGCGGGTGAGCGTGGAGGTGCCCATGCGGGTGGCCTGGCTGGTCATCTTGCCGAGCTGGTCGGCGGGGGCGTCGACGAGGCCGTTGGTCCCGGCGTCGGGGACCTGCGTGAGGACGATGAGGTCGCGGAGGCGTTCGAGGAGGTCCCCGGCGAAGCGGCGGGGGTCGTGGCCGCCTTCGACGACGCGCTCGACCACTTCCATGACGGCGGCGCCGTCGGCGGCCGCGAAGGCCTCGCACATCTCGTCGAGCAGGCCCGCGTCGGTGACGCCGAGGAGGCCCGCGGCGCGCTCGTAGGTGACGCCCTCGGGTCCGGCGCCGGCGATGAGCTGGTCGAGGACCGAGAGGGTGTCGCGGGCGGAGCCGCCCCCGGAGCGGACGACGAGCGGGAGGACGTCGTCGGCGACGACCGCGCCCTCCTCGTCGCAGAGCTTGCGGCACAGTTCGCGCATCGCGGGCGGCGGGATGAGCCGGAACGGGTAGTGGTGCGTGCGCGAGCGGATGGTCGGGAGGACCTTGTCGGGCTCGGTGGTCGCGAAGATGAAGAGGACGTAGTCCGGGGGCTCTTCGACGAGCTTGAGGAGCGCGTTGAAACCGGCGGCGGTGACCATGTGCGCTTCGTCGATGATGTAGATCTTGAAGCGGGAGTCGACGGGCGCGAAGACGGCGCGTTCGCGCAGCTCGCGGGCGTCGTCCACGCCGCCGTGGCTGGCGGCGTCGATCTCGATGACGTCGACCGAGCCGTGGCCGGCGGCCGAGAGGGCGACGCAGGAGCGGCACTCGCCGCAGGGCTCGGGGGTGGGGCCCTGGGCGCAGTTGAGGGACCGGGCGAGGATGCGGGCCGAGGAGGTCTTGCCGCAGCCGCGGGGGCCGGAGAACAGGTAGGCGTGGTTGAGGCGGCCGGCGCGGATGGCGTTGATCAGGGGTTCGGTGACGTGCTCCTGGCCGACCACTTCGGCGAACGTCTGCGGCCGGTATTTGCGGTAGAGCGCGAGTGCCACGTCGTCCTCCTGCTGAGTGTCCCGGGGCGCACCGGTCTTAGCGGCGCTGTCGCGGCGCGCCTCAAGCCAGGGTACGGCCTGGGTCCGACGTTCTGCGGCTGACCGGTGGTCTTGGTGCGGCGGGCACACGTCAGGTTCGCTCCTCCGGAGGGTGGCCCAGATTACGTGAAAGCGGTATCCTGTTGAAACCGCAATAGATTTAAACGTTTCAATGTAAGGAGTCCCCTGTTGCGTACCCCCGCTCCGACCCGCCGCGCGCGGCTCGCCCGGTGGCTGGCCGCCGCCGCGGTGGCCGCCTTCACCGCGGCCGGATTCACCGTCCTCGGCCCCGCTCCGGCCGCCGCCGTCGAGACGAACGCCTGGTACCGGATCGTCAACGACCACTCCGGGCTCGCCGTCAGCATCCAGAACGCGTCCACGACGACCGGCGCCCTGGCCGTCCTCGCCACGCCCTCCACCGCCACCAGCCAGCAGTTCCGCTTCGTCGACTCGGGAGGCGGCTACTACCGGATCCAGGCCCGGCACTCGAATCAGGTACTCGACGTCCTCGCCAAGTCGACCGCCAACGGCGCCGACGTCGGGCAGTGGACCGACAACAACGGCACCAACCAGCAGTGGCAGGTGAACACCCAGTCCGACGGCTCCGTCGAACTCGTGAACCGCAACTCCGGCAAGGCCCTCGACAACTGGGAGTCGGCCACCACCGCGGGCTCGCGGATCTCCCAGTACGACCGCAACAACCTCGAAGTGCAGCACTGGAAGCTCGTCCCGGTCGGCTCGACCGGCGCGGCCGGTGACGGCTCGACGCAGGACCCGAACCTCCAGTACTACGGCCGCTGGAACCAGACCGACCCCGCGTTCTACACGATGGGCTGGGCCGGCGGCTACGTCGAGGCGGCCTTCACCGGCTCCTCCATCGGCGTCAAGCTGCGCAACACGATCGACCTGTACTACTCGGTCGACGGCGGCGCCGAGACCTGGCTGCGGGCCGTCTCCGGGAACGTCACCATCCGGACCGGGCTCTCCTCGGGGACCCATACGATCCGGATCGGCTTCAGGGAGAAGGCCGGGTCCTACACCGGCGACCCGGCGTTCGGCGGGCTCATCCTCGCCTCCGGCGGGGCGACCGGCGCGATCAGCAGGCCGGCGAACTTCGTCGAGTTCATCGGCGACTCCATCACCGTGGGCCAGCCCAACGGGAACCGGCCGTTCACCTCGTACTCGTACCTGGTGGGCGACAACCTGAACGCGGGCCACACGCAGGTCGCCCAGGGCGGCGCGTGCCTGGTCAGCACCTCCGACGGCTGCTGGGGAATGATGGACTGGTTCCGCCGCACCTCCATGGCATCCACTTCGGACGACTGGAGCTTCTCGCGGTACCAGGCCACGGCCGTGGTGATCAACCTGGGCACCAACGACGTCGGGCACGGCGTCTCCACGACCACGTTCCAGGCGAACTACATCACGATGCTGGAGCGGGTCCGCCAGGCGTACCCGAACGCGCACATCTTCGCGATCGAGACGTTCCGGGGCCGCTACAGCCCCGAGACGCTCAACGCGGTGAACGCGCGCGTCGGCGCCGGCGACTCGAAGGTCCACTTCGTCGACACCACCGGGTGGCTCAACGAGGCCTCCGACCTCGTCGACAGCGTGCACCCCAGCGACTCCGGCCACGCCAAGATCGCGGGTTACCTGACCCCGATCATCGACCAGTACATCTAGCGAACGGCGGTGCCCGCTCCGGTCCGAGCGGGCACCGCCGGGTCTATGTGCACCGCTACATGGCGTCGCGCTGGAGCTTCGCGACCTCCTGCTCAAGGCCCTCACGCGTCAACCGCAGCTGCTCCTCCGCGACCTCAACGGCCTCAAGGAAACTGCGGGCCCGCACCAGCTGCCTGATGCGGTCCTCGGCCTCGTGGTCGCGGCGCCCGTCGTGGTCGCGGCGGTACTGCGCGACCGCCCGGTCCGCGTCCTCCCTGGCGCGCTCCTGGGTCTGGCGCATGAGCTCCGAGGCCTGGGACCGCGCCTGGGCGATGATCTGCCGCGAGTAGTGCTGCGCCTGGTTGACGTAGCTCTCGGCCTGCTGCTGCGCCTGCGAGACGAGGTTGACGGCCGTCGACGTCGGCGTCGTCGGGGTCGGGGACTGGAGCCGCTGCGAGTTCTGCTGCGACTGCCAGGACCGCAGCGCCTCCTTCAGCTTCTCCGCGTCCGTCCGCAGGGCGGCCTCGCGCTGGTCGCGGCTCGCCAGCTCGTCGGCAACGCGTTCGAGGAAGCGGTGCACCTCGTCGGGCTGGTAGCCGCGGCGCGTCAGGCTCGTCATGGAGAACCTGGCGTTGTTGACCTGGCCGACGGTGACCTTCGGGCCGGTGTACGAGTACCTGTACATGATGGAACGTCCTCTCTCACTCGCCCGTGGGCTCGAAGTGGATGGCCTCCGCCCGGATGCCCGAGCCGGCCAGGTGCTTCCGGCTCGACTCCACCATTCCCGGCGGCCCGCACACGTAGACGTCGGCGCCGTTGCAGCGCCCGTGCGCCACGGCCAGCTCCGCCGGGGAGCCGATGGCGATCCCCGAGCCGAACATGTCCTCGTCGACGCACGGCACCACTTCGAGCCAGTCGTACGCGGCGGCGAGGGCCTGGAGGTCGTCGAGGCAGTACAGCCCCGCCGGAGTCCTCGCGCCCCAGTACAGGCTGGTCGGCCTGGGCGCGATGGACAGCTGCTCGATCAGCGCCTTCATCGGGGCGACGCCGGTGCCGCCCGCGATCATGGCGACCGGGCCGCGGCCGTGCCGCAGCGTGAGCCCCGAGCCGAAGGCCGGGCCGACCCGGAGCGTGTCGCCAGGCCGCACGAGGGAGACCAGCGCACTGGAGACCTGGCCGCCGTCGACGGAGCGGACGTGGAGGTCGAAAGTCCCGTCGGCGCGCGGGGCGTTCGCCGGCGAGTAGTGGCGCCACACGCGCGGCCGCAGGTTCGTGCACAGCGAGACCGACTGGCCCGGAGCGTAGTCGAGCCGCGTCCCGGGGGCGAGGGTGAGCACGGCGGTCTCCAGGTCGCGGCGGTCGTGCGCGACGATCTCGGCGTCCCACCAGGCCGGCGTGTAGTGGGCGGCCGCGTCGGCGGCGTCGGCCATGGTCGCCGAGACGAGCCCGTACGCCGCGACCCAGTCGGCGGCGATCGCGGGCGTCCAGTGCTGGCCGCTGAAGTGCTCCAGCGTGGCGACGAGCGCCTCCCCGACGGCCGGGTAGTGGCCGCGCAGCGCCCCGAACTTGCGGTGGTCGCGGCCGAGCGCCTGGAGGACGGGGACGACCTCGTCGATGGTGTCGACGTTGCTGACCACCGCCCCGAGCGCGGTCACGAGCTTGTCCCGCTGCGCGGCCATGTTCATGGGGAACAGGTCGCGCGTCTCGGGGTGGGTGAGGAACAGCGTCGAGTAGAAGTACAGCGGGACCTGGTCGCCGTGGGCGGCGACCAGGCTCCAGTTCTTCTTCAACCGTTCGGCGTCGATCATGCGCCTAGTCGTCCGCCCCGATGACGTCCGGAGCGACGGAGGCGAGGACCTGCTCGACGGTCTCGATGATGTCGCGCGGGACGTCGAGCTCTTCGAGGACCGCGGTGAGGTGGGCGCCGACGGCCTTGTACTGGCCGACGGAGATGTCCATGGACTTGTGCGCCTCGGCGAGCTCGCGCCCGGCGTAGGACTTGGGGCCGCCGAGGACCTGGGAGATCAGGGCGACCTGGTGGCGCTTGAGCTGCGGCAGATCGGTTTCGGTGAAGAACCCGGCCAGCTCGTCGTCGGCGAGGAGGCGCTTGTAGAAGCGTTCCACGGTCTCCGTGACGGCGGGGGCGCCGCCGATGCGCTCGTAGGGGGACAGCGGCTGTGCTTCGTCTGCGGTCATGTCAGTCATCCTTAAGGGTGATAGGCGACGTGCGCCCAGAGCCTATCGACGATGACCCCCAAGATCCATAGTGTTCCTCAGGTTTTAACGTCTTCCCTTGTTACGATGGTAAATCGAATGCGCAGGGTCACGGTTCGCATTCATAGCGCGCCAATGTCGACCGGCGGCGCCCATCCAACCGGATGGGCGCCGCCGGACTCACTGCGCCGTCAGCGCCTCGGTCGGCGAGAGCCGCGAGGCGCGCACCGCCGGGTAGAGGCCCGCGATCGCGCCGATCACCAGGGTCGCCAGGACGCCGCCGACGCTCGCCCAGTACGGGACGACCGTCGGCCACTCCCGCACCGCCGCGAACACCGCGGTGACCGCCGTCCCCAGCAGCACGCCGCCGACGCCGCCGAGGGCGCTCAGGAGCAGCGACTCGGCGAGGAACTGGACCCGGATCTGCCCCTTCGTGGCGCCGAGGGACCGGCGCAGGCCGATCTCGCTGCGCCGCTCCAGGACCGAGATGACCATCGTGTTCGCCACCCCGACGCCGCCGACGAGCAGCGCCACGCCGCCCAGGCCCAGCAGCATCCCCGTGAACGCCGTGTCGACGGCGTTCTTGGCCGCCAGCGCGTCCGAGGGCCGCGACACCGCGACTTCGTCGGGCGCTTCGGGGTTCGCGGTCGTGGCGAGCACGCCCGCGACGTCCTCCACGTACTCCTCGTCGGCGCGGGCGTACACCGTGGTGGGGTGCCCGTCGAAGCCGAGGTAGGTCGCCGCGGCCTCCCAGCCGACCAGGACCGACAGGTCCAGTTCCGGTGCGAGGGCGACGGGTTCGAGGATGCCGACGACGGTGAACCACTGGCCGCCGAGGAGGACCTCGACGCCGTCGCCGGCGCTGGTGATGCCGAGCTGCTCGGCGGCGGCGGAGCCGAGGACGACCGCCGGGTACTGCGCGGTCGCCTCGTTGAGCCACGCGCCGTCGGCGAGTTCGGCGCCGACGGTGTCGTACAGGTCGAGTTCGGCGGCCTTGACGGTCATGCCGCCGCTGCGGCCCTCGGGGATGTGGTCGGACCGGTAGACGTTCGTGTCCGGCACGTTCCCGGAGGCCGCGACGGCGTAGACGGGGTCGATGCGGGCGACCATCGCGGTCGCCTCGTACGGCAGGACCCCTTCTTCGCCGGAGAGCATCGACGTGCCCGGTTCGACCCGCAGCAGGTTCGTGCCGAGGGCCGCGAGCTGCCGGTCGAGTTCGGCGCGGCTGGAGGAGGAGATGCCGACGACGGCGATCATCGCGGCGATGCCGATCGCGATGCCCAGCGCGGAGAGCCAGGCCCGCAGGGGCCGGGTGCGCAGTCCGGTGGCGCCGACGCGGAGGACGTCGCCGGGGAGCATGCGCGCGGCCCGCAGCGACTTCGGGTCGGTCGGCGGTGGCGCGGTTCCGGTTGTGGCCGTTGCCATTCAGACCACCTCGCCGTCGTGCATCTTGACCTGGCGGGGCAGGGACCGGGCGATGTCCTGGTCGTGGGTGATGACCACGACCGTGGTGCCGGCCTCGTGCAGTTCGTGCAGGAGCGCCATGACGCCGGCGCCGGACACCGAGTCGAGGTTGCCGGTGGGCTCGTCCGCGAGGAGCACCGCGGGTTCGCCGACGATGGCCCGCGCGACCGCGACCCGCTGCCGTTCGCCGCCGGACAGCTCGTTGGGGAGGTGGTCGAGGCGGTGGGCGAGGCCGACGCGTTCGAGGGCCTCGGCGGCGCGGGCGCGCCGGTCGGGTCCGCGGCGGCCGGAGTACAGGAGGCCGTCGGCGACGTTGTCGAGGACCTGCTGGCCCACCGCGAGGTGGAACTGCTGGAACACGAACCCGATCCTGGTGGCGCGCAGCGCGGAGAGCTGCTTGTCCTTCAGGGCGGCGACGTCGAAGCCGTCGATGCGGACGGTGCCCTCGCTGGGCCGGTCGAGCGTCCCGATGAGGTGCAGCATCGTGGACTTCCCCGAACCGGAGGGCCCCACGATCGCGCACATCTCCCCCGCCTCGATCCGCAGGGTGACGCCGCGGAGGGCGCGGACGCCGCCCGGGTAGGTCTTCGAGACGCCTTCGAGCTCGACCACGGGGTGCGGCGGCGCCTCGGTGACGTCCACCGCCGGTTCGGCGAGGACGCTCATGAGGGCACCACCACGGACCGGCCGGCTTCGAGGCCCTCGCCGCTGACTTCGACGTAGCCGTCGGCGAACAGGCCGGTGTCGACGGCGATGACCTCGGTGGTGTCGCCGTCGACGAGTTCGACGCCGTAGCCGCCTTCGGCGAGGCCGAGGAGGGCCTCGACGGGGACGGTGAGGACGTCGGCGGCGCTGTCGCCGGCGAAGCCGACGTCGACGGCGGCCTGGTCGAGCGCGTCGAAGACGGCCGCGTCGTCGGCGGCGACGGTGACTTCGAGGTAGGTGACGTCCTCGGTCTCGGCGCCGCTCTGATCCTCGGTCACGGCGGTCTCGGAGGCGGTGACGGTGCCGGTGGCCTCGGTGCCGTCGGGGAGGGTGATCTGGACGGGGTCGCCGACGACGACCAGCTCCTGGTCGTCGAGCTCGACCTCGACGGTGACGACCTTGTCGAGGCCGGTGTAGTTGAACACGGTGCCCTGCGCGGGGGCGCCGAGCTGCGGGTCGACGGTGTCGACGCGGATCGCGTCGGGCGCGAAGACGACCCGGCCGAGGTCGACGGCGCCGGTCTCTTCGAGTCCGAGGTCGTCCTGCCACTGCTCGACGGCGTCGGCGGTGGCGTCGGTGTACTCGTCGTCGACGGTGAACCCGTCGTAGCCGAGTTTGGCGAGGTTCTTCTCGAACTGCTTCACGTCGGCGCCTTCGGTGCCGACGTTGAGCGGCCGGTAGGCCGGGAGGGACCCGTACATGAGCACGACGGGCGTGTCGTCCACGGAGTAGAGGACGTCGCCGCGTTCGAGGACGTCGCCCGCGGCGGGGAGCCCGGTGAGGGTCCCGCCGAGCAGGCACGCCATGTCGAGCGTGTCGCCGTAGCCGAGGTCGCCGGAGACGGTGACGGTCTCGGTGAGGGTCTGGACGGTCACCTCGGCGGTCGCCGGGGTCTCGGTCGTCGCCTCGGCCTCGGCTTGGTCGAGGTAGTCGCGGAGGTCGAAGCCGAGCGCGGCCGCGACGGCCCCCGCGGCGGCCAGCGCGATCGCGGCGCCCGCGACGACCTTCCCGGTGCGGCCCTTGCCGCGTCGCCGGCCCGTCATCACTCGTCCCCGCTGTCGTTGCTCGGGCCGGGGCCGGGACCCTGGGGCTGGAGGTCTTCGCAGGCCTCCTGGGCGTCCTTCATCTCCTGGGAGTCCATCTCGACGCCGAGCTCGTCGCCGTTCATCATGATGCCGCCGTTGGGCTCGGGGTCGGGGAAGCCGGGGACGCCGTTCTCCCGCATGCATTCGGAGTAGTCCAGGAGCGCCTCGTAGACCTCGGGGTCGATGGTCTCGGTCCCGTCGGGGCCGGGCATGAGGTCCTCGCAGGCCTCCTCGGCGGCCTTGAAGTCCTCGGATTCGGGGTCGGTGCCTTCGGGGAGGCTGAGGCCGACGCCGCCGTCGCCGTTCTGCTCGGGGTCGGGGAAGTCGGCGATGCCGTTGTCGCGCATGCATTCGGAGTACGCGAGGGCTTCTTCGAAGCCGTCGAGGTCTTCGGCCTCCTCGGAGGCCGATTCGGTGGCGTCGCCGTCGACCGAGGCGACGCCGCCCGTGTCGGCGTCGTCGCCGCAGGCCGCGGCCGAGAGGGCGGTGAGGCCCAGGAGGAGTGCGATGAGGTATCGCCGCATGGTGCTGCCTTTCGGAAGTGGTTGGCGCGGCCGGGGGTCGGACGTCCCGGCCGCGCAGCCAGTACAGCGGCCGGGGCGTTGCGCGGCCGTAATCCGCAGCGGCAATGCCGCGGCAACACCGGGCGGGCGATGATGTGTGGCATGAGGATCCTGGTGGTCGAGGACGAGCCGCTGCTCGCCGACGCGGTCGCGGAGTGGCTGCGCGGCGACTCGCACGCGGTCGACGTCGCGCTCGACGGCGGCGCGGCCCTGGAGCGGTTCGCCGTCAACGACTACGACGTCGTGGTCCTGGACCGCGACCTCCCGGTCGTCCACGGCGACCAGGTGTGCCGCGAGATCACGGCCGCCGGCGGCGAGACCCGGGTCCTGATGCTCACGGCCGCTTCGGACGTGGACGACCGCGTCACGGGCCTGTCCCTGGGCGCGGACGACTACCTGCCGAAGCCGTTCGCGTTCCGCGAACTCGCCGCACGCGTCTCGGCCCTGGGCCGCAGGGCCCGCCGGGCCGCGCCGCCGGTCCTGGAGCGGGCGGGGATCAGCCTCGACGTGCACCTGCACCAGGTGTTCCGCGACGGCCGGTACGTGCCGTTGTCGCGCAAGGAGTTCGCGGTCCTCACCGAACTGCTGCGCGCCGACGGCGCGCCGGTCTCGGCCGAACAGCTGCTGGAGAAGGCGTGGGACGAGCACACCGACCCGTTCACGCAGGCGGTGCGGATGACGATCCTGAAGCTGCGCCGCAAACTCGGGGACCCGCAGGTGGTCCTCACCGAACCTGGAGTGGGGTACCGCATCCGATGACGCTGACACTGCGCAACCGGCTCACGCTCGTCTACGGGGGGCTGTTCCTCATCGGCGGGATCCTCCTGCTCGTGCTGACGTACAGCCTGGTGAAGAACACGACCCCGGGCACCGCGGGCATCATCATGTCCCGCCAGGAGGTGCCGTCACCGGGGCCCGGGCCCACCGACGACTTCGTCACCGAGCAGCAGAAGGCCCAGCTCATGCTCACCGAGAACGTCTGGGACGACGCCCTGGAGGCCATCAGCACCCGCGGCACCCTCGCCCTCGTCCTCGTCGCCGTCGGCACGATCGCCCTCGGCTGGCTCATCGCCGGCCGCATGCTGCGCCCCCTCCAGCGCGTCACCGACACCGCGGCCCGCATCGCCGAGGCCCCCGCCGCCGGCCAGGGCCTCCACGAGCGCATCAAGGTCCAAGGGCCCCAGGACGAACTCCGCGAACTCGCCGAGACCTTCAACCGCATGCTGGAGCGCCTCGACCACTCCTTCGACGGCCAGCGCTCCTTCATCTCCAACGCCTCCCACGAACTCCGCACCCCTCTGACCGTGACCCGCGCCCTCCTGGAAGTGGCCGTCAACCGCCAAGGCGCCTCCGCCGACGTCCGCCAGCTCGGCGACACCCTCCTGGAGGTCAATGCCCGCCACGAGCGCCTCATCGAGGGCCTGCTCCTCCTCATGCGCTCCGACCGCGAACTCGGCGAACGCTCCTACGTCGACCTCGCCGACATCGCCGAACACGTCGCCGCCCAGACCCCCGCCCCCAACGTCACGGTGACCACCACCTGCGAAGAGGCCCCCACCCGCGGCGAACCGGTCCTCCTGGAGCGCATGATCCAGAACCTGGTCGAGAACGCCATCCGCTACAACCTCACCGAGGACGGCTGGGTCAAGGTCAACACCCGCCTCGAAGACGACCACGCAATCGTCGAAGTGTCGAACTCAGGCCCGGTGGTCCCCGCCTTCGAAGTCCCCGGCCTCTTCGAACCCTTCCGCCGCCTCGGCACCGAACGCCTCGCGACAGCCTCCAAAGGCGCCGGCCTCGGCCTCTCGATCGTCCGAGCCGTGGCAGAAGCCCACGGAGGAGAAGCCACCGCAAAACCCCGCCCCGAGGGCGGCCTGATCATCACCGTGGCCTTCCCAGCCGCCACCACTTGATCCAGAAAACGCAGAAGACCCCGGCCTGCGCCGGGGTCTTTGGCTTTGGAGCCGCCTGTCGGAATCGAACCGACGACCTTGTTATTACGAGTAACACGCTCTGCCGACTGAGCTAAGGCGGCTGGGTCTCCCACACACCCGACAGAGCCCGCTTATCCTTGCTGCCTTCCGGCCCTGGGGAGGTTCACACGATGACGCCGCATGGGAGACGGGCGAAAGTCTACCGCACCTCACGGCGGACGCCGAACTCGGGAGAGTTCAGGATGCAGTCCAGGTCACGCGCGCCGGGCATCCGGCCGACGACCCATTCATTACGATTGGCGCCCTCCCCGCTCAATCGAAGCGGAGATCCCCGGCTCGGCCACCGCACGGGCGGCGGCGCTACGGGAGGGTTCCTGTTTCAACGCCCGCCGCCCGGTCTCCCGGGTCTGACGCAGGCTCCGCAGGCGTTTTACATGTCCGCACGCCCTGCGGCCACGAGGCGCCGACCTTCGCGCCTGATGTTGATCTCGGCGTTGGCGTCGCGGTCGTGCACCGCGCCGCACCCGCACTCCCACGCCCGGATGCCGAGCCCGGGAAGGCCCTGCGGCCCGGACAGCGCCCCGCATGCCGAGCACAGCCTGGTGGAGGGGAAGAACCGGTCGATGCGCACGAGCGTCCGCCCGGTCCGGGCGGCCTTGGATTCGAGCCGCGACAAGAACATCCCGAATGCGGCATCGTGCATCGATTTCGCCGACCTGCCCCGCACCAGGCCCTTGACATGCAGATCCTCGACATAGAGAGCTTGGTTCTCGCTCACCAGCGCCGCAACCTGCTTGTCGACCCAGTCCAGCCGGGTGTGCCTGATCTTCTCGTGCACCTTCGCCACCCGCAGCCGGGCCTTCGCGCGGTTGGCAGAGCCCTTCGACTTCCGCGAAAGCGCCCGCTGCGCCTTCCGCAGCCGCCGTTCCATCCGCCTGAAGAACCTCGGGTTCTCGATCACCCTGCCTCCGCGAAGGGCCGCGAAATCCTTCAGCCCCAGGTCGACTCCGGTCTCCGCATCGGGATCCGCGAGCGGCTCCAGCAGCTCGGCACCCTCGTCGACGGCGACGACGAAGGACACGAAGTACTTACCGGTCGGGGTCAGGAGCACCGTCACACTCGACGGGTCCGAGGGAAGCTCCCTCGACCATGCGACCCTGAGGTGCCCGATCTTCGCCAGATAGAGCCGGCCATCGCCGGGCAAGGCAAACCCGCGCCGGGTGAACCGCGCGGACTGCACCCCGGCACGGCGCTTGAACCTCGGCGGACCGACACGCGGACCGGCCCGCCTCCCCGCGATCGAGTCGAAGAAGCTCCGATAGGCCGCATGGCAGTCCCGCAGCGTCTGCTGCAACGGCACGGTCGACACCTCGGCCAGCCAGGACCGCTCGGCCCGGTGCTTCGCCTCCGTGATGAGCGCTTTGTCGAGCACCGCGGTCGACGGATACGGCAACCCCTCCGCGTGAGCGGCCTTGCGCGCGGCCACCGCGTCGTTCCAGACCGTCCGCACACACCCGAAGGTCCGCGCGAGCATGACCCGCTGCGGCGCCGTCGGGTAGACCCGGAACCGGTATCTCAGGTGCACGACTTGACAACGACCGACACCACCAACCCGAATCGGCTTCACGCCTGAGGTGCAACGCAGGTCACCTCTGAGAACCCGCTTGGAGGCGGTTCCGGGGATCCGGTAGGGTACTCGACGGAGGATTCGCATAGTGGCCTAGTGCGCACGCTTGGAAAGCGTGTTGAGTGAAAGCTCTCAGGGGTTCGAATCCCCTATCCTCCGCCACTGAAACACCGGAGCATCCGCTCCGGTTTTTTCTTGCCCTCGAACCGCCCGCTGTCGTACCCGGCGGGCATTGTTGAAGCCGGGGGCGCATCGATTCCGACACTCCCGACTGCGGGACGTGGAACGGGGCGGGACCGAAAGGTCCCGCCCCGTTCCACTGCCTAGCGCCTATGCGCCGCCCTCGCCGGCCATGCCGCCTCGCGGGCCCGCTCCGGGGCTCTTGGGGGGCATGGTGCCGGTTCCGGCGCCCGGGCTCTTCGGGGCGCGCTCGCCGGCCAGTTCGGCCGGGGGCGTGTCCGGGATGCGCGCGGGCTTGTCGGCGGCCCTGAACGTCAGGTTCGTCTTCTCGACGTCCTTCGGGTCGCCGTCGACGTCCACGATCACGATCTGGCCGGGCACGAACTCGTTGAAGAGGATCTTCTCCGAGAGCGTGTCCTCGATCTCGCGCTGGATCGTGCGGCGCAGCGGCCGCGCGCCCATCACCGGGTCGTAGCCCTTGTGGCCGAGGTACAGCTTCGCGTTGTCCGTCAGCTCCAGGGCCATGTCGCGGTTCGTGAGCTGGTCCTCGATGCGCTTGACCATCAGGTCGACGATCGAGACGATCGCCTCCTGCGTGTGCTTCGGGAACACGATCGTGTCGTCGATGCGGTTCAGGAACTCGGGGCGGAAGTGGTTCTTCAGCTCCTCGTTGACCTTCTCCTTCATCCGGTCGTAGTCGCCGCCCTCGGACGCGTCCGCCTGGAAGCCCAGCGACACGGCCTTGCCGACGTCCTTCGTCCCGAGGTTCGTGGTCAGGATCAGCACCGTGTTCTTGAAGTCGACGATGCGGCCCTGGCCGTCGGTCAGGCGACCGTCCTCCAGGATCTGGAGGAGCGTGTTGAACACGTCCGGGTGGGCCTTCTCGATCTCGTCGAACAGGACCACGGAGAACGGCTTGCGGCGGACCTTCTCGGTGAGCTGCCCGCCCTCGTCGTAGCCGACGTAGCCGGGAGGCGCACCGACCAGGCGCGACACCGTGTACCGGTCGTGGAACTCGGACATGTCCAGCTGGATCAGCGAGTCCTCGGAGCCGAACAGGAACTCCGCGAGCGCCTTCGCCAGCTCGGTCTTACCCACACCGGACGGGCCGGCGAAGATGAACGAGCCGGACGGGCGCTTGGGGTCCTTGAGCCCGGCGCGGGTGCGGCGGATGGCCTTGGAGACCGCCTTGACGGCGTCCTCCTGCCCGATGATCCGCTTGTGGAGCTCCTCCTCCATCTTGAGCAGGCGGGAGGTCTCCTCCTCGGTCAGCTTGTAGACCGGGATGCCCGTCCAGTTCGCGAGGACCTCGGAGATCATCTCCTCATCGACCTCGGTGACCTGGTCGAGGTCGCCGGCCTTCCACTCCTGCTCGCGCTTGGCGCGCTTCTCGTGCAGGCGCTTCTCGGTGTCGCGCAGGCGCGCGGCGGCCTCGAAGTCCTGCGCGTCGATCGCGGACTCCTTCTGGCGGCGGGTCTCGGCGATCTCGTCGTCGATCTCGCGGAGGTCCGGCGGTGCGGTCATCCGGCGGATGCGCATGCGCGCGCCCGCCTCGTCGATGAGGTCGATCGCCTTGTCCGGCAGGAACCGGTCGGAGATGTAGCGGTCGGCGAGCGTCGCGGCCTGCACCAGGGCGCCATCCGTGATGGAGACGCGGTGGTGGGCCTCGTAGCGGTCGCGCAGGCCCTTGAGGATCTCGATGGTGTGCGCCAGCGACGGCTCGGCCACCTGGATCGGCTGGAAGCGGCGCTCCAGGGCGGCGTCCTTCTCGAGGTACTTGCGGTACTCGTCGAGGGTGGTCGCGCCGATGGTCTGGAGCTCGCCGCGGGCGAGCATCGGCTTGAGGATGGAGGCCGCGTCGATCGCGCCCTCGGCGGCTCCCGCGCCGACGAGCGTGTGGATCTCGTCGATGAACAGGATGATGTCGCCGCGGGTCTTGATCTCCTTGAGGACCTTCTTGAGGCGCTCCTCGAAGTCGCCGCGGTACCGCGACCCGGCGACGAGCGCGCCGAGGTCGAGCGTGTACAGCTGCTTGTCCTTGAGGGTCTCGGGGACCTCGCCCTTGGTGATCGCCTGCGCGAGGCCCTCGACGGCGGCGGTCTTGCCGACGCCGGGCTCGCCGATGAGCACCGGGTTGTTCTTGGTGCGGCGGGAGAGGACCTGCATGACGCGCTCGATCTCGCGCTGGCGCCCGATGACCGGGTCCAGCTTGCCGTCGCGCGCGGCCTGGGTCAGGTTGCGGCCGAACTGGTCCAGCACGAGCGAACCCGACTGCTGCGACTCCTGGGAGGTGCCGCCGGCGGTCGCGCCCGCGGGTTCCTTGCCCTGGTAGCCGGACAGCAGCTGGAGGACCTGCTGGCGGACCCGGTTGAGGTCGGCGCCGAGCTTGATCAGGACCTGGGCGGCGACGCCCTCGCCCTCGCGGATCAGGCCGAGCAGGATGTGCTCCGTGCCGATGTAGTTGTGGCCCAGCTGGAGTGCTTCGCGCAGGCTCAGCTCCAGGACCTTCTTCGCCCGGGGGGTGAAGGGGATGTGCCCGGATGGGGCCTGCTGGCCCTGGCCGATGATCTCCTCGACCTGCTGGCGCACGCCTTCCAGGGAGATCCCCAGACTCTCCAGGGCTTTCGCCGCCACGCCCTCGCCCTCGTGGATGAGGCCGAGCAGGATGTGCTCCGTGCCGATGTAGTTGTGGTTGAGCATCCTGGCCTCTTCTTGAGCCAGGACGACCACGCGTCGGGCACGGTCCGTAAACCGTTCAAACATGCGCTTCTGCTCCTCGCGTCCGCCGCTACTTCGTCGTCGTTACTGGTCGTGGCTTGCAAAACCCTGTGGGTACACCTTATCCCCCGGGTCTGCCGACGGCGGGTGCCACGTGGGTGACAACAAGCGTGCACCCTTGACCATTCCTGGTGATAACAGGTTCGCTCTGAGCGCAATACCCGGCACGCCGCGTCCCAATCAATGGCGAGGCCGCACCGCCGCGCGCGGACAGAGAAAACGCCCGCTCCCCCGTTCGGGGAAGCGGGCGGAGCGATCGGGCGCCGGACTAGTTGTGCGCGGCGTTGTATTCCTCGACGATGGCCTGCGGAATGCGGCCGCGGGGCGACACGTTCTTGCCGGAGCGGGAGGCCCACTCGCGGATGGCCTTGTTCTGCTCGCGGTCCACGGACTGGCGGCGCGGGGCCGCGACGGCGCCGCGGACGGGGCCGCGGGGGGCGCCGAGCGAGTACCGGCCCAAGCGGGTGCCCGCCTCCTGGAATTTCTCCAGCGCGTCGCGCAGTTCTTTGGCGTGCGACGCCGACAGGTCAATCTCGTAGGCCTGCCCGTCGATGGCGAATTTGACCGTCTCCTCAGCGGTGCTGCCGTCGATATCGTCGATCAGGATGACCTGTGTCTTCTTCGCCATGGCAAATTCCCCTCGGACCCGGCCCAACAGTGCCTATTGCTCTTGTTAGTGCCAGAGCATATACGAGTCCCTAAGAGAAAGGAAAGAGGGTGGACCGAAAGATTTGTGAATGGATCGCTACCGTCCAGCTCGCGGGGTGGCAAACGGCGCGGCAAACGGACCTGAGGAATGGTTCGGGCCGTCCGGCGAAAAAGGACCGCATCGGGTTTTCCCGTTCTCGGGCCGACTAGCGGCCGAGCGGGTCCCGATGCGGTCCCTTTGCTTTGCTATTCGGGTTTCACCAGCGGGAAGAGGATGGTCTCGCGGATGCCGAGTCCGGTGAGCGCCATAAGAAGGCGGTCGATTCCCATGCCCATCCCGCACAGCGGCGGCATGCCGTACTCCATCGCCCGCAGGAAGTCCTCGTCGACGCCCATGGCCTCGTCGTCGCCCTTGGCGGCCTGCCTGGCCTGGGCCTCCATGCGCTCGCGCTGGATCACGGGGTCGATCAGCTCCGAATACCCGGTGCCGAGCTCGAAGCCGCGGACGTACAGGTCCCATTTCTCGGTGAGACCGGGAGTGGTGCGGTGGCCGCGCACGAGCGGGGAGGTCTCCTCCGGGTAGTCGTACACGAAGGTCGGCGCGTGGAGGGAGTCGACCACCAGGTGCTCGAACAATTCCTCCGCCAGTTTCCCGGGGCCCCACTTGGGGTCGACGCCGAGTTCGACTTTGTCGGCGTACGCGCGCAGCGTCTCGTAGGGGGTGTCGACGGTCACGGTTTCTCCGAGCGCTTCGGAAAGGGACCCGAAGAGGGTGATCTCCGCCCAATCCCCGCCGAGGTCGTAGCTCGACCCGTCGGCGAGTACGACGGTCTCGGACCCGAAGACCGAACGCGCCGCGCCTTGAATGAGCGACTTCGTGAGCGCCCCGATCGTGCGGTAGTCGCCGTACGAGCGATAGGCCTCCAGCATCGCGAACTCCGGCGAATGCGACGAGTCGGCGCCCTCGTTCCGGAAGTTGCGGTTGATCTCGAATACGCGGTCGATCCCTCCGACTACGCACCGTTTCAAATAGAGCTCCGGGGCGATCCTCAGGTACAGGTCGATGTCGTACGCGTTCATGTGCGTCACGAACGGCCGCGCGGTCGCCCCGCCCGGCTGGACCTGCATCATCGGGGTCTCGACCTCGACGAAGGACTCGGCGTCGAGCTGGTCGCGCAGGGACTTGACGACCTTCGCGCGGTTGCGGACGGTGTCGCGGGCCTCGGGACGCACGATGAGGTCGACGTAGCGCTGGCGGACCCGCGTCTCCTCGGCGAGCGCCTTGTGCGCCACCGGGAGCGGGCGCAGGGCCTTGCCGGTGATGAGGAAGGAGTCGGCCATGACCGACAGCTCGCCGCGCTTGGACGAGACGACCTCGCCGGTGACGCCGATGTGGTCGCCGATGTCGGCCAGGCGCTTCCAGTCGGCGAGGCCCTCCTCGCCGACCTTGCCCTGGGAGAGCATCACCTGGAACTCGGTGCCGTCGCCGTCCCGCAGCCGCGCGAAGGCGAGCTTGCCGGCGAGGCGCACGAAGATCACCCGTCCGGTGGTGGAGACGGTGACGCCGGAGGACTCGCCGTCCTCCAGGTGGGCGAACTGCTCGCGCAGCTCGGCGAGCGTGTGGGTGCGCGGGTAGCCGAGCGCGTACGGCTCCTTGCCCTCGGCGAGGAGGGCGGCGCGCTTCTCGCGGCGGACCTTCATCTGCTCGGGAAGGTCGTCGCCGGTCTCAGTGCTGTCTTGCTCGTGCTCGGTCACGTCTTACAGGGTAAACGCCGTCCCTTGCGGCGGTCGTGCGAGTTTCGCCCCACCGAGCGCGGGTCACAGGCCCGGCGCCCCCGGGGCCGGGTGTGTCGCGCGGTGGGCCCCCGGCACAAGGGTGCCGCGGGGGTCCGACATCAGGCGACCGCGGGCCGCTCCACGGCGAACGCCGGGTAGCCGACGACGCGGTCGGGGGTCCCGGCGGTGTCGGCCGAGGTGGCGCGCGCGAGTTCGCGCGGGCGCCGGCCGGTCGCGTCGGCCC
>NZ_QFRW01000279.1 GCF_003265355.1 Glycomyces dulcitolivorans | reverse complement strand
GCCCGAACGCGGCCGCGAGCTTCGCGGCCCGCTCCCCGGGGTCGGCGGCCGGCAGCAGCAGGACCGGGCGGCCGTCGCGGCTCCCGGCCAGGCCGCCCTCGGCCCTGGCGTACCGCTTCGCCTCCGAGGCGAGCCGCGGCTGGGCGTCGCAGTCGAGGACGAACACCGCCTGCGGCGCATGGAGGTCGATGCCGAGCTTCCCGGCGCGCAGCCGCAGGCTCGACCCGCCGCTGCGGCGCCGACCCGCGTCGGTGAGCAGGTCGTCGAGGAGTTCGCCGCGGACGCGGTCCTCGGCGTCGGCCACGGACCGGCGCAGGAGCAGCAGCAGGGCCGTCACCAGCGAGGCCCGCTCGAACAGCTGCCGGTCGGCCTCGGCGAGGTCGGCCCGGCCCCCGAGCACGATGCTGCCCAAGGGTTCCGGTCCGGCCATGACCGCGCACACCCACAGGTCCCCGGCCAGGACTGCGCCGCGGCACGCCTGCGAGCCGTCGACCCCTTCGGCCACGTACCGGACCCCGCCCTCCCCGGCGCGGGCCAGTTCGCCGCCCTCGGCGTCGTAGATCCCGATCGGCCCGGCGAACAGCTCGGCGGTCTGGGAGGCGAGGTCGGCGACGTCGCCGCCGCTGAGCACCAGGCCCGTGAGCCGGTCGTGCGCGTCGGCGGCCCGGCGCAGCGCCCCGTTCAGCCGCGCCGACGTCTCCGCGGCCCGGCTGCGCTCGCGCAGCGCCTGCCGCGCCTCCTCCAGCTGCCGGACGCTCTCGATGGCGACCGCGGCGTGGTTGGCGAGGGACACGAGCATCGCGATGTCGTCGGGCGCGAAAGCGCGCGGGGCCCGGTCGGCGGCGAACAGCACCCCGATGACCTGCTCGCCCACCCGCATCGGGACGCCCACGATGCCGTGCACGCCCTCCTCGGTGACGGCCGCGTCGATGCGCTCGGTGTGGTGGAACCGCGAGTCCACCCGGTAGTCGGTGCTCGCGTACGGCAGCGCCGTCTCGGCGACCAGCCCGCCCAGCCCCTCGCCCATGCCGAGGCGCAGCTGCTGGAACCGGGCCGAGACCGATCCGTCGGTGACGCGCATGAACGTGTCGCCGGCCTCGGGGTCCTGGAGCGCGATGTACGACAGGTCCGCGCCCAGGAGCGTGCGGGCCCGGTGGACGATGGCGCGCAGGACCGAGTCGAGGTTCCGCAGTGCGGCGAGGTCCCCGGCGGTGTCGAACAGGGCCGCCAGCTCGGCCTCGCGGCGGCGCCGCTGCGCGAGGGTCCGCCGGATCCGCAGCGCCGACGCCGTCGCCTCCTCGACCGCCGCCACCGCCGCGGCCGAGGCCCGGGACCGCTTCAGGTCCCGGGCCGGGCCGGCGAGTTCGTCCTCCGGGGTGTCCGCCGCGATCAGGCCGATCAGCCGCAGCAGCGCTTCGGCCGCATCGCCGATGCCGGCTTCGTCGTCGTCGACGGACACAGGAGGGCTTCTTTCAGGTCGTGAGGTGGGCTCGTCGAGTGTAGCTATGCCCTGACGTCGCTGGTCAGATCCCTTCCCCGGGTCTCGCGGATGACCGCGGCGGTGATCGCGGTGACGACCGCCGCCCCGCACAGGTACACCGACACCGGCGTCGAGGAGCCGTAGTCGGCCAGCAGCTTCACCGCGATGATCGGCGCCAGCGCCCCGGCCACGATCGACGCGAGCTGCGACCCGATCGCCGCGCCCGAGTAGCGCACCCGCGTGTCGAAGAGCTCCGACACGAACGCCGCCTGCGGGCCGTACATCGCGCCGTGGAACAGCAGGCCCACGGTCACCGACAGCGTCACCGTCCCGAACGAGCCGGTGTCGACCAGGCCGAAGAACACGAACGCCCACACCGCCATCCCGAGCGCGCCGACGAGCGTGACCGCCCGGCGCCCGATCCGGTCCGACAGCGCGCCCCAGGCCGGGATCGTCACGAAGTGCACCGCCGAGGCGATCAGGACCGCGTTCAGCGCCAGGCTCCGCGACAGCTCCAGCTGCACGGTCACGTAGACCAGCACGAACGCCGTCAGGATGTAGTACGAGACGTTCTCGCCGAACCGCAGCCCGATCGCGCCGAGCACCTCGCGCCAGCCGGTGCGGAACACCTCCACGATCGGCGGCCGCTCCTTCACCGGGTGCTTCGCCCGCTCGGCCTGCGCGGCCAGGAACACCGGCGACTCCGACACCGAGATGCGGATCCACAGGCCGATGACGACCAGGACCCCCGACAGCAGGAACGGCACGCGCCAACCCCATGCCAGGAACGCCTCCTCGGTCTGGACGACCGCCAGCAGCGCCAGCACGCCCGTCGCGAGCAGGTTCCCGCCCGGCGCCCCGGCCTGCGGCCACGACGCCCAGAACCCGCGGTGCCTCGCGCCGCCGTGCTCGGAGACGATGAGCACCGCGCCGCCCCACTCGCCGCCGAGGGCGAAGCCCTGGACCAGGCGCAGGCTGGTGAGCAGGATCGGCGCGGCCACGCCGATCGCGGCGTACGTGGGCAGCAGGCCCATCGCGAACGTCGCCCCGCCCATCAGCAGGAGCGACAGCACCAGGAGCTTCTTGCGGCCCAACCGGTCCCCGAAGTGGCCGAACACGAGCCCGCCGAGCGGCCGGGCGAGGAACCCGATCGCGTAGCTGAGGAAGGCGATGAGGGTTCCCGTGAGCGGGTCGCCGGTGGGGAAGAACGCGGTGTTGAACACCAGCGCCGCGGCCGAGCCGTACAGGAAGAAGTCGTACCACTCCACGGTGGTGCCGACGAGGCTTGCGGTGACGATGCGGCCGATGCCGTTGCGGCGCTTGTCGACCGGTGCGGATACTGGGGCGGTTGTCATGGGCGTGCCTGTTCTTTGAGAGGGATGGGGGCTAGTTGGCGGTCCAGCCGCCGTCGAGCGTGAGGGAGGACCCGGTGGCGAATCCGCTGCCGGGGCCGCACAGCCACAGCACCGCGGCGGCGACCTCCTCGGGCTCCAGCAGCCGCTTGACCGGGGTCCGGTCCAGCAGCACCGTCGCGAGGGCGTCGGTCTCGCCTTGGGCCGCAAGGTCGTCGAGTTGGCGCTCCACCAGCGGCGTGCGCACGTACCCGGGGTTGACGCAGTTGCTGGTGACCCCGTGCGGGGCGCCCTCGATCGCGGCGACCTTGCTCAGGCCCTCCAGGGCGTGCTTGGCCGCGACGTACCCGGCCTTGTTCGCGCTGGCGCGCAGGCCGTGCACGCTGGAGACGTTCACGATCCGGCCCCACCCGCCGCTTCGCATGTGCGGCAGGCAGTGCTGCATGAGCAGCAGCGGCGCGGTGACCATCACCCGGTGCATGAGCTCGAACCGCTCCACGGGGAACGCCTCGATCGGCGCCACGTGCTGGAACCCGGCGTTGTTGACCAGCACGTCGACCTTCTTGGGCAGCAAGCCGATCGCCGCCGCATCGGCCAGGTCGACCACGTGCGCCGTCCCGCCGACCGCGAGCGCGACCTCCCGCACCGAATCGGCGTCCCGGTCGACGGCGTGCACCGCGGCTCCGGCCGCGGCCAGCGCGAGAGCGCACGCCCGCCCGATCCCGGACCCCGCGCCGGTCACCAGCGCCGTCCGTCCGGAAAGGACTCCATCGGCCGCGGACGCACGCGCCGCACCAGGTGTTACGGTATTCATGCAGGCAAATGTTATGGACGCGCCGCCCCCGCCGCCATGTGCCCGCCCCACACAATCCCCGCCCGCCTCATGTGGCGACTGCACGTCCGGCGTGCGCGGAGGATCGCAGCGGCGTCGAACCGCCGCACCCGAACCGCGTCCTCTGGGGGCGGCCGGGCCGCGGTGGGCGGGGCGAGGGGTGTAACGTGCGCAGTGAACACAAACGCAAGTTGTTCATACGTTCGCAGGAGTGTGCATGCCCAGCCCGTTCAGCGCCGAGGACCGCGCCCGGATCACCGAGCGCCTCCTGGACGCCGGACGCCTCCTGTTCACCACGCAGGGCCTGCGCAAGACCTCGCTGGACGACCTCGTCGCCCCCGCCGGGATCGCCAAGTCCAGCTTCTACGCCTTCTTCGCCTCCAAAGAGGCGCTCTACCTGGAACTGATGCTGCGGCAGGCCCCCGAACTGCACGGCCGACTGGCCGCAGTGCTCGACGGGGCCGCGAACGCGCGCGCCGCCATCGAGGGCTTCCTGCACGCCACCGTGCGCATGCTCGACCAGGACCCGCTCTACCGGCGGCTGATCACCCATCCCGAGGAGATGCAGGCGGTGGCCCGGCGCATGGGCCCCGACGAGCTGGTCCGCGCACAGGAGCTGATGCCGCTCCCGGCGTTCCTCGACGCGGCCAGGGGCAAGGGGCAGGTCATCGACGCCGATCCCGACGAGCTGCTGGGCGTGCTCCAAACAGTGCTGCTGGTGCCCTTGCACCGCAAAGATATCGGCGAGCACCGCTACGATGCCGTGCTCGACCGGCTCATCGGCATCATCGCCACCGGACTGACCGAGGAGTGACCATGCGCGAAGGCGTGCTGGCAGGCGGCGCCCCCTACCTGGAGTTCGGCGCGGGAGACCCGCTCGTGGTCTTCCGCACCGTGCTGCCGGACTCGGCCAACCCCCGCGGCGCCGCCCGGTGGGCCGAAGCGCGCTCCCTCAAACCACTGGCCGCGCGGTTCACCGTGCTGGCCGTCGGCCGCCGGCCCGGGCTCGAACCAGGCGTCACCATGGCCGACCTCGCCGCCCACCACGCCGAGGGGCTGCGGGCGCGTTTCGACCGCCCGGTGGACGTGCTGGGCCTGTCCACCGCCGGGTGCCTCGCACTCCAGTTCGCCGCCGACCACCCCGGCCTGGTGCGCCGCCTGGTGGTCGCGGCCGCGGGCACCCGCCTCGGCCCCGAAGGCCGACGCCTCCAGCGCGAGTACACCGACCTGCTGGCCGCCGGTCGGTACCGGGCGGCCGCGGTCGCGCTGGCTCCCACGACCGCGGACTCCCGGCTCGGGCGGGCCGCAATGGCCGGCCTGCTGGGGCTGACCGCGGCACGCCCGGCCGACCCGGACGGCATGGTGGCCATGCTCAGGGCCGAGGACGCCTTCGACATCGACGACCGGCTCGGCGAGATCACCGCACCCGCCCTGGTCGTCGCCGGGTCACGCGACGCCCTCTACTCGCCCGAACTCGCCGAGCGAGCCGCCCGCGGGGTCCGCGAGGGCACGTTCAAGCTCTACGAGGGACGCCGGCACCACACCGTGACGACCGATCCCCGATTCGGCGGCGACGTCGTCGACTTCCTCACCTCACCCGACGCGCGATGACGCGTTCGCCTCCCGGGCCCGCACCGGATCGGTCGTCAGGACGCTCGTGACCACGGCCGCCGCCGCGAAGAGCGCGCCCGTCAAGGCGATGTGCCCGGCGCCCGCGTGCGTCAGCGTGAGGCCGCCGATCGAGGAGCCCAAGGCGATGCCGACGTTGAACGCCACCGAGTTCGCGGCCGAGGCCGTGTCGGTGCTGCCGGGCGCGAACTCCATGACGCGGTTCTGAAGCGCGGGGCTGAACATGCCCATCGACAGGCCCGTCAACACGATCACCGTGCCGGTCACCCAAGGGTCGGTGCCGAAGGCCCACAACGCGGCGAAGATCGCCGCCAGCAGGATCAGCGGCAACGTCACGGCCATCCCCTGGCTGCGGTCCGACAGGATCCCGCCCGCCGCGATGCCGCCGAAGTCCGCGATCCCGCGGATCAGCAGCAAAGGCCCGAGCATCGCCACCGACAAACCGGCCACGGTCGTGATGACCGTCGAGGTGTACGTGTAGACCGCGAAGAACCCCGCGACCGACAGCACCGTCGTGACCAGCACCAGAGCGAACCGGCGCGCGTCGGGGACCGTCCCGCGCCCGGCGTGCTCGCCCCGGGTCGGCTTCGACGGCAGCGCCGCCAGGAGCGTCACGAACGCGACCAGGCCCATCGCCGCCAGCGCCAGGAACGCCGCGGGCCAGCCGGCGCGCTGGCCGAGCCAGGTCGCGCCGGGGACGCCGAGCATCGGGCCGATCGAGCCGCCGGTGTAGACCACCGCCATGACCCGGCCGCGCACGTGGACGGGGAACATCCCGGCCGCGATCGGCCCGACGATGCCCCAGAACACGGCCTGGCTCAACGCGGTCGCTATCCGGGCCGCGAAGAGCATCCCGTACGCCGAGGCCGCCGCCGAACCGGCGGTCGCGACGATCATGACGGCCATGAGCGCCAGCAGGAGCGGGCGCCGCGGCACCCGCGCGACGAGCTTCACCAGCGGCAGCGTCAGCACCGCCACCGTGACGCTGTACGCGGTGACCAGCAGGCCCACCTGCGACTGCGACACCTCCAGGTCCCGGGCGATCTCGCCCAGGAGCCCGACCGGGACGGTCTCCACGGTCACGTAGCAGAACGCCGCCACGGCCAGCGCGATGAGCGCGGCGACCGAGCGGCGGTCGAGATCGGACGGTTTCGTCGCGGACTGTCCGGACACGGGGCGACACCTCGTTCGCACGGGCTGCGGGGCAGCACAAGCGGGCATGGGGGACCAGGGGGCCCGGCCGTGAGGCGCCGGCGAGGGCCGGTGGAAGCCTACTGCGGATCGCGCCGACCGGCGACCCGGTTTCCACCCGCTACGGAATCCGGTATTCCAGCTGCATGAACGTCACCGACCACCACGACTCGGGGTCGGCGAACGCGGCCGGGTCGATCTCGGTGAGCGTCGCCCGCAGGACCGCGGCGCGCCGCGCCCGCCCGGCCCGGCCCGTGTCCTGGTCCACGAACAGCGCGAAGTGGAACAGGAACTCGCTGAGCGCCTTGAACGTCGCGTTCACCAGCTCCAGGGTCCCGTCCCTGACGCCGAACATGAGCACCCGGCCGGTGGCGGTGTCCACGCAGAACAGCGTCGCCTCCGGATCGGCCGGCACCGCCCCCACGACCAGCACCTGGATCGTCCCGGCCCGGCCCCGCTGGAGGTCGACGAGCGCGAACAGCTCGTACCGGCCGGTCAGGAACGCCGTGAAGACCGCCGACATGTCGACCGGCAGCAGGTCCACGTCCGGGTAAGTCCTCGCCGGGGCCGCGAACTCGCGCATCCAGCGGCTGCGCGGGAACCGGACCACGTTGTCCGCCCCCCACGCGCTGACGTACTCCCGCAGGCCCCGCACGACCGACCGCTATCCGTCCTGCGCCATGCCGGTCTCGCGCAGGTACGCGAACCACGGGTCCGCGTCCCACCACGGGGTCCGCTGCTGCTCCTTGGCGCCGTGGATCTCCGCGTACCTGGGCCCCAAGGCGACCGTGTCCGCGAACTCGGCCGCGGAAGCGCACTCGACGAGGACCCCGGAGTCCCAGCCGCGCTCGAAGTAGGTGAACCAGTAGACGATGACGGCCCCGGAGTCGCGGTCCAGCAGCACCGCGTCCTCGCCGACCTCCCCGATCAGCAGGCGCCGCCGGTCGTCGATCGGCTCGCCCGCGTCGTCGATCGCGGCCATCTCCTCGAACTGGGCCTCCCGCAGGAACCTGACCTCCCCGAACGTCGGGTAGTCCGACGCCCGGTACAGCTCCGCGAGCCCCCCGGGATACGCCCCGGCCAGTTCCACCCCGTCGCGCAGGCGCAGCAGCGGCGCGTTGTGCCGGTCCCCGTAGTCGACCTGCCAGCGCCGTTCCATCTCCGCGACCGCGCCCAGCTCCCGCAGCCGCGCGATCTTCGCCGTCATCGACTCCACATGGCCCATCAGGGCACCTCCCCGCGTCCCGCGCCGCTCACCGCTTCGGACTGTACTTGTCGTGGATGACGTTGACCTGGATCTGCGCGCCGGGCGGGACCTGCGCCAACTGCTGCTTGATCTGCCCGCCCATGCCGTGGTTCGTCGCGGAGTCGATGGCCCACATGTTGTTCGCGCTGTCCTGCCCGCCGAGCTGGAGGTCCTGGGCGTGGTCGACCTGCTGCCCGTCCAGCTCCCTGAGCCGCCGGTCCAGGTCCGCCTGGTCCTTCGCCTCGTGGAACGCCTCGCGCTCCTTGTCCGCCCGCCACTGCCGGGCCGCGTCGTCGCGCAGGTCCTTCGTGTCCGGCGTCTTGGTCAGCCTCCCCTCCTCGCCGAGGTTCTTGAGGTGATTGGCCTTCGCCTCGAAGTCCGAGCGGTCCCAGCCCTCGTGCATGCGCAGGTTGATGGTCCACTTCTTCGTCTTCGGGTCGAACGTCGGCGCCGGCAGGTCCTCGTTGAAACCGCTGGTGAACTTCGGCTTCGCCTTCACCCGGTCCGGATCGAGCCGGATGTCCTTCCCCTTGGCGTCCTTGCGGACCCGCCCGTCCGGCAGCCGCTTCTGCGGCGGCACCCCGCCCGGCGCCTTCGGCCGCGCCGTCGAACCCTTCGCCGCGTTGCGCAGGCTCTGCTGCTTCGCCCGGACCGTGGAGCCGATCGCATGGCGGCTGTGCCGCGCCGGATCCGACCCCACACCGCTCTTGCGGCGCTTGGCGTTCCCGTCGGCGTCGCCGCCCTTGGGCCGCTTCGTCGTGCCGCCCCCGTGCGGGGCGCGCGGCTTGACCGGCTTACCCATCGATCAGCGCCTTCAGATTGACGAGACTCGTGACCAGCAGGCTCACCCAGCCGAAGACCCGCGCGATCCACTTCACGACCGCGACCGCCAACTGCCCCATGACGACCGGCGTCGCCAGCCCCAGCGTGAACACCTCTTCGGCGATCCACACGCACACCCGCGCCACGCAGTCGGCGATGAACCCGCGGACCATGTCCCGCACGGTCTGCACCAGCGCCCCGCCCCCGCGCGTCGCCGCCGCCATCGACTCCGCGGTGCTCGCCGCCCCGTACACGATGTCGATGTTCTCGGCCAGCATCGCCCGGTACGCGTCGGCGGCCGTGTCCTTCCACCCGGGGATGTCGCCGTCCAGCTTCGACTTGAGCTCGTCGCCGATCTCGGCCAGCTCCCCGGCCATGTTGTCCCAGGTGATCGCGTGCGTCTCGATGATCTCGGTGTCCCCGGTGAGCGAGTCCAGGACCTCCTTGAGCGGCTGGAACTGCTCCATCGCCCACTCCACGCCCATCGAGGCCAGCCCGCTGAACGGGTCGATGAGCGTCGTCGCGACGTTCAGGACCCCGCCCGTCAGCGACAGCCCCGCCGCGACCCACTGCTCGCTGAGGATCGCCTGCGTGACGTCCCTGGCGTCCTCGGCGATCGACAGCCCGGTCAGGACGCCCCGCTGGAGCGTCGGGTCGATGTCCTCCTTGGTGGCGATGAGGTCGTTCATTGCGGCGGCATCTCCGAACTGTTGACGGCCTTGAAGAAGCTCGCGTTTTGCCGGTCCGCCGCCTCGTACTCGTCGGCGCAGTCCGACACCGCCCCGGCCAGCGAGACGATGTTGAACGCGACCTCCCGGACCAGCTCGTCCTGCGCCTGATGGCGCTCTTCGAGCATCGCCGGGACCCACCGGCACAGCGTCCCGTACGCGTCGTCGCCGCCGGTGATGTGCGCGCTGGCCTCCTTGACGGCGTCGAACCGCCCGTGGATCGACCTGAGGTTCGCCGCGTGGGTGTGCAGCTCCTCGGGGTGGACTTCGGACCCGCCCATGTCAGTCCCGCTCCGCTTCGGCGAGCCGCGCGAGGCGCCGCTCGAACCCCGCCAGCAGCGCCCGCCCGGCGGCCGAATCGGCCCCGACGGTCTCGGCCACGACCTCCGCCGCCGCCTCCTTCAGCTGCTCCTGCGCCTTGCGGTAGGTCTCCATCACCGACGCCTCGGTGAAGTGCGCCGACTGCTTCTGCACCCGCGAGGACAGGTGGATCTCGACCATCAGCCCCTCGGCGTCGACGGTGATCCGCACGGTCTCGTTGTCGTCCGACGCGGTCGCCGTCAACGCCTGCAACCGCTCGCTCGCCGCGGCCGTCCCCTGCGCCAGCGCCTCGGCCCGCGCCTTCCAGTCCTCCAGGCGCCGCAGCGCGTCCTCGGGGTCCATGCTGAGGAGGGGATTGTCCATGGCGACTCCTTGACCAGGGGCATCGCTCTGAGGATGAGCGATCGGGCAGGCCCCTCATTGGACGATAGGCGACCCCGCCCAGATCCGCGCCCTCCCTTTCAGCACCCCGAGCGACGCAAGGGACGCAAGCCGAATCGTGTGACGACAGCACAGCGTTCCGTCACCGAAACCAACCGTTCGGCCGAACCATACTCACCCTTATGGACGAACCGGATCGGGTGAGTCGGGCTAGAGCAGGTCGAGGAACCGGCGGACCGACTTCGCCGTCTCGTCGAGTACGGCCCAGGGCACTCCTGCGGGATCCCAGATTCCGGCGTCGGCCGCCGGGACGAGCCGGTTCGACCTCCCGTCGAAGACCTCGTCGGGCCAGCGCTCCACGCTGATCCGAAAGTCCAGTTCGGCGTCCGGGTCGCCGCAGTTGGCCAGGATCGCTTTGAGTGGCGCCCGAACCGCCTGTTCGATGACCGGCTCCACCACGCTGTTGGCATCGCGCAGCCAATACGATTCGGCCTGTGCCCTGCCCAGCGACGCCAGGGCCGCGGCCGCACCGGGCACGACACCGGAACCGACGGCAAGGCGGGCCGCACGGAGTGCTTGACGAATCCGTTCGGACTTGGCGGCGATCTCGGCTTCGCTGTACGCGCCGACGCGAATGATCGCCACACCCCCGGCCAGCTTCGCCAGCCGCAGCTGCGCCTGCTCCAGGGCCGCGGGGGAGTCGGCTCGGTCGATCTCGGCACGGATTTCATTGATCCGCTTCAGGATCTGTCGCTCTTCGCCGTTCCCGCCGACGACGGTCGTGGTGTCCCGGGTGACGACCACGCGGTCGGCGGTGCCGAGCTGGTCGATCAGGACGTTCTCCAGGCGGTGATCGGCTTCGCTGTTGATGACCTGTCCTCCGGTCAGCACCGCGAGGTCTTCGAGAGCCGCCCGTTCCTGGGCCGTCTGGTGCGGTGCGCGCACGGCGACTGACTTGAACGTGCCCGAGGTCTGGTTCACCACCAGTGTCTGGAGCGCCGCCCCGCCGACGACGTCGGCGACGACGAGCAGCGGCCGCCCTGTCTGGAGAACCCGTTCGAGCAGGGGAAGGAGCTCTTCGACCGAGGTGATGTCGTGCGTGCAGATCAAGAGGTAAGGAAGGTCGAGGACCGCCTCGCCCGTCCCCTCGTCGGTGACGAAATAGGACGACAGGAAGCCCCGGTCCAAGGCGATGCCCTCGACCAGTTCGAGCTCCATGCCGACCGCCGTCCCCTGCTCGACGGTGATGACGCCCTCCTTGCCGACCTTGTCCATGGCCTCGGCGATGAGATCGGCGATGACGGCGTCCCCGGTTCCGGTGCGCACCACCTCGGCGAGTCGCTCCTTCGTCTCGAGTTTCCCCCGCGAGGTCAGCGATCCCATCGCCGCGTCGAAGACCCGGTCGGCATCCAGGGCGAGCGCGACCGGCGCCGCTCCCCGTTCGATCTCCCGCAGCAGGCCCCACAGCACCGACTCGAACACGACCGCGGCCGTCGCGCCGCCGTCGCCGGCGACGGCGTGGACGCGGTTCACGAGGTCGCGGAGCAGCCCCAGGCCGATGCCGGCCGGGCCCGCCGGGGCGGTGGACTCCCGCACGATCTCGGCGGCGTCGGTGGACTGGAGCATCGAACCGTCGTTCCTGATGACCAACGCGGGCCGGGGACTCGGTCCCAGGGTGCGGCTCAGGAGCGCCGCGACGGGGGAGATCCCCTTCATGAGCGCCAATGCCATGCGCATCGAGTCGTCCCTGACCGGCGCGGACTCCGCCCGGTGCGCCTCCTGCGCGGCCTTGCGCGCGATCAGCAGACTCCCCACACCGTCCAGGAGCCACAGCTTCGGCGTCTGCCCGGTGTCGCGGGACGCCATGTCCGCGGCGACGTACCGGTACAGCTCCTCGGCCGAGACGCTCCCGTCGCCGTCGAGGTCGGCGCGGCCGCTTCGAAGCCCCTCCACGATGGATGCGGTGAACACCGAGAGCCGGTCGGCGCCGCCGTCGGCGATCTCGAAGGCGAGCTGGGTCTCGTCGGTCGCGGAGATGACGACCGTGCCGGTGCCCGCGAAGGGGTCGCCGAAGTCGACGGCCGGACTTCCTCCCTTCGCGCCCGGGCGGAACGCGCCGCTGAAGCAGCAGTCGAGCAGGAGCACCTTCCGCCGCGCCCGGCACCGGTCGAGGTGGCGGCTGACGAACTGCGCGGGCACCGCGTGCGACTCCAGAAGCTCGCGCTCCCTTGGGGTGTCGGTTCCGGCGAAGTACAGCTGCTCGTCGTAGTCCTTCATGCCGTGGCACGAGAAGTAGACGAGGAGCTCGTCGTCGCGTCCGGCACCGGCGAGGAACCGGTGGATGGCGCGCTGGGTCATGTGGGCGGGCTGGTCGACGACCCGGGTGACCTCGTACCCGCCCACACCCGGGTCCCCGAGCACCCCGGCGAGCGCTTCGGCGTCCAGGCGCGGGGCTTCCAGTGGGTTCCAGCGGTCGTCCTCGTAGGACCCGGTGGCGACCAGGAGGGCCCTACGCGTCCCCATCGGCGCCGTCTTCCGGCCGCTTCCGCTCCGTCCTCGCCCAGAACTCGTCGATGACCTGCTGCGCCTGCGCTTCGGAGATGCCGGTGAGCTCCAGGCTGTCCTCGCCCAGGGTCACCTTGGCGCCCCGGCCCGACTGCCGCTCGGACCAGGCTTTGACGGTGGCGGTGACGGCGGCGAACATGGCCGGGGCCATCGACACGAGCAGCACGCCGAGCGCGGGCACGTCACCGGACTTGCTGAGCGGCGGCGCCTCCTCGGCGCTCCCGTACGTCACCGACTCCACCGGCTGCAGCATGAGCATGCCGTGGAGCTGGCTCGTGGCCTCCGCCAGTTCCCGTTCGTCGGACTCCGGTCCGGTGCTGACGACAATGCGGATCTCGGCGGGCTCCATCGCGGTCCTCCGGCGGTGAGACTCGGCCGGCGGGGGACCGGCTCGGGATTCGAGAATAACCTTCCGGTCCCCTGGCGGGGGAGCGCGAATCGCCGCTCACCGGGGATCGGCGAGGACGATGCGGCGGTCGGGGTTTTCGGGGGCGATGAAGTCGAGGAGGTGGGCGCCTTCGGCGAGGACGGCTGCGGCGTCGGCGTCGGTCAGCGGGCGGGTCGGGGTGGCGGTGATCGTGGCGGCTTCGAAGGCCCAGGTCCCGGCGGCGAAGCCGTCGACGAGGAACATGGGGACGCCGCCGGCGGCGCCGGCCGCGTAGCGTTTGCGGTCCTCGTCGCTGATGACGCGGGTGCGGTCGCGGTGGCCGAGGAGCGCGTTGTCGAAGGCGGGGAGGAACCGCACCGGGACGGGCCGGTCGGCCTCGGCGAGGGCGGCGTCGGGGAGGTCGAGGAGTTCGGTCCCGTTCTCGCCCTTGAGGACCCGCAGGTCGCCGCGCATCGCGTCCGTGACTTCGCGCAGCTTCGTCAGGCCCGACCAGGCCTGGACGTCCATGACGCTCGCGGGGCCGAACGCGGCGAGGTAGCGGCGGATCAGCGTCTTCAGGTCGCGGCCCTCGCTCAGCGGGACGCCGGTCTGCTCCTCGGCGAGCGTGACGGCGACGTTGCTGGGGTGGCGCCACCCGCCCCAGGCGGCGTTCTGCGCCGTGTGCGTCAGCGCGGCGGTGACCTCGACCGTGTCGGCGAGCCGGCCGCCGTGGCGGCCGGGGAAGCGTTCGGCCAGGAGCCGCCCGAACTCCTTGCGCGTCAACGTGCTCCCGGCCAGGAGTTCCCGGCCGACGCGGGTCAGCTCGTCGAGGTCGAGCCCGTCGATCTCGCTCGCGTAGTAGGAGGACTTCAGCGCGGTCGCCACGACCGGCTGGACCGCGGGCCGCAGCCAGGAGTAGTCCTTCCCTGAGGAGACATGGACGGTCCGCCGCAGCGTCAGGGACCGCACCACCGCGCCGTCCCGCAGCAGCTTGGCGAGGTTCTCGTGTGCGAAGGGCGCCAAGCGGGTCCGCAACCCGAGGTACGGGCTGTTCGGGAACTGCCCCTGCATCGCCACCAGGTGCTCGATCGCCGCCAGCGGCGCGAGCGGGACCCGCTCGTCGAGGAACTGGCGGGCCAGGAGGGTGCGGTTCAGGGCGCGGGTTCTGATGACGGACACGCAGGCCATTGAACCGCACGCCGACCACCACCCCTTCGTACAGGTCTTGAAACAAGTGGAGCACGGGAGTACGGTGGCTCCCGATGGAGAGCATCACGAAGAACCGCCAGTCCCCGGACGCCCTGCGCGCCATGGTCGCCCGCGCCTACGGGCCCGAGCTCGCGCCCGAAGGTGAAGGCTGGGCCGTCGAACTCGGGCACGGCTGGTTCAACGTCGCCTACCGCGTCACCCTGCGCGACGGGCGCGACGTCGTCCTCAAGATCGCCCCGCCGCCCGGCGTCGAGGTCATGTCCTACGAGCGCGGCGCCATGGCGATCGAGCTGGCCGCGCTCGCGCTCATCCGCGACCGCACCGCCGTCCCCGTCCCGGCCGTCGACTTCGCCGACACGAGCCTGGAGCTGTGCGACGCCCCGTACTTCTTCATGCCCTACATCGACGCCGACAACCTCGGCATCATCCGCGACGGCCTCCCCGCGGCCGAGGTCGCCCGCTACTGGGAGGGCATCGGCGCCCTCAACGCCGAGCTCAACGCGATCACCGGCCCCGGCTTCGGGCCGCTCCTGGACCCGCGGCACGCGACCTGGCGGGCCGCCTTCACCGAGATCGTCGAGGACGTCCTCGCCGACGGCGAGCTCCGCGGCGTCGACATCGGCTTCGGCCACGGTTTCGACTACGGCACCGTCCGCAAGGTCTTCGCCGACCACGCCGACAGCCTCGACGAGGTCGCCGAGCCGCGCTTCGTCGAATGGGACCTGTGGCCCTCCAACGTCATGGTCCGGGACGGTGCGATCGTCTGCGTCATCGACCACGAGCGCGCCATCTGGGGCGACCCGCTCTTCGAGGCCGGGTTCTGCGGCACCGAGCTGGCCGCCGTCGGCGACTCCGACGCCTTCCTCCGCGGCTACGGCCACCCCGACCTCACCGCGACCGAGCGCGTGCGCCGCCGCCTCTACGGCCTCCACCTGCTCCTGGTCATGACCATCGAGACCGTCTACCGCGGCCACACCGACCCCGGCCAGTACGACTGGGCCCGAACCCAACTGGCCGACCTCATGGCCCGCTTCGGACACTAGGGACGGTGGCGGCCAGGGCCGAGGGCGTCGAGGCGCTCGCCACCGGTCCGGTCGGCCGCCTGCTGTGGCACGGCTCGGTCCAGGCGACCATGTCCGTCGGCGTCTACGGCGTCTACGCGCTCACCAACGCCTGGTTCGTCGCCCACGGCGTCGGCCCGACCGCGATGGGCGCGGTCAACCTCGTCGCCCCGGTCCTCCTCGTCCTCGGCGCCCTGTCGACCACCGTCGGCGCCGGCGGCGCCTCGCTCGTCTCCCGCCGCCTCGGCGCCGGCGACACCGACGGGGCCGCACGGGCCGCCGGGAACGCCTTCATCGTGTTCTGGGCCGGCGCCGTCGCCATCTCCGTCACCGGGCTGGCCGCGATCGAGCCGCTCCTGACCGCCCTCGGCGCCCACGGCGAGATGCGCGGCTTCGCCCGCGACTACGCCGTGATCATCCTGGCCTCCACGCTCGTCGGCACCGGCTTCTCCAGCCTGGTCCGCGCCGAGGGCCGCCTGCGCTTCGCGACCTGGCTGTGGGTCGTCCCGGTCCTCGTCCAGATCGTCCTGGACCCGCTCCTCATCTTCGGCCTCGGCATGGGCGTGCGCGGCGCCGCGACCGGCACCGTCGGCGGCCAGGCGGTCTCGGCGGCGATGAGCCTGTGGTTCTTCTTCGCGCGCAAGGACCGCCCGTACCGGATCAGGGCCGCGCAGCTGCGCCCGCACGGGCCCACTATCCGCGAACTCCTCGCCGTCGGCTCACCGTCGATGACGGCCGGGCTCGGCGCGACCCTGCTCGCCCTCATCGTGAACAACACCCTCGCGACGGCCGCCGCGGTCACCGCCTACGCCGTCTGCGCCCGCGTCCAGACCTTCGCCACCATGCCCCACCTGGGCATCAGCATGGGCATGCAGCCCATCGCCGGCCTCAACACCGGCCGCGGCCGCCCCGACCGCGTCCACCGCGTCCGCCGCCTCGCCCTCGCCGCGTCCCTCGCGTACGGCGCCCTCGCCGCCACCGTCGTCGTCCTCACCGCCGGGCCCCTGACGACCGCGCTCCTCGGCACCCCCAGCCCCGAAGCCGCGACCGCCCTGCGGCTCATCGCGATCGGCTTCTGCATCGCGGGCGTCCCGCCCCTCACCGCCGCCTACTTCCAGGCCATCGGCAGGCCGCGACCGTCCTATCTGGTCTCGATCGGGACGGTCCTCGCCGTCAAGGTCCCCGCCGTCCTCATCGGCGCCACGGCTGGCCCCACCGGCGTGTGGCTCGGCCTCCTCGCGGGCGAACTCCTCTCCGCCGCAATCGCCTTCGCCGTCCTGCGGCGCCGGGCCTAGACCAGGTCGGCGTCATGGGCGAGGAGCGCGATCTGGGTGCGGTTGTCCAGGTCCAGCTTGGCGAGGATGCTGGAGACGTGCGACTTCACGGTGGTCACGCTCATCTCCAACGCTGAGGCGATCTCGGCGTTCGACTCGCCGTAGCCGATCGCGACCGCGACGTCGTGCTCCCGGGGCGTCAGCGCCGCCAGCGCGGCCTGCGCGCGCTCATACGTCCCGGCCTGGGTCACGGTGCGCTGCATGAGCTTCCGCGTGATCTGGGGCGAGAGGATCGGCTCCCCGGCCGCGACCTTCGCGACGGCCTCGGCGATCCGGGCGGGCGGGGTGTCCTTGAGGAGGTAGCCGCTGGCGCCGGCGCGGAGCGCGTGGAGGATGTTCTCGTCGGTGTCGAAGGTGGTCAGCATGATGACCTCGGGCGGCGCCGGGCGCTCGCGCAGCCGCCGCGTCGCGGTGAGGCCGTCGACGTGCGGCATCTGGACGTCCATGAGGACCACGTCGGGGGAGTGGGCGTCGACCGCGGTCAGCGCCTCGCGGCCGTCGCCGGCCTCGGCCACGACGGTGATGCCGCCGACGCCGTCGAGCATCATGGATAGCCCGGCCCGGACCAGGGCGTCGTCGTCGACCAGCAGCACTCGGATCACGTCGGCCATGGTAGCCGGGCGCGCAATAGGAACCGCCCGTCGACCGCCTCGTGGTCGAGCGCCCCGCCCGCGAGCCGCACCCGCTCGGTCAGGCCGACCAGGCCCAGGCCGCTCCCCGGCACCACCGGGCCCGTTCCGGGTTCGGGGAGCGGATTGGCGACCTCGACCACCAGCTCCGAACCCGGCCCGCCGCTCAACGCCACCGCGACCGGGAGTCCGGCGGCGTGCTTGCGTGCGTTCGTCAGTCCCTCCTGGACGACCCGGAACGCCGTGCGGCCCAACGGCGGCGGCACCTCACCCGCAAGGCCGTCGCGGACCTCCACGGCCTGACCGGCGGCCCGCGCATCGGCGAGCAGCCCCTCCAGGTCGTCGAGGGTCGGCCGCGAGGCGCCGGGCGCGTCCTCGTCCTCGCGCAGCAGCGAGATGACCTGCCGCAGCTCCTCCAGCGCCTGGTGCACGCCGTCGCGCACGACCCCGGCGGCGAGCGCGACCTTCTCCGGCGGCGCGTCGGGCCGGAACTCAAGCGCCCCAGCGTGGGTCGCGACCAGCGACAATCGGTTCGCGAGCACGTCGTGCATCTCTCGCGCCAGCCCGCGCCGCTCGGCGGCCCGCGCCTCGGCGACCCGCCGCCCCTGCTCGGCCTCGGCCCGCCGCGCCCGCT
>NZ_QFRW01000278.1 GCF_003265355.1 Glycomyces dulcitolivorans | reverse complement strand
GCCCAGCGGCTCGGCGCGGCCTCGGTCACCGTGTACGCGCGCCGCCGCGAGGCCGTGGCCGAGCTCGGGCCGGTCGCCGCGCGCCTCGGACTACGATTGGAGGCCGCCGACTGGGACGACGCCGCCCGGGCCGGGCGCGCCGACCTCGTCGTCGCCACCGTCCCGAAGGGCGTCACCGACGACCTGCGGCCCGACTGGTCCGCGGACGCCGTCCTGTTCGACATCCTCTACGACCCGTGGCCGACGCCGCTCGCGGCGGGCGCCGAAGCCCGCGGGGTGCGCGTCCTCGACGGGCTCGCGCTCCTGCTCGCGCAGGCGGTGCGCCAGTGGACGCAGTTCACCGGCGTCGAGGACGCCCCGGTCGCGGCGATGCGCCGCGCCCTCTACGACGCGGTCCCGTCCCGGACCTAGCGAAGGAACCTCCAATGCACGAAGAGCAGCACACGTTCCTCTACGACGGCGACTGCGCGTTCTGCACCAGCAGCGCGAACTTCATCGAGAAGCACATCCGCACCCGCGCGAAGGTCGTGCCGTGGCAGTGGGCCGACCTCGACGCGCTCGGCATCACCCAGCAGGAGGCCGAGGACGCCGTCCAGTGGATCGAGATCAGCTTCCAGCGCTCGGGCCCCGACGCGATCGCCGTGCTCCTGCGCCGCGCCCAGTGGTACTGGAAGCCCTTCGGCTGGTTCCTGTCCCTCAAACCCGTCTCGGCCGTCGCCTGGCCGCTGTACCGGTGGGTCGCCCGCAACCGCCACCGCCTGCCCGGCGGCACCGCCGCGTGCTCCCTCCCGCAGGCCGAACGGGACCGCCTCCGCGGCCAGCAGTGAGCCCAGTGCGCGGGAATTCCGGTATGCCATACTCTGCCGATGCCCGCTGAGCGCACCGAGCGCCCCCTGAGCCGCACCGGCAAGGTCGTCCGCGTCGCGGCCGCCGCCGCCATGGTCCTCGCGCTCATGGCCACCTCGGTCTGGGGCGAGGACGACTTCTTCCCGTTCGCGCCCTTCAAGATGTACTCGCGCGCCACCGACCCCGACGGCTGGGTCAAGAGCACCGGCGTCATCCTCATCGACGCCGACGGCGAGCGGATCGCCATCTCCGACACCGACACCGGGTTCCGCCGCGCCGAACTCGAAGGCCAGCTCAGCCGCTTCGAAGAGGACCCCGAGCTGCTCTCGTACATCGCCGAGGCCTACGAGGACGCCCACCCCGGTGACCCCGAGATCGTCGGCGCCGAGATCATCATCAGGCGGTACGAACTCGTCGACGGCGCCCGCACCGGAGCCGAGACCGAGGAGACCGTCGCGGTCTGGACCGAGGAGGAGGCCGCGTGAGCGTCCGCAGCGCCGTCAACGGCTTCTTCTTCGAACCCGTGCCGCTCGGCCGGGTCGCGGCCATGCGCTTCCTCGCCGGCCTCTACGTCTGGATCGAATGGTGGGCGTACATGCCCTTCATCTTCCGGCACCGCTTCGTCCCCGAAGAGCTCTACCAGCCCCTGTTCATCGGCCGCGTCCTCCCGATCCCCGCCCCCGACTACTGGATCGTCACCGGCACGCTCGTCGTCATGCTCGCGGCCGCGACCCCCATGATGTTCGGCTACCGGCCCAAGCTGTTCGGGTGGATCCTCTTCGTCGCCTACTTCGAGTGGATGATCATCGCCAACTCGTACGGCAAGGTCGACCACGCCAGCTTCGGGTTCATGACGCTCCTCCTGGTGCTGTGCATGATGCCCTCGGACGCGAAGTGGGGCGACCGCGAGCACCTGTCCGAACGCGTCGGCTGGGGCTTCAAACTCGTCCAGATCGGCGTCGTCTGCACCTACTTCCTGTCCGCGTGGGCCAAGTTCCGCTACGGCGGCTTCGACTGGGCCGACTCCGGGGTCTTCACCTGGGCGATCATCCGCCGCGGCACCGTCTTCTCGGACTGGATGCTCGACTTCCCCGGGCTCCTGCACTTCGCCCAGTGGGGCATGATCGTCTTCGAGCTGTCGACCCCGATCGTGCTGCTGGTATACCGCTGGAAGAAGGTCCAGTACGCGATCGTCGCGTTCCTGTACTGCTTCCACATCGCCGTCTTCGCCGGCCTCGGCATCAGCTTCCTCCCGCACCTGGTCGCCATGGCCTGCTTCCTCCCGCTGGAGCGCATCGAACCGCGCGAACTCGCCCGGAAAGCCAAGGCGCGCTTCACCACACGCAAGGACGCCACAACCGAGCGCGAGCCCGAACCGCAGTTCGAGTCCGGCCCCTGACGCAAGGGCCCGCGCTGGCGGGCCCGTGCCATACTGCTGCCGTGAATGCGGAAGATCCCCACCTCTCCCGGGTCCGGCCGGCCGGTCGCGCGGTGCGCGTCTCGATCACCACGGTCGTCCTCGCGCTCGTCACGGCCACCACCTTCTGGGGCGGCGACGACTACTTCCCGTTCGCGCCCTTCAAGATGTACTCGTTCTCCAAGGAGCTCGACGGCTGGGCCGGCTCGACCCGCGTCGAGGCCGTGAACGAGGAGGGCGAGCGCTTCAGCCTCACCGAGCGGATCACCGGCTTCCGCCGGGCCGAGCTCGAAGGACAGAAGGGCCGCTTCATCGACGACCCCTCGCTGCTGGAGTACATCGCCGAGGCCTACGAGAACACGAACCCCGAGAAGCCGGAGATCGTCACCGTCGAGATCATCGAGCGCCGCTACCGGCTCGAAGACGGCTACCAGACCGGCGAGGTCGTCGAGGTCGTCGAGGCCACCTGGACCCGGGAGGAGGACGCGTGACGCAGCTCCCCTTGGCGCAGAAGGCGACCGGCTGGTTCTTCCAGCCCGTCGCGCTCGGGCGCGTCGCCGCCATGCGGTTCCTCGCCGGCGCCTTCATCTGGGTCGACTGGTGGTGGTACATGCCGTGGATCCTCGGCCACCGCCACGTCCCCGGCGAGCTGTACCAGCCGCTGTTCATCGCCCGTATCCTGCCGGTCTTCCCCGTCCCGAACTACTGGGTCGTCGTCGGCACCCTCGTCGTCCTGCTCGCGGCCGCCACCCCGATGATGTTCGGCTACCGGCCGCGCCTGTTCGGCTGGATCGTCGCGGCCGCGTACTTCGAGTGGATGATCATCGCGATGTCCTACGGGAAGGTCGACCACGGCAAGTTCGCGTTCCTCCTGCTCCTGTTCCTGCTGCCCACCATGCCGAAGGCCAGGTGGGGCGACCGGACCCACCTGTCCGAGCACGTCGGCTGGGGCTTCAACCTCGTCCAGATCGGCGTCGTCTGCACGTACTTCTTCGCGGCCTGGGCCAAGATCCGCTACGGCGGCTGGGAATGGGTCAACTCCGCGACCATGACCTGGGCGATCCTGCGCCGCGGCACCGAGTTCTCCACCTGGATGCTCGACTACCCGTGGATGCTGCGGGCCTCCCAGTGGGGCATGGTCTGCTTCGAGCTGCTCAGCCCCGTCGTGATGTTCGTCGCCGCCAAACGGCTCAAGTACGGCATCGTCGCGTTCTTCTACTGCTTCCACGTGACCGTCTTCCTCGCCGTGGAGATCAGCTTCCTCCCGCATCTGGTCGCGATGGCCTGCTTCCTCCCCTTGGAGCGCATCAGCCCGCGCCGCCTCGCCCGCGGGCTCCGCCGTGGGAAAGCAGTTGAGATTCCGCGCCGAATCTTCCTACGGTTGAGGCATGCCGATTCTCGAAGCCCGAAACCTCACGAAGACGTTCCGGCGGCCTGACAAGGCCTCCGGCTTCAAGGGCGCGGTCAAACACCTCGTCCAGCGCAAGTACAAGAACTACACCGCCGTCGACGGCATCGACCTGTCGATCGAGGCGGGCGAATCGGTGGCCTACGTCGGACCCAACGGCGCGGGCAAGTCCACCACCGTCAAGCTCCTCACCGGGATCCTGCGCCCCTCCGAGGGCACCGTCCGGGTGATGGGCCGCGACCCGCACGTCGAGCGCATCCCCAACGCCCACGACATCGGCGTCCTCTTCGGCCAGCGCACCCAGCTGTGGTGGGACCTCCCCGTCGAGGAGTCCCTGAAGCTCCTCAAGCACATGTACGGCGTCTCCGACGCCGACTACAAGGCCCGCCTCGCCCGGTTCGACGACCTGCTCGACCTCGGCGAGTTCATGCCCGCACTCGCCCGGACCCTGTCGCTGGGCCAGCGCATGCGGGCCGACCTCGCCTGCGCGCTCATCCACGCCCCCAAGATGGTCTACCTCGACGAACCCACCATCGGCCTCGACATCTCCGTCAAGGACCGCCTCCGCGCGTTCCTGCGCGAGCTCGTCGACGACGGCACCACGCTCCTGCTCACCAGCCACGACCTCGCCGACATCGAGGAGGTCTGCGAGCGGATCGTCGTCATCGACAAGGGCGCCATTGCCTACGACGGCCCCATCCAGCAGCTCAAGGCCCACTACATCACCACCAAGGCCGTGAACCTGTTCCTGGAGGGCCCCGCCGACGTCCCCGCGCTCGCCGAGAAGTTCCCCGAGTACGCCTGGGCCGCAGGCGAAGCGCCCAGTGAAGTGGTCGTCACGTACGAGTCGAACCGCTTCACCACCGCCGAAGTCCTCGGCGGCCTCACCGCCCAGCTCGCCCCGCGGGACCTCTCGCTGTCCGAGCCGAGCATCGAGGACGTCATCCGCCGCCTCTACGCAGGGGAACTGACGAAGTGAGCAACGCCTTCGCGGTCGACCGCGCGTTCGCGGTCATCGCGTTCAAGCGCCGCCTCGCCTACAAGGCCCAGTGGCTGGTCGCCCTGGTCCTCGGCGGCGGCGCCATGCTCGTCTCGATGGCGATGTGGCGCGAACTCCTCTCCGGCGGCGCGCTCTCCGGCTACGACTGGGACGCCATGCGCGCCTACGTCATCATCGGGTTCATCACCGCGACCATGGTCTTCGGCGCGGCCGACTGGCACATCGCCGACCGCATCCTCGACGGCCACGTCGCCATCGACCTCACCAAGCCCGTCGACTTCCAGCGCGCCCGCGCCGCCGAGTACGTCGGCTCGATGTTCTCGACCGTCCCCACCGTGGCCCTCGGCGTCCTCGGCGCCTGGATCCTGTTCGACCCGCCCGGTCCCGCCTCCGCCACCGCCGGGGTCCTCACCGCCGTCAGCCTCGTCCTGGTGTTCCCGCTCGCCTTCGGCCTCACCTACCTCACGGTCCTGGTGTGTTTCTGGACCAAGCGGTACCTCGGCGTCATGTGGCTGCGCGAGGCCCTGCTCGCCTTCTTCTCGGGAATGATGATCCCCTTGGCGTTCATGCCCTCCTGGCTCCAGGCCGTCGCCTGGGCCCTGCCGTTCCCGCACTTCACGACCACGCCGTCGGCGATCTACCTCGGGCACGTCGACACCGCCGGCGCCCTCGGGCTCCTCGCGGCCGAGGCCGCCTGGGCCGCCGGCATGTGGTTCGGGGCGCGCATCGTCTTCAACCACGCGGTCAGGAAGGTGACGGTCCACGGTGGCTGACACGACCCTCCGCGCCTCGGCCGCCCGCCACGCGGGCGGCGTCTACTGGCGCTCGCTCGTCGCCCAGATCCGCGCCATCACCGAGTACCCGGCCGACTTCTGGGTCATGGCCTCGGCCGGCGTCATGTGGAACGTCCTCCAGTTCGCGTTCCTCACCGTCCTGTTCGCCGCCGTGCCCGACGTCGCCGGCTGGCGGTACCACGAGATGCTCATGCTCTCCGGGCTCCTCACCGTCGCCGCCGGCTCGACCGCGCTGCTGTGCGACGGCGTCTGGAGCACCGGCACGTACGTCCTCAAGGGCGAGATCGACTACCGCATCACGCGGCCCGCGCCGGTCGTCGTCCAGGTCGCCACCTCTCACATCGGCATGCAGGGCTTCGGCGAGGTCGGCTTCGGCCTCGTCATGGTCGCCTACGGCTGGATCGGCGCGGGCATGGGTCTCGCCGCCGTCCCCGTCGGCGTCCTCGGCCTCGCCTGCGCGATCGTCATCGAGTGCGCGCTCATCACGGCCCTGTGCGCGGTGAACTTCTGGCTCAAGGGGAACAACTCGATCTTCGCGTTCGTCCTCCTCGACCTCCAGCACAACGCCATGACGATGCCGCTCGCGCTCTTCCCGGCCGCGGTGAAGATCGTGACCATGTTCGTGGTCCCGGTCGCCTTCGTCAACTTCGTGCCCGTCGCGGTCCTCACCGGGCACCTGACGTCCTGGTGGCTCGTCGGCCCGCCCCTGACCGCGGCCGCCTCGGTCCTCCTCGCGGCGGGCCTCTACCGGCTCGGCCTGCGCTCCTACGACTCCTCGGGACACTGACACATGGCAAGCGTCGACCTCGCGCTGGCGACGATCTCGTTCAAGCGCAAGATCGCCTACAAGACCACCTGGATCTTCTCGGTCCTCTTCGGCGGCTGGTCACTCCTGGCCGGCCTCGCCGTCTGGAGCAACCTCATCGGGGACGGCGAGATGGGCGGCTACGACTGGCAGGCGATGAAGGCGTACCTCATCATCGGCTTCCTCACCTCGACCCTCGCGTGGGCCGGCTCCGACTGGGACATGGCCAACCGCATCCTCGACGGGCTCGTCGCCGTCGACCTGACCAAGCCGGTCGACTTCCAGCGCGCCCGCGCGGGGGAGTACATCGGCGGCATGGTCGCCTCCGTGCCCGCGGCCGCCCTCGGGACGACCGCGGCGGTGCTCATCTTCCGGCCCGCGCCGCCGGACTCGGCCCTCGCGGCGGTCCTGACCGTCGTCAGCGTCCTGCTCATCTTCCCGCTCGCGTTCGGCATCAACTACCTGTCGGTCCTGACCTGCTTCGTGACCCAGCGGTTCCTCGGCATCCAGTGGGCCCGCGACACGATGCTCGCGTTCTTCTCCGGCATGATGGTGCCGCTCGCGCTCATGCCCGTGTGGCTCCAGGCGACCGCCTGGGCCCTCCCGTTCGTCCACTTCACCACCACGCCCGCCTCGATCTACCTCGGCCGCGTCGGCACCGCCGGCGCGCTCGGCCTCCTCGCCGCCCAGGCGGCGTGGGCCGCCGCCCTGTGGGTCATCGGGCGCCTCATCTGGTCCCAGCTCGTGAAGAAGGTGACCGTCCATGGCGGCTGACGCTTTCGGGCCCCGGCACGCGTTCGGGGTCTACCGCCGCTCGATCGGCGCCTACCTCCGCTCGGTCACCGAGTACCCGGCCGACTTCTGGGTCATGGCCGTCTCGGGGACGTTCTGGCAGATCATGCTGTTCGCGTTCCTGGCCATCCTGTTCGGGAACGTCAGCTCTATCGACGGCTGGGGCTACCACGAGATGCTCGTCCTCGCCGGGTTCCTCGCCACCTCCTGGTCCTCGACCGCCCTGTTCTGGGACGGCATCTGGGACACCGGGAAGATGATCGTCGAAGGCGACATGGACTACCGGATCACCCGCCCCGCCCCCGTCCTCGTCCAGGTCGGCTCCAAGCACGTCGGCATGCAGGTCTTCGGCGAGGCCACCCTCGGCCTCGTCATGCTCGGCATCGGCTGGACCGGCGCCGGCCTCGGCCTCGCGGCCGTCCCGACCGGCCTGTTCCTCCTGGTGTGCGCCATCGTCATCCAGGCCGCCCTGCTGACGATCGCGAACGCCGCGAATTTCTGGATGCAGGGCCGCACGCCCGTCATCGCGTTCATGGTCACCGAGCTCCAGAACGAGGCCATGCGCTTCCCGCTGACGATCTTCCCCGCCGCGGTCCGCCTCGTCCTCACCTTCGGCCTCCCGCTCGCCTTCGCGAGCTTCGTCCCCGCGCAGATCCTCACCGGCCGCCTCGACCCCTGGTGGCTCGTCGCCCCGCCGATCGCGGCCGCAGTGTCGGCCGCCGTCGCGGTCTGGACCTTCCGCATGGGCTTGCGCGCCTACGACTCCGCAGGTCATTGACGTGACGAAAAAAGACTTGCGCGCAGACGGGAGGGTTCGTTAGAGTAGCTTCCGTTGCCCGGCGGCATAGCGCCCCGGGGCTCCTGACGAATGGAGGTGTTACTGATGGCTGTCGTTGTCCCGACCCTTGCCTTGAAACTCAGTTCACCTCCCGTCGCCGCGCTCTGATTCTCTCCGCGGCGGACGGACTTCCTCACAGGAGCCTTCTACCTTGCCTCGCAAGCGCCAACCTTCTGAACCGTTCCAGTCCACCAAGCGCCGTGAACGCGATCACAACCCGCATGAGGTCTTCTCGGACGACGACCGCGAGCGCTACGAATCCATGCGCACCGTCTTTGACGAGATGCCCAACGACGACCGGCCCCCGGCCGGCGACCGCTGGTCCATCTGGTGGGAGTCCGAGCCGCTCCAGCGCGGCCCCGAACCCCACCCCGACTGGGTCATCACCGACCACGGCGCCGTCGACTACGAACTCGGCATCCTCAAGACCGGCAAGGAGGCCGACGTGTTCCTCATCGAACGCGTCGTCCCCGGCACCGACCAGGCCGTGATCATGGCGTCCAAGCGCTACCGCAGCGCCGAGCACACCCAGTTCAACCGGGCCGGCGACTACACCGTCGGGCGCGCCGCCAAGCGCTCGCGCGACAACCGCGCCATGGCCAAGCGCACCACCTTCGGCCTCGAACAGGCCGCCGGGCGCTGGGCCGCCGCCGAGTTCGACGCGCTCAAGCGCCTGTACAACGTCGGCGTCCCGGTGCCCTACCCGGTCCAGGTCCACGGCACCGAGGTCCTCATGGAGTTCATCGGCCACGACCGCACCGCCGCGCCCCGGCTCGCCGAGACCCGGCCCGACGGGGACGAACTCGAAAGCCTGTGGGAGCAGGCCTCCGAGGCCCTGCGCCGCATGACCGAGCTGGGCTTCGCCCACGGCGACCTCTCGCCGTACAACACGGTCGTCCACGAGGGCCGGCTCGTCGTCCTCGACCTCCCGCAGGTCGTCGACATCTACGCGAACCCGCTCGGCATGGACTTCCTGACCAGGGACGTGGAGAACCTCGGCTCCTGGTTCTCGAACCGCGGCATCGCGCGCGAGGTCGTGAACGACCTCCACGCGGAGGTCCTGGCGCTGGCGGCCAAGCCGTAGCCGAACGAGTGTCGGGGGCGGGATATAGCCTTAGTGTTGTGGCAGTTGATTACCGTCCCGCCCCCGGCACCATCCCCACCGAACCGGGCGTCTACCGCTTCAGGGACCGCGACCGGCGCGTGATCTACGTCGGCAAGGCGAAGAACCTGCGGAATCGGCTGAACTCGTACTTCGCGGACGAGACCCGGCTCCACGAGCGCACCCGCCGCATGGTGAACACCGCGCGGAGCGTCGAGTGGACCGTGGTCGCCACCGAGGTCGAGGCCCTCCAGCTGGAGTGGACCTGGATCAAGGAGTACGACCCGCGCTTCAACGTCATGTTCAAGGACGACAAGTCCTACCCGTGGCTCGCGGTCACCGTGGGGGAGGAGTTCCCGCGCGCCCAGGTCATGCGCGGCGCCCGCCGCAAGGGCGTCCGCTACTTCGGGCCCTTCGGCTCGGCGTGGGCCATCCGCCAGACCCTCGACCTGCTCACCCGGGTCTTCCCGATCCGCACGTGCTCGGACACGGAGTTCAAGCGCTGCAACCGGATCAACCGCCCGAACCTGCTCGCCGACATCGGCAAGTGCTCGGCGCCGTGCGTCGGGCGCATCTCCGCCGAGGACTACCGCGAGCTCGTGAACGGCTTCTGCGCCTTCATGGCCGGGGAGACCGCCCCGGTGCGCAAGCGGCTCATCGCCGAGATGCAGGAGGCCTCCGAGGCCCTCGAATTCGAGCGGGCCGCGCGCCTGCGCGACGACCTCGGGGCCCTCGACAAGGTCCTCGAACAGCAGGTCGTCGTCCTCGCCGAGGACGTCGACTGCGACGTCATGGCCGTGGCCGACGACGAGCTGGAGGCCGCCGTCCAGGTCTTCCACGTCCGCAAGGGCCGCATCCGCGGCCAGCGCGGCTGGGTCATCGACAAGGCCGAGCCGGTCGACCTGCCCGGGCTCGTGGAGCGCTTCTGCCTCCAGTTCTACGGCGAGCAGAACGAGGTCGTCCCCAAGGAGGTCCTGGTCCCGGCCCTGCCCGCCGACCACGAGGCCCTTGCCGAGCTCCTGTCGGAGCGGCGCGGCTCGAAGGTCGACCTGCGCGTGCCGCGCCGCGGCGACAAGCGGGCCCTCGCCGAGACCGTCGAGAAGAACGCCCTGGAGAACCTCCAGCGCCACAAGCTCAAGCGCGCCGGGGACCTCACCTCGCGCTCGAAGGCCCTCGAAGAGCTCGCCGACGCCCTCGACCTGCCCGAGGCGCCGCTGCGCATCGAGTGCTACGACGTCTCGCAGTCCCAGGGGGAGGACGTGGTCGCGTCGATGGTCGTCTTCGAGGACGGCCTGCCGCGCAAGAGCGAGTACCGCCGCTTCGTCATCAAGGGCGAGCGCAAGGACGACCTCGCCTCGCTCCAGGAGACGCTGCGCCGGCGCCTCGCCAAGCTCGCCGACCAGCCCGTCGGCTCGCCCGTGGAGGAGGGCGAGGAGCCGAAGCGCGGCTTCCACTACCCGCCGCAGCTCCTCGTCGTCGACGGCGGCCAGCCGCAGGTCGCCGCCGCCGAGCAGGTGTTCGCCGAGCTCGGGATCGACACGATCAACCTCGCCGGGCTCGCCAAGCGCCTCGAAGAGATCTGGCTCCCCGGCGAGGAGTTCCCGGTGATCCTCTCGCGCACCTCCGAGGCCCTGTACCTGATGCAGCGCGTCCGCGACGAGGCCCACCGGTTCGCGATCTCCCTGCACCGCAGCCGCAGACGCAAGAAGATGACCGCCTCGGCCCTCGACTCGGTGCCGGGCCTGGGGGAGTCGAAGAAGAAGGCGCTCCTGAAGGAGTTCGGGTCCGTGAAGCGCATCCGCGAGGCCGAACTGTCCGATTTGGAGGCAGTGCCCGGTATCGGGCCGAAACTCGCCGAGGCCTTGCGGACACATCTGCGTAATCCCGACGACAGCGGTTCTTGAGACTGCCCTGGTACCTATACGATTGTCGATTCGGCGATCGCGCCGGGGCCGTGTCACCACGGCGGTTGGAACGGAATTCGGGGATACTGGACTTATGGGTGTGGCAGCAGTGCATGCGGGTTCGAGCGACCGCAGCGAATTGGACCTGGTCATCGTCACCGGCATCTCGGGCGGCGGGCGCTCGACCGTGGCGCGCGCACTGGAGAACGTCGGCTACTACGTCATCGACAACCTTCCGGAGTCGCTCGTCGGCCAGGCCGCCGAGCTGGCCGCCGCCGGCGGCGAGGAGGTCCGCCGGACCGCGATGGTCCTCGACGTGCGCTCGCGCGCGTTCATGACCGACCTGGTGGGCGTCATCGAGGACCTCCGCAAGGGCGGCTTCAAACCCCACCTGGTGTTCGTCGACGCCGACGACGACGTGATCATCCGCCGCTTCGAGAAGGTCCGCCGCGCCCACCCGCTCCAGGGCGACGGCATGCTCGCCGACGGCATCGCCGCCGAGCGCGTCCTGCTCGAACCGGCCCGCGGTTCGGCCGACACCCTGTTCGACACCACGCACCTGAACGAGAACCAGCTGCGCGCCCGCGTCGAGGACGCGTTCCTCGCCCCGTCCTCGCCGCGCCTCCAGTTCACCTGCATGTCGTTCGGGTTCAAGTACGGCATCCCGCGCGACGCCGACTACGTCGCTGACGTACGATTCCTTCCCAACCCGTACTGGGTCCCGGCCCTGCGCGAGCACACCGGCACCGACTCCGACGTCTCGGAGTACGTCCTCTCGCAGGACGGCGCGGAGGAGTTCGTCGAGTCGTACACGGCGCTGCTGCTCGGCACCACGCAGGGCTTCGAGCGGGAGGGCAAGCGCTACATGACGATCGCCATCGGCTGCACCGGCGGCAAGCACCGCTCCGTCGCCATCTCCGAGGAGATCGCCAGGCGCCTGAACGCGGCCGGCTTCCCCGCGAACACCAACCACCGGGACCGCGGGAACGAGTTAACCCCCCGCACCCCCATACCGACACCCCGATCCGAGGGAACCGCTGATGCAGAAAGTGGTCGCGTTCGGCGGCGGGCGGGGCCTGTCGGCCTCGCTGCGCGCGCTTTCGAGGCTCGACGTCGACCTGACGGCGGTCGTGACCGTCGCCGACGACGGCGGCTCCTCGGGCGACATCCGCGCCACCCGCCCGGTCCTGCCGCCCGGCGACCTCCGCAAGGCCCTCGTCGCGACCGCCGACCCGTCCCGCGCCGAGGCCGCCGAGCTGTTCTCGCACCGCTTCGGCGGCGAGGACTTCCTCGCGGGCCACCCGGTCGGCAACATCGTCCTGCTCTCGCTGCTGGAGCGCCACGCCAACCCGGTCGACGCCGTCGCCGCCGCCGGGCGCATGGTCGGCGCCCGCGCCCGCGTCCTGCCCATGTCCTCCACCCCGCTCGACATCGAGGCCGACCTCGCCGAAGGCTCGGGCAAGCGCACCATCGTCGGCCAGCACGACGTCGCCGTCGCCGACGGCCAGGTCGAGGACGTGCGCCTCCTGCCCGCCGACGCCCCCGCCTGCCCCGAGACCCTCGCCGCGGTCGAGGAGGCCGACTGGCTCGTCTTCGGGCCCGGCTCCTGGTACACCTCCGTCATCCCGCACCTGCTCCTGCCGTCCCTGCGCGAAGCGATCGCCGCCTCCAAAGCCCGCAAGATCGTGGTGCTCAACCTCTCGGAGGAGAAGGAGACCGACGGTCTGACCCTCGCCGGTCACGTCGACACGCTGCGCCGATACGCCGAAGGTGTCCGGTTTCACTACGTCGTCTCGGGCGATGCCCGAACCCTCGCCGATCCCGACTCGTTGAACAGTGCGGCACAATCGTTGGAGGCCCGGTTGGTCGCGGCGGACCTCGCCGCCGACGGCGTCACGCACGACGTCGCGTCCCTGGCCGCCGTATTGGGAAGTCTGCTGGTCGAAGATGGTGGTTAACGAATGGCGATGACCTCGGAGGTCAAGGACGAGCTCAGCCGCATCGAGGTGAACAAGTCCTGCTGCCAGCGCGCCGAGCTCGGCGCGCTCTTCCGGTTCGCCGGGGGCCTCCACCTCGTCGGGCAGGGCAACGTGGTCGTCGAGGCCGAGGTCGACGCCGGCAACGTCGCCCGCCGCGCCAAGCGCATGATCAACGACCTCTACCACTACGAGTCCGAGATCCACGTCCTCGTGGCCGCCGGACTGCGCCGCAACAACCACTACCTGCTGCGCGTCATGGCCGACGGCCAGGCGTTCTCCAAGCAGATCGGCCTCACCGACCAGCGCGGCTACCCCGTCAGGGGCCTGCCGAACCACGTCGTCGGCGCCTACCCGTGCTGCGCCGAGGCCGCCTGGCGGGGCGCGTTCCTCGCCCGCGGCTCGCTCACCGAGCCCGGCCGCTCCTCGGCCCTCGAAGTCACCTGCCCCGGCCCCGAGTCCGCGCTCGCGCTCGTCGGCGCGGCCCGCCGCCTCGGCATCTCCGCGAAGTCCCGCGACGTGCGCGGCGTCGACCGCGTCGTCATCCGCGACGGCGACGCCATCGGCGAGCTGCTCACCCGCCTCGGCGCCCACGCCTCCGTCCTCACCTGGGAGGAGCGCCGCGTCCGCCGCGAGGTCCGCGCCACCGCGAACCGGCTCGCGAACTTCGACGACGCGAACCTGCGCCGCTCCGCGCGCGCCGCCGTCGCCGCCGCCGCGAAGGTCACCCGCGCCCTCGAAGTGCTCGCCGACGACGTCCCCGAGCACCTCGCCTCGGCCGGGCGCCTGCGCCTCGAACACCGCCAGGCGTCCCTCGAAGAGCTCGGCGCGCTCGCCGAGCCGCCGCTCACCAAGGACGCCATCGCGGGCCGCATACGGCGCCTCATCAACATGGCGACCAAACGCGCCCAGGAGACCGGCGTCCCCGGACCCGACGACGTGGTCGCAGAAGAGGAAATGCTGGTCGCATAGGGCGGCTTCGCCCCGATTCGCCACGCCTGCCGTACCCGCCTCGACCCGCCGATCAACCGTTAGGCTTAACCGCGATGTCACACCCGCGTCCCGGGTGTGACATGATCGGGGGGACCGGCCGCGGAAGGTCTGAGAACCGGAGCGGTTAGTGTCAAGGAGTGCTCGGCGACGAGGCCGAACAGCGATCTGTTCCACCGTCGCTCTTCGGCTGAACGGATCGCGTGCGAGACCGCCTCCGGTCTCATTCAGATATCCGATCCTGTTCTTAGCGAGGAGATGGGCACGTGACCATCCGCGTTGGCGTCAACGGCTTCGGCCGCATTGGGCGCAACTTCTTCCGGGCGGTTCTCGCCTCCGGTGCCGATGTCGAAATCGTCGCCTACAACGACCTGGGCGACGCCGAGACCATCGCAAACCTGCTCAAGTACGACTCGATCCTCGGCCGCCTCCCCTACGAGGTCAAGGTCGGCGCCGGCGAGATCACCGTCGACGGCAAGACCATCAAGGCGTTCGCCGAGCGCGACCCCGCGAACATCCCGTGGGACGAGGTCGGGGCCGAGGTCGTCATCGAGTCGACCGGCTTCTTCACCGACGGCACCAAGGCCGCCGCCCACCTGGGCGGCTCGGTCAAGAAGGTCATCATCTCCGCTCCGGCGAAGAACGAGGACCTGACCGTGGTCATGGGCGTCAACCACGACAAGTACGACGGCGAGAAGCACCACATCATCTCGAACGCGTCGTGCACCACCAACTGCCTGGCCCCCATGGCCAAGGTCCTGAACGAGTCCGTGGGCATCGAGAAGGGTCTGATGACCACGATCCACGCCTACACCCAGGACCAGAACCTCCAGGACGGCCCCCACAAGGACCCGCGCCGCGCCCGCGCCGCCGCCCTGAACGTCGTGCCCACCACGACCGGCGCCGCCAAGGCCGTCGGCCTGGTGCTGCCCGAGCTCAACGGCAAGCTCGACGGCTACTCGCTGCGCGTCCCGATCGCGACCGGCTCGATCACCGACCTGACCTTCGAGGCCTCCAAGGAGACCACGAAGGAAGAGGTCAACGCCGCGCTCAAGGCCGCCGCCGAGGGCCCGCTCAAGGGCATCCTGGCCTACACCGAGGACCCGATCGTCTCCAAGGACATCGAGACCGACCCGCACTCGTGCATCATCGACGGCCTGCTCACCAAGGTCATCGGCAACCAGGTCAAGGTCTTCGGCTGGTACGACAACGAGTGGGGCTTCTCCAACCGCCTCGTCAGCCTCGTCGAACTCGTCGGCTAACGCACCGATGAAGACGCTGGACGAACTCCTCCAGGAGGGCGTCAACGGTCGGCGCGTACTCGTACGCGCCGACCTCAACGTGCCCCTGGACGGGAAGACCATCACCGACGACGGCCGCATCCGCGCCGTCGCCCCCACGATCAAGGCGCTCGCCGAAGCCGGCGCCCGCGTCGTGGTCTGCTCGCACCTGGGCCGCCCCAAGGGCGCGCCCGACCCCGCCTTCTCGCTGGCCCCCGTGGCCAAGCGGCTCGGCGAGGTCCTGGGGCGCGAGGTCGCGTTCGCGACCGACACCGTCGGCTCCGACGCCGACGCCAAGGCCGTCGCCCAGACCGACGGCGACGTCCTGCTGCTGGAGAACCTGCGCTTCAACAAGGGCGAGACCAGCAAGGACGACACCGAGCGGGCCGAGTTCGCCGGCCGGCTCTCCGCGTTCGGCGACCTGTACGTGGACGACGCCTTCGGCGCGGTCCACCGCAAGCACGCCTCCGTGTACGACGTCGCGAAGCTCCTGCCGCACTACGCCGGCTGGCTCATCGCCAAAGAGGTCGAGGTCCTCTCGAAGCTCACCGGCAAGCCGGAGCAGCCGTACGTCGTCATCCTCGGCGGCGCGAAGGTCTCCGACAAACTCGCGGTCATCGACAACCTGCTCGACAAGGTCGACACGCTCATCGTCGGCGGCGGCATGATGTTCACCTTCCTCGCGGCCCAGGGCTACGAGGTCGGGTCGTCGCTGCTGGAGAAGGACCAGATCGAGGTCTGCAAGACCTACCTGGAGCGCGCCGCCGCACTCGGCGTCGAACTGCTGCTGCCGGTCGACACCGTCACCGCGGCCGAGTTCGCCGCCGACGCCGAGCCGCTCACGGTGGCCGTGGACGCGATCCCGGCCGAGCGCATGGGCCTCGACATCGGCCCCGAGTCCGCGAAGCTCTTCGCCGAGCGGATCGCCGGAGCGAAGACCGTGTTCTGGAACGGCCCCATGGGCGTCTTCGAGTTCCCCGACTACGCCGCGGGCACGAAGACCGTCGCCCAGGCGCTGGTGGACTCCGAGGCGTTCAGCGTGGTCGGCGGCGGCGACTCCGCCGCCGCGGTCCGCACCCTCGGCCTGCCCGAGGACGGCTTCGGCCACATCTCGACCGGCGGCGGCGCCTCCCTCGAATACCTTGAGGGCAAGACGCTCCCCGGCCTGGACGCACTGGAGAAGTGAACATGACTGAGACCCGCAAGCCGCTCATCGCCGGCAACTGGAAGATGAACCTCAACCACCTCGAAGCGATCGCGCTGGTGCAGAAGCTCGCCTTCAGCCTCACGCGCGAGCAGCTCGAAGCGGTCGAGACCGTCGTCCTCCCGCCGTTCGTCGACATCCGCAGCGTGCAGACGCTGGTCGACGGCGACAAGCTGACCATCGGCTTCGGCGCCCAGGACCTGTCGGCGCACCCGTCGGGCGCGTACACCGGCGAGATCGCCGGCTCGATGCTCGCGAAGCTGGGCTGCTCGTACGTGGCCGTGGGCCACTCCGAGCGCCGCCAGTACCACGAGGAGGGCGACGAACTGGTGGCCGCGAAGGTCCGCCAGGCGCTCAACAACGGCATCAGCCCGATCCTCTGCGTCGGCGAGGCGCTGGACGTCCGAGAGGCGGGGAACCACATCTCCCACTCGGTCTCCCAGCTGATCGCCGCCGTCGACGGGCTCACCGAGGAAGAGCTCGCCAAGGTCGTCGTCGCGTACGAGCCCGTCTGGGCCATCGGCACGGGCCGCACGGCCTCCGCCGAGGACGCCCAGGAGGTCATCGGCGCCCTGCGCGCGGCCCTCGCCGAGAAGTTCGGCGCGGTGGCGGAGCGGGTCCGCATTCTCTACGGCGGTTCGGTGAAGTCCTCCAACGTCGCCCAGATCATGGGCAAGCCCGACATCGACGGCGCCCTCGTCGGGGGCGCCTCGCTCGACGCCGAGGAGTTCGCCAAGATCGTCCGCTTCCCGGAGCACGTGGGAGCGTAACGAGGTTTCGCCCGCAGCGCACGAGCTGAGCGCTGCGGGCAGCAGACAGGGCCGCCGTACAGCGTCGTACGGCGGCTCCTTGCATTTCAGAAGTCGATTGGCTTACCGATAAGCCCGAATGGCTCGTCAAATGGCTTACCCGCTAGACTCGTGCGTGGCCCAAGCCCCAGACCGGGCCGGATTTGTTGAGAGGAAACCCGATCACTGATGATGACGGTTCTGAGCTGGTCCTTGCTGATCATCCTGCTGCTCGCCAGCGCGATCCTGATCCTCATGGTGCTGCTGCACAAGGGTAAGGGCGGCGGCCTGTCGAGCATGTTCGGCGGCGGCATGTCCTCGGTCGCTTCGGGTTCGACGGTCGCGGAGAAGAACCTCACCCGGATCACGATCGGCGTGGGCATCATCTGGTTCGCCGCCATCATCGCCTTCGGCCTCATCATGCGAACGATGGTCTAGCGACCCGAAGACTTTCCAGGAGGCCCCGACCGCGCAGCGGTCGGG
>NZ_QFRW01000277.1 GCF_003265355.1 Glycomyces dulcitolivorans | reverse complement strand
GGAGGCCCCGACCGCGCAGCGGTCGGGGCCTCCTGTGCGCCTGCCTCAGACTTCCAGCCGCACGATGACCTTCCCCGAGGTCGACGCGCCGCTGCGCAACAGCCCCAGCAGCGCCTCAGGGACCTGTTCGATCCCGTCGAAGACCGACTCGCGGTGGACCAGTCGGCCCTCCCGCATCCAGTCGCCGACCTCCTTGCGGAAGGCCGCGAGGAGGTCGAAGTGGTCGCTGACGATGAAGCCCCGCGCGGTCGCGCGCTTGGTAGTCAGCTCGAACAGGTTGGCGATCCCGTACGGTTCGCGGCCGTCGTACTGGCTCGCCATGCCGCACAAGGCTATCCGCGCGCCGATGCGGAGCCGGCCGATCGCCGCCTCCAGTTGCGGGCCGCCGACGTTGTCGAAGACCGCGTCGATGCCGTCAGGCGCCAGGCTCGCGAGCCGCTCGGCGGGGACGGCGCTGCGGTAGTCGAAGGCGGCGTCGAAGCCGAGTTCGTCGACCAGGTACCGGACCTTCTCGGGTCCTCCCGCGCTGCCGATGACCCGTGCGGCTCCGCGGAGGCGGGCGATCTGCCCGGCGAGGCTGCCGACGGCGCCGGCCGCGCCGGTGACGAACACGGTGTCGCCCTCGCGGACCGGGGCGATCTCGGTGGTCCCCAGCCAGGCCGTGAACCCGGTCGGCCCCAGCGGTCCCAGGTACGCCGACGCCGCGATCCCGTCGAGCGAGACAGGGGCGACCGCCGTGCCGTCCAAGACCGAGACCTCGCGGAGGCCGTGGAAGTGCTCGACCACCTGCCCGGGCTCCAGGCCCTCGGCGCGGGACTCGGTCACGACGCCGACCGCGGCGCCCTCCAGAGGCGCGTCCAGGCCGAACGGGGCGATGTACGAGGGCTTGTCGTCCATGCGCCCGCGCATGTACGGGTCGACCGACAGGTGGGTGTTGCGAACGGCGACCTGCCCGGGCCCGAGCGGCGGGACCTCGGCCTCGACGAGCGCGAAGTCCTCGGCGGTCGCCGCCCCCTGCGGTCGTCGGGTCAGCTGCCACTGCCTGGAGCGCTTCATGATCGGTGCTTCCTTCCGGTTCAACTCGTATAGTGGTGTACGAGTTGCAACCGGGAACGGGACTCGCATATTTCCGTACGGGAGGACCTGGTGTCATGACGAGCCCCATTCATGACATCTTGCCACTGTGTGCGTTACGTCATAGAATTGCTCAGTGCGGTGCCCCAGCCGCCACGGCCGCTGACTCCACGGCCACGCCCTCGGGGAGTCACGGTCTTCCTCCCGTTGACGCTCCGGTCCGTGGCCGCGCACGGCCGACATCCACAGAAGATCCCCCTGTCTGTGAGGAGCGATCACACATATGTCCAACGGACACGCCATCCGCGGCACCCGCATCGGCGCCATACCGGGTCTCCACTCGGAACGCGGCGAGCCGGTCGCCCGGCAGAACGTGAAGTACTGGTGCGCCAACGGACACGAGACGGTACTGCCATTCGCGCTGTACGTGGAGGTACCGCAGGAATGGGACTGCACCTGCTGCGGCTGGCCCGCCGGCCCCGACCAGGACAATCCCCCGGAACGACGAACCGCCAAACCGTACAAGACCCATCTGAACTACGTCCGCGAGCGCCGCAGCGAAGAAGAGGCCGAAGACCTCCTCGCCGAAGCCCTCGCCGCCAGAGCCGCCGCACGCGGCGAGCGATCCCTCTTCTAGTCACTCACCATTCCCGAGCCGCCCTTCCTGTCCACTTGGTTGGGTGAACAGGCGCACCGCATCCCACACGGGTCCCACCACCCGAGCGGCGCCGGCGGCCACGAGAACAACACTGAGGGCCCGGATCGAATGATCCGGGCCCTCTCGCGTGTTCTAGAAGTCCAAGTGGTGCTTCAGCTTCGCCGCCGCGTCCTTGTCGACCAGCCACCTAGTGTGACCCGTCGCCTTGACGCGGCCCGCGGGGAGTTCGCCCTTCGCGAGCGCCTCGTCCACGGCCTCGGCCTTGCCCTCACCCGAGGCGATGATCCACGCCGCCGTTGCGGTGTTGATCGCCTCCAGCGTCAGCGAGACGCGCTCCGGCGGCGGCTTGGGGGAGTCGTGCACCCCCACGGCCGCACCGGCCGCCTCAAGGGCCGGATTGCCCGGGAACAGCGAGGCGACGTGGCCGTCCTCGCCGATCCCCAACAGCAGCAGGTCGAACGCGGGCACCCCGGAACCGCCGGCGGCGGTCTCCAGTTCGGCCGCGTACAGCGCCGCGGCCTCCTCGGGCGTGGCGACCACGTCCGAGGCCGCCATCGGGTGCACCCGCTCGGGGTCGAGCAGGAGCTTGTCGAGGAACGCCGCGCGGGCCTGGGTCTCGTTCCGCTCGGGGTCGCCGGACGGCAGGAACCGCTCGTCGCCCCACCAGAAGTCGACCTTCGTCCAGTCCACGACGCTGCGGATCGGCGACTCCAGGACGTACTGGTACACCCGGGCCGCGATGCGGCCGCCGGTGAGCACGATCGAGGCCTCGCCCCGCTGCGCCTGCGCGTCGGCGAGCCGGTTGATCAGCCGCGACGCGACCGCCTCGGCCAGGACCTCGGCGCCCTCGTGGACGATCACGGCGGCGGAGCGGCTCATGCCCGGGTCTCCTCGTAGTGCTCCTGGAAGGTGTCCAGGACCTTGCGGTACGCCGTGTCGGGGTCGATGTGCCGCAGCTCCTCGGCCAGCAGCTGCCCGAGGGTCCGGCCCTGGAGCGTCTGGCGGCGCTTGGGCAGCCCCGCCTGGCGCAGGGTCGTGGTCCCGTCGGCCTGCCGCTCGACCTCCATCGTCTCCCCGCCGGACATCGTGAACGCCACGGAGGCGATCGCCGGCAGGTGCTCGGAGTTGCGCTCGACCTCGGTGTCGACCACCTCGGGCGCCACGCCCAGGCGCGTGTGGAGCCACGCGGCCATGAGCTGCGCCGACGGGTCGTCGTCGTCGGCCTTGATGGTGATCGACTCGACCGACTGCGTGACCCCGTCGAAGGCGCTGGCGATGAGCGAGCGCCACAGGCTGATGCGGGTCCAGCAGATGTCGGTGTCGCCGCTGACGTAGGTCTCGGCGCGGCGGAACAGCGACCGCACCGGGTCGGCCGCGCGGGCCGAGTACGTGATGCGGCGGTCGGCGAACGAGCGCAGCTCGTGCTCCAGGCCGTAGCGGACCGGGTCGAGCAGCCACCAGGTGACCACCGGGATGTCGGAGGCCAGCATGGGCAGCACGATCGAGCTCAGGTGCGCGGCGGCCGGGCCGTCGAGGCGCAGGATGATCGCCTCGGCGGACCCGAGGCGCTCGCCCACGGTCACTTCGGCGTCGATGCGCGGCTCGGTCGCCTCCAGGTCCCGCGGGATCACCATGATCAGGCGGTACGGGTGCTCCTGCGCGGCGACGGACGCGGCCTTCTCGACCTCTTCGCGCTCGTCCTCGGTGGTCAGCGCCACCAGGTTGAGCGCGAGGCTGGAGCCGCCGCCGACCTCGTGGAGGAGCCCGTCGAGGGCCTTCATGATGTCGCCGGTGGTGGTGTCCTTCAGATGCATGTCAGGACTCCTTCTACGCCCGGCGCCAGCGGCGGCCGGACGATTGCAGCATGAGGTCGGAGCCCGCCGGGCCCCAGGTGCCGGACTCGTACGGCTCGGGCTTGGTCGTCGCCCAGTACTCCTCCAGCGGGTCGACCACGGCCCAGGACGCGTCCACTTCCTGCGCGTCCGGGAACAGCGTCTTGTCGCCCAGGAGCACGTCCAGGATGAGCCGCTCGTACGCCTCGGGGCTCGACTCGGTGAACGTCTCGCCGTAGCCGAAGCCCATCGAGATGTCCCGCAGCTCCATGCCCGTGCCCGGCACCTTGGAGCCGAACTTCACGGTGATGCCCTCGTCGGGCTGCACGCGGATGACGAGCTGGTTGTTGCCGAGCGTCTTGGTGTCGTAGTCGGCGAACGGCATGTGCGGGGCCTCCTTGAAGACCACCGCGATCTCCGTGACCCGCTTGGGAAGGCGCTTCCCGGTGCGCAGGTAGAACGGGACGCCGTTCCAGCGCCGGTTCTGGATGCCGATCTGCACCGCCGCGTAGGTCTCCGTGGTGGAGGACTGCGGGATGTTGTCCTCGGACAGGTAGCCCTGGACGGGGCGGCCCTGCACCCAGCCGTCGGTGTACTGGCCGCGGATCGCGGTCGCCTCCAGGTCGTCGTGGAGCTTGATGGCCCGCAGGACCTTCAGCTTCTCGACGCGGATCTCCTCGGCCACGAACCCGTTGGGCTGCTCCATCGCGGCGATCGCGAGGAGCTGGAGCACGTGGTTCTGGAGGACGTCGCGGGCGGCGCCGTTGTCGTCGTAGAACCCGGCGCGCGAGCCGATGCCGACGTCCTCGGCCATCGTGATCTGCACGTGGTCGACGTAGTTGGAGTTCCAGATCGGCTCGAACATGGCGTTCGCGAAGCGCAGCGCGAAGATGTTCTGCACCGTCTCCTTGCCGAGGTAGTGGTCGATGCGGAACACGTCGGGCGCGGTGAACACCGTGTCGACGAGCTCGTTGAGCTCCTTCGCGGACGCGCGGTCCTCGCCGAAGGGCTTCTCGACCACGACGCGGCGCCAGCCGCCGCCGTCCTGGCGGTTGTCGGACATGCCGGTCCGCTTGAGCTGCTTGAGCACGGTCGGGAACGCCAGCGGCGGGATCGAGAAGTAGAACGCCGCGTTGCCGGCGATGCCGTTCGTCTCGCGCAGCTCGTCGACGACCGCGTCGAGGCGGTCGAACGCGGCGTCGTCGTCGAACGCGCCCTGCACGAACTTGAAGTTGCCGGCCAGGCGGGCCCAGACCTCTTCGCGCCACGGGGTGCGCGCGTGGGCCTTGGCCGCCTCGCGGGACATCTCCTCGAACGTCTCGTCGCCCCAGTCGCGGCGGGCGAAGCCCACGATCACGAACGACGCCGGGAGCAGGCCCCGGTTGGCGAGGTCGTAGATCGCGGGGATGAGCTTCTTCTTCGCGAGGTCGCCGGTGACGCCGAAGATCACCAGAGCGCACGGCTCGGGGATGCGCGGCAGGCGCCGGTCGGCCGGGTCGCGGAGCGGGTTGGAGGGCAGGTGTTCGGCACCCATCTAGCTCAGCTCCCTCAAAGCGTGGACCAGCTGGTTGATCCCGCGCTTGCGGTCGGTCAGGTGCAGGCGCACGAGCGGGCGCTCGCGCGACTGGAGCGCCTCGCGGTCCCCGGCGGCCTGCGCGGCCTGGAGGCCGGCGAAGGTGAACTCGCGGTCGGGGATGAGGAGGTCCTCGCCGACCGCGCCGGTGAGCTGGAGGAACACGCCGGTCTGGCGGCCGCCCTTGTGGAACTGGCCGGTGGAGTGCAGGAACCGCGGTCCCCAGCCCCACGTGACGGGCGCGCCGGTGCGCTCGGCCAGGCCGGCGCGCAGCTTCGCGACCTCGGCGTCGTCGATCCGGTCGAGGTAGGCCAGGACGGCGATGTACGCGCCCTCGGAGTCGGCGTTCGTCAGCAGCTCGCCGAGCGCGCCCGCGACGGTGTCGGCGTGCGACCCGTAGATCTCCACGGCGCCGTCGACGGCGTGCGGACGCTCGTCCGGGAGGCCGTCCTTGAGGATGCGGTTGGTGTTGTTCTTCGACTCGGTCACGTTCGGCTGGTTGAACGGGTCGATCCCGATCAGGTAGCCGGCGTAGGCGGTCGCGAGCTCCCACGCGAGGAACTGCGCGCCGAGCGGGCCGTTGACGACCACGTCGGGCATCGCCAGGGCCGAGCCGGTCGGCAGGCCCGTCGAGGAGCCGCCGACGGTGGCGTACACGCGGTCGGAGCCGCGGGCGCCGGCGGCGGCCGGTCCTTCGAGGACGACCGGGAGCGTGCCCTTGCCGTCCTTGCCGAGGGACTCGGCGATGAGCTGCTCGGCCCAGTCGCCCAGGCCCACGATGCCGGTGCCGTCGTCGGCGATGGTGATCGTCGGCTTGGCCGCGATGACCGCGCCGAGCACGACGGCCGGGTCGTCCCCGTCGCCGCCGATGGTGGTCGCGAACTCCTCGGCCTGCTCGATGAGCTCGGCGATGTCGGCGCCCGCGAGCGCGGTCGGGACGAGCCCGAACGCGGTCAGCGCCGAGTAGCGCCCGCCCACGGTGGCGTCGGCGAGGAACAGGTGCGAGCCCTGCGCGTTCGCGAGCTTCTCCAGTTCGGAGCCGGGGTCGGTGACGAACACGAACCGCCCGGTCGAGTCCTCGACGCCGACGCCCTTGAACGCGGCCTCGAAGGCGCGCCGCTGGGAGTCGGTCTCCACGGTGGACCCGGACTTGGAGGACACGACGACGACGGTGCGCAGCAGGGACGCCTCGCCGAGCTCGGCCACGATCTGGCCGGGGTCGGTGGTGTCGAGGATGCTGATGCCCAGGTCGAGCGTGCGCGAGATGACCTCGGGGGCGAGCGAGGACCCGCCCATGCCGCACAGGGCGACGTGGTCGATGCCCTGTTCGGCGAGTTCGGCGCGGAGCTTCGCGAGCGGCGCGACGAGCTCCTTCGACTTGACGAAGGTGTCGACCCAGCCGAGGCGGATCGACGCTTCTTCCTCAGCCTCGGGGCCCCACAGGGTGGCGTCCTTGGCGGCGACCTTGGCCGGGACGCCCTCGGCCTTGAGGCGCTCGACGCCGGCGTTCACGTCGACGCCGGTGGTGACCGCGAGGCCTCCGGCGGCTTCCATCTTGCCCATCGGCTCGCTCACTTCTGTTCTCCGCTCGTCTCGAGCTTGGACTCGATCTGCTCCAGCAGCTGGTTCCAGCTGACGATGAACTTCTCCACGCCCTCGTCCTCCAGGACCTTCACGACGTCGGCGTAGTCGATGCCGAGGCGCTCCAGGTGGAGCATCACGGTCGCCGCGTCGGCGTAGAACGGCCGGATGGTGTCGGCTTCGACCTCGCCGTGGTCGGCGAAGTCGTGGATGGTGCCCTCGGGCATGGTGTTGACCGTGCCGGGGGCGATGAGGTCCTCGACGTAGAGGACGTCGCGGTAGTCGGGGTTCTTCACCGAGGTGGAGGCCCATAGCGGGCGCTGCGGGACGGCCCCGGCCTGCGCGAGCGCCTCCCAGCGCGGGGACGCGAAGGCGTTCTCGAACTCCTGGTACGCCAGGCGCGCGTTGGCGACGGCGGCCTTGCCCTTGAGGGCCTTGGCCTCGTCGGTGCCGACCGCGTCGAGGCGCTTGTCGATCTCGGAGTCCACGCGGGACACGAAGAACGAGGCGACCGAGCGGATCTGCGAGAGGTCGTGCCCGGCGGCCTTGGCGCCCTCCAGGCCCGCCATGTAGGCGTCCATGACGCCGCGGTAGCGCTCCAGGGAGAAGATCAGCGTCACGTTCACGCTGATGCCGGCGCTGATCGCCGCGGTGATGGCGGGGAGCCCGGCCTCGGTGGCCGGGATCTTGATCAGCGTGTTCGGCCGGTCCACGGCCCACCACAGGGCCTTGGCCTCGGCGATGGTCGCCTTGGTGTCGTGGGCGAGCCGCGGGTCGACCTCGATGGAGACGCGGCCGTCCTGGCCCCCGGTGTTCTCGAAGACCGGGGCCAGGACGTCTGCGGCCCAGCGGATGTCGTAGGTGGTGATGGCGCGAGCGGCCTCGTCGACGCTCACTTTGCGGACCGCCAGGTCGGCGATCTGCTCGTCGTAGCCGCTGCCCTTGGTGATGGCGGCGGCGAAGATTGACGGGTTCGACGTGACGCCCGAGACGGACGCCTCGGCGATGAGTTCCTTCAGGTTGCCCGTTTCCAGGCGGTCGCGCGAGATGTCGTCGAGCCAGACCGACACTCCGGCGGCCGACAGGCCCGCGAGGTTCTCGTTCGCGCTCATCGGTTTCCTCCAGCTATTCCAGCTAGTTTTCTGATCCGCTTAGTTCAGTTGTATTACTGCTGTGCCTTCTTGATGGAGGAGCGGGCCGCGTCCGCGACGGCGGCGGCGGTGATCCCGAACTCCTCGTACAACTTCTCGAACGGCGCGGAGGCACCGAAGTGTTCCAGGGAGACGCTGACTCCCGCGTCACCCACCAGGCCCCGCCACGACAGGGCGATGCCGGCCTCGACCGAGACGCGGGCCTTGACGGCCTTCGGCAGCACGGACTCCTTGTAGGCCTCGTCCTGCTCCTCGAACCACTCGATGGACGGGACGGACACGACGCGGGCCTTGACGCCCTCGCCCGCGAGGGTCTCGGCGGCCTGGACGGCCAGCTGGACCTCGGAGCCGGAGCCGAGCAGGATCACGTCGGGGGTGCCCTCGGTGTCGAGCAGCGTGTACGCGCCCTTCGCGGCGCCCTCGGCGGACTCGAACTTCGTGCGGTCCCACACCGGGATGTTCTGGCGGGTCAGCGCCAGCGCGGCCGGGCGGTCGGTCTTGCCGAGGAGGGTCTTCCAGACCACGGCGGTCTCGTTCGCGTCGCCGGGGCGGATGACGTCCAGGCCCGGGATCGCGCGCAGGGCCGCGAGGTGCTCGACCGGCTGGTGGGTCGGGCCGTCCTCGCCGAGGCCGATCGAGTCGTGCGTCCACACGTACACGACCGGGGTCTTCATGAGGGCCGCCAGGCGCACCGCGCCGCGCATGTAGTCGGAGAACACGAGGAACGTCCCGCCGTAGGGGCGGGTCGGGCCGTGGAGCTTGATGCCGTTGAGGATCGTGCCCATCGCGAACTCGCGGATGCCGAAGTGGAGGGTCCGGCCGTACGGGTTGCCGGGGTACGCCTTGGTCTGGCGCGACAGCGGCAGGAACGACGGCTCGCCGTCCATGGTGGTGTTGTTCGAGCCGGCGAGGTCGGCCGAGCCGCCCCACAGCTCGGGCAGGACCGGCGCGAGCGCCGAGAGGACCTTGCCGGAGGCCGAGCGGGTGGCGACGCCCTTGGCGGACGGCTCGAACGCGGGGAACGCGTCCTCGAAGCCCTCGGGGAACTCGCCCGCCCACAGGCGGTCGTGCAGGGCCTTCTTCTCGGGGTTCGCGGCGGCCCAGTTGTTGAAGTCGGTGCGCCACGCGGAGTGGTCCTCGTGCCCGCGCGCCACGGCGCCGCGGGTGTGAGCGAGAACCTCGTCGGAGACGTAGAAGGACTGGTCGGCGGGGAAGCCGAGGATCTCCTTGGTCGCGGCGATCTCGTCGGCGCCGAGCGCGGAGCCGTGCGCGGCGTACGAGTTCTGCTTCTTGGGGGCGGGCCAGCCGATGATGGTCTTGAGGCGGATCAGGGAGGGCTTGCCGGTAACGGCCTTGGCCTTCTCGATGGCCTCGAAGAGGGCCTTGGGGTCCTCCTTGTACTCGTCGCCGTGGCGCCAGTCCACGTCCTGCACGTGCCAGCCGTAGGCCTCGTAGCGCTTGGCGACGTCCTCGCCGAGGGCGATCTTGGTGTCGTCCTCGATGGAGATCTCGTTGTCGTCGTAGACGACGACGAGGTTGCCCAGCTCCTGCACGCCCGCGATCGCGGAGGCCTCGTGCGTGACGCCCTCCTCGATGTCGCCGTCGGAGGCGATGACGTACACGAAGTGGTCGAACAGGCTCTCGCCCTGCGCGGGCTCGGGGTCGAACAGGCCGCGCTCGCGGCGGGCCGCCATCGCCATGCCGACCGCGGTGGCCAGGCCCTGGCCGAGCGGACCGGTCGTGGTCTCAACGCCCGCGGTGTGGCCCACCTCGGGGTGGCCCGGGGTCAGGGAGCCCCACTGGCGCAGGCTCTTCAGGTCCTCCAGCTCCAGGCCGTACCCGGCGAGGTACAGCTGGACGTACAGCGTCAGGCTGGAGTGGCCGCACGAGAGCACGAACCGGTCGCGGCCCTCCCAGTGCGGGTCGCTCGGGTCGTGCCGCATGACCTTCTGGAACAGGGTGTGCGCCACGGGGGCGAGGCTCATGGCGGTGCCGGGGTGCCCGTTGCCGGCCTTCTCGACCGCGTCGGCGGCGAGCAGCCGCGCCGTGTCAACCGCCTGCCGATCGAGCTCGGTCCACTCGAACTGTGCCACTGCGATACTCCTTGGTACTCGTCGTATTTGGGCCTTTGACGTGTGCCTTCTGACCCTACCTACACGCGGTGAACTTTATGCGCAGTCTCTCGGGAGGCGGAATTCCATGCGTTGTGAACCCGCCCACGAGCCAGTCTCGCATTGGAAAGCGCCTGCTAGGGGCCCCCGACCCGCGGCCGGGTCACAACCTCACCGCCCGTACTGTGGGCGGTGATGAACGAGGACCCGACCCAGGCCGTCGCCGACACCCCCCGGCCCGCCCGCAAGCGAATCGAACTGCCCGATCCCGAAGCCGCCGAAGCGGCCCGGCCGGGCCTGCGCTCCCTCATCGGCGCGTACGTCTCCCTGACGAAGCCGCGGATCGTGGAGCTGCTCCTCATCACCACCATCCCGGCCATGCTCGTGGCCGCGCGCATGGAGTTCGACGCGCTCCCGTCGCTGACCGCGGTCCTGGCGACCCTCATCGGCGGCGCGCTCGCCGCCGGGTCGGCCAACGCGATCAACTGCTACATCGACCGCGACATCGACCAGCTCATGCGCCGCACCTCGCGCCGCCCGCTCGCCAAGCACCAGATCCCCCCGCGCAACGCCCTGGTCTTCGGCCTCGTCATCGGCGCCGTCGCGGTCCTGGGCATGGGCCTCCTCGTCAACTGGCTCGCCGCGCTCCTGACCTTCGGCGCGATCGTCTACTACGACGTCGTCTACACGATCTGGCTCAAGCGCACCACGCCGTACAACACGGTCTGGGGCGGCGCCTGCGGCGCGGCCCCGGTCCTCATCGGCTGGGCCGCGGTCACCGGTCACATGTCCTGGATGGCCTGGGTCCTGTTCGCCGTCGTGTTCCTGTGGCAGCCCCCGCACTTCTACGTCCTCGCGATGAAGTTCAAGGACGACTACGCCGCCGCGGGCATCCCGATGCTCCCCGTCGTCGCCCCCGCCCGCCGCGTCGCCATCGAGTCGGTCGCCTACGGCTGGGCGATGCTCGCCGTCTCCCTGGTGGCCGTGCCTTTGGGCGCCACCTGGCTCTACGGCTCCGTCGCCCTCGTCACCGGCGCCCTCTTCGTCCTCGAATGCCACAAGCTCCTCGGCCGCGTCAACCGCGGCGAGGACCCCAAGCCGATGCGCCTCTTCCACTGGTCCACCAGCTACCTGACGCTGCTGTTCCTGGCCCTGGCGGCGGACTCCTTCATCATGTAGCGGGACCCTCCGGTCCCTTTCGGAGCCGACGCGAAGGCGTGAAGTGCGTTCGCCTTCGGCCGGTCTCCCTGGTGTTGCGCCCAGCTCGCCGAACGGACGGGCATGTCGGTGGGCTTGCCTAGACTGACGCCATGACGGTTTCCATCACTCCCAAGCAGTTCCACGACGCCGACGGCGTCGACGACTGGCGGGTGCTGTGGTCGGTGGCGTTCGCGCTCTATCGCACGGGCGACTTCGCCACCGGCGTGCGGCTCGTCGCCGAGATCGGCCGACTCGCCGAGGCGGCCGGACACCACCCGGACCTGAACCTTCGCTCCAAGGTGCTGGAGGTCCGCCTGGTCACCAAGGACCGCTGGTCCCTGACCGACGCCGACCTCGACCTGGCCCGGCAGATCTCCGCCGCGGCGGAGGCACTAGGCGTCCGGGCCGACCCCGGTGCCACCCGCACCTGGGAGTTCGCGCTCGACGCCCTCGACGTGGACAAGGTCCGGGCGTTCTGGTGCGCCGTGCTCGGCTACGAGATGGTCGGCGACTCCGACATCGGCGACCCGGACGAGCTGTACCCGCCGGTCTACGTGCAGCAGATGGACGTCATGCGGGAGGGTCGCAACCGCATCCACATCGACGTCGGCGTTCCGCACGAGCAGGCGGAGGCCCGGGTGGCCGCGGCGCTGGCCGCCGGGGGCACGCTCGTCTCAGACCGGTTCGCCCCGATGCACTGGACGCTCGCCGACCCCGAGGGCAACGAGGTCGACCTCGCCACCTGGGTCGGCCGCGACTAGACCGAGTTCGATACGGCATGCGAGACAAGCGAGTGAAGTGGGGTGGGGCGATCCGAAGGATCGCCCCACCCCACTCGCATGCGTTCAGGTGTTCTCGGGTTCGGCGATGAGGCGGCGGGCCTGTTCGAGGATCCACTCGCACCATTCGTCGCCGCTCCAGGCGGTGACCCATTCGGGGACGGTGTCGGGTTGGTCGACGAAGCGGCAGATCACCCGGGGCCCGGCGCCGTCGTTGCACTCGATCCGGTACTCCGCTGGCGCCAGCGGGTGCGCGGGCTCCCGGTAGAGGGAGAACACGGCAGGGCCGCGGCGGAAGTCCCCGAGCCACCCGTCGGAGTCCGGATGCGATTCGGCGGTCGGTTGGTCAGCCTTCACAGAATCGCACCTGCCCGGGCCGGGGCCGGTTGTCGATGGCACGGCCGTTGTAGAAGACGCCGAAGGCGGAGTCTTCGAACCAGGCCTTCCATTCGGGCGCGAAGCCCCGCCAGTCCTGTCCCCAGGTGGCATGCAACTGCCCGGAGGTCAGGCCGGAAACGATCAGGACGAGGTCGGCCGGATTCTCGGCGACCGCGACCTGGAACGAGTCCGGTGCGGTGCCACTGGAGGCCCGGACGGTGAACTGGTTTTGAGCGTCGCGGAAGGTCCCCCGGAAGAGGGGGTCCTGCCCGCGACGATCGCGGTTGGGATTGTCGGGCGCATGCGCAACAATGGGTCTGGACACGGATTCGCCTCCGATGTCTGTAAGGCCGGGGCGGGAACAAGGTCTGCAAACTGATGGACCCGCCCCGGCTGCTTCTGGTGGAGCGCATGAAATGTCTGCCTCCGCGAACCTCATCCCCAGAGTCCCGCGCTGAGCTTCTCATGCTGATTGGTATCATGGCACACACCATCGAGCAGGGCAATATTGCCTCGCTCGATCGGGCAGGATTTTTCTGTCGGCTCTCCGACAGAAGATTGGAGAATCGATGGCGATCATCACCGGCCCTGGCCCCTCGCTCCGCTCGCAGTGGCTTGGAGAGAAGCTTCGAGAGCTGCGCACCGCCAAGAAGATGTCGCTCCGAGTGGCAGGGGAGTACCTGCAACGCGATGCAAGCACCATGAGCCGCTATGAAAACGGCGAGTACCCGCTCCGCCGGGCCGACTTGGTCGCACTCATGACCCTGTACGACGTCTCGGACCCCAAGATGCGCGCCGACCTGGAGCAGATCTGCGAAGACGCCTGGCAGCGGGACTGGTGGGACAGTCACAAGGATGACTTCGGCAAGGACTTCATCAATGTGCCCTGGCTGGAGAGCCGAGCAGACCGCATCCTCGCCTACCAGCACTATTTGGTCTACGGCCTGTTCCAGACACGCGACTATGCGATGGCTGTCATCGACCAGCTGCAATACGAGGAGGACACGCCGGAACAGATCGCCAGGTGGACCGACCTTCGGATGGACCGCCAGCAGATCCTGGAGTCCGAGAACCCTCCGCGGATCGAGGCGATCTTCGAGGTGTCGGTTCTGAAGCGCATCACCGGGTCCGCGGAGGTCATGCGCGCCCAGCTCGCGCATCTGCTTGAAATCGGTGAGCGCGAAGCGATTTCGATCCGGGTCATAACCGAGGAATCCGGACCGCACAAAGGGTCCGATGGGAGCTTCATGCTCTATGAACTGCCGGAACCGTATGCCGCGGTCGGTCATGTTGAGACCCGCGCTGGGGGCCTCTATGTCGAAGCGCCCAGAACCAGCACCTTCGAAGCAGTGTGGCAGGATCTTGAACGATCGGCACTATCGGAGAAGCAGTCAGCGGACTTGATCGCTGACCGGTTGAAGGAGATTCGATGAGCACCAATCAGCAGCTCTCGGTGGGTGAGCTCGCTGGAATCGCCTGGCGGAAGAGCTCTCGCAGCACCAGCGGCAGCGGTCAGTGTGTGGAGGCCGGTTCGCTGGCCGATGGCTCGGGCCGGGTCGCGGTGCGACACTCGCATCACCCCGAGGGCTCGGTGATCGTCTACACCCGGGCCGAGTGGGATGCCTTCCTTGCCGGCGCCAAAGACGGCGAGTTCGACTTCAACGGCTAGGGCTTCCTCAGAGTCGGCTCGACCTGCTCCAGGTTGGCGAGGAGTTTTGCGCCATCCTTGGGATAGGCCGCCAAGGCTCGCAGCTCCGACAGTTCTTCCGCTGAGAGCGGGATCGGACTCGTGACCACCACCCAAACCATGCTCGCAAGCATGTACGTATATTCCCCTCCCCACTCTTCAGGATCGAATATGTCTATTTGAGTCTGAGGAGCACGCGGCGACAGTTGGCTGGCCAACTGATCGATGCGTTCATAGAACTCCCACTGCTCCATACTCAGTACCTCCGCCTTGGATTCATTATCACTCCCGGGCCGCTGATGGGCCAACCTGCATCGATGCTGCCATCAGACCGGACCACCACTCTGATTGTGATACCTCTATGGGTGCCTTTGACCCACCACCTGCCTTCGCGCGGCTGGGCCGACTCAGGCCGAGCTGCAACTGATTCCAGTGCCTCTCGCACATCCTCCTCGCCCCAGCCCGGCGGGAACTCCCGTTTGTTCGGCCGCCCGGTGCCGGAGAGATGGCCGCCCTTCTCTATGTCGTCCTCGTCTCCGTGGCAGACATGACGGAGATCTGACCAGCTGATCGGGTGGGGCAAGTCGCGTGGATAGTCGGCATGTATCGGTGGTTCCGGCGCAGTCGGCGGCGGTCCGGATGGGCCGCTTCCGCTGCTTGACTTTCCGCCTGCACCTGTTCGTGCGGCTTCTGCCGCTGCGAGGGCCGCCTCCAGTTTGTCGGAGAGCGCAGCGGCCTGGGCTTGGCCTTCTTCTAGCTTGTCGACCGTTGTGGCCGCTTGGGCCGCACTGTTCTGGATGCCCAGGGCGCCAATCTGGTCGCGTACGGCGGTTGCCTGTTCGCGGGTTGCCGCGATTCCTGTGATGAGGTCGCGGACTTGGTCGATGTTGGTGCGGAGGGCGGTGATGAGGGTGTCGATCGAGGGCAAGGGCGCTCCGGCGGAAGGTCGGGGTTACCGACCGCCAGTTTATCGGGATTTGGGTGAAATGGTGGGTCAGGGCTTGGTGGCGAGGTAGATGGAGTTGGAGGACTGGCCGCCGGTGTAGGGGTTGTCGAACCAGATCTCGCGGTTCTCGACGTGGGTGAAGACCTCGGCTAGGGCGGCCATGAACTCGTCTTCGGCCGGGTCGTCCGACCACATCGCGAAGCAGCCGCCCTCGCGGAGGTGGGCGGAGACCGCGCGGAGGCCCTCGACGGTGTAGAACGCGGCGTGCGGGGAGTGGAGGACGTGGCGGGGGGTGTGGTCGATGTCGAGGAGGACCGCGTCGTAGCGGCGGTCGGGCTCGTTCGGGTGGAAGCCCGCTTCGCTCATCGCGGCGGCGAAGAAGTCGTTGTGGGACAAGCGGATTCGCGGGTCGGTGGCGAGGCCCTCGGTGTCGGGGATCAGGTCGCGGCGGTGCCAGTCGATGACCGCTTCGGAGTACTCGACGACCGTGACGATGTCGATGCGGGGGTCTTCGAGGGCCGCGTGGGCGGTGTAGCCCAGGCCGAGGCCGCCGACGATGACGTCGAGGCCGGAGCCGGGGGTGCGGGCCAGGCCGAGGCGGGCGAGTTCGATCTCCGCGACCGGGAACAGGCTCGACATGAGGAACTCGTCGCCGAGCTTGACCTCGTAGACCTCGCTCTGCGCCGTCGTGTCGTACCGGCGCCGCAGGCTGATCTCGCCCATCGGAGAGGGGCGCGAGTCAAGTTCCTCGATTCGAAAGCTCATCGGGCAATCGAACCCTGCCTGCGTTCTCACGTTCCGCGCGGGTCGGCCGAGGGATGATCTACGGCGCTGCGTCGGCGTTCGCCAGGCGCCTGCGGCGCACGAGCACGGCCAGGCCGATCCAGGAGACGGCCACGACCGCGGCCGCGATGAGCTGGACTTCGGGCCAGTGCTCGGCGGGGTAGACCACGTCGTTGAGGTAGGTGTCGACGAATCCGGCCGGTTTCAGGCCGGACTGGCCGGCCTTGAGGCGGAAGTGGTTCTCGACGGGGGTCAGGGGGCAGACGAACTTGATGATCCCGTTGAAGGTGCCGTAGACGGCTACCCCGGCGTGGATGAACCAGGTCCGGGGCCAGCGCCAGGCCAGGAAGCCGCCCACGACGACGTATGCGAGGAACAGGAAGTGGACTGTCATCGTGATGTCGGCCAGGATTCGGTAGACCATGCGGCGGCTCCGTGCAGCGTTGAGCGACGACCCCCTCACTCCATGCTCCCATGGGGATCGTCTTCGGCGCCATACCGTTTGAAGCGGTCAGACGCGTTGGAGGAGTGCGGTGAGGGCCGGGTTGTCGTGGGTGGTCCGCCAGGTGCAGAAGAGCTCCACCGTGTCCCTCGGCATGTCGGCGATCTCTAGGAAGGCGAGGTTGGGGAGGCCCAGGGTTGCAGCGGAGCTGGGGACCAGTGCCACGCCGAGTCCGGCGTTGACGACCGCTGCGACGGTGTGGACCTGGCTGATGTGCTGCACGTAGCGGGGTTTGACGCGGGCGTGCTGGAACGCGGCGACGACCAGTTCGTAGAAGTACCAGGCCTCGGAGGGGGAGTAGGTCACCACGTCGTGCTCGCCTATGTCGGCCAGCGAGGGGGCCTGACCCAGATGTGTCAGCGGGTGGTTCCTGGGGGCCGCTAGGACGAGCGAGTCTGTCGCCACCAGGCGTGAATCCAGGATCTCTGAGCGGGGGACTTGGCGAACCAGGCCCACCTCCAGTTCGCCCGCCAGGAGCGCGTCCAGCTGGGCGTGGGTGACCATTTCGCTGAGGACGAGGTCGACCTCGGGGAGTTCGGCGGCGGCCGTCTTGATCCACTCGCCGAGGACCGTCAGGGCCGAGACCGCGGTGAAGCCGATCCGGATCGTGCCCGCCGTCCCTGCCGCGACGCGGCGGGCGCGCAGCGGGGCGATGTCGGCGGCCGTGAGGAGGCGGCGGGCCTCGTCGAGGAACACCCGGCCCGCCGGGGTCAAATCGGCGCCGAACTGGCTGCGGGTGAACAGCGAGAAGCCGATGGTGCGCTCCAGGCGCTGGATCTGGCGGCTCAGCGGCGGCTGCGTCATGTGGAGGCGGACCGCGGCCCGCCCGAAGTGGCCCTCCTCGGCGACCGCCACGAAGCCCCGCAGCTGGTCGAGGGTGTAAGTACCATCGCTCATACCTTCAAGGTATCGCCTTATGTCGAATTGGTCTTTGACGGGTATCGCTCCCGGCTCCTAAGGTCTTCCCATCCCTACGACCTCAGGAGTGCCCCCCGAATGACCCGATTCGCCCCCTCGGAGATCCAGACGGCCCTCGGCTCCGGACTGCTGTCCTTCCCGGTCACGCACTTCCGCGACGACCTGTCGTTCGACGAGGCGGCCTACCGCGAGAACCTGGCCCACCTGGCCACCTTCCCGGCGGCCGGGCTGTTCGCCGCGGGCGGGACCGGCGAGTTCTTCTCGCTCACGCCCGAGGAGACCGCGCAGGTCGTGCGGGCCGCCGTCGACGAGTCCGCCGGGGCCGTCCCGATCGTCGCGCCCGCCGGGCTCGGCACCGCGCAGGCGGCCGCGTTCGCCCGGGACGCCGAGGCCGCCGG
>NZ_QFRW01000276.1 GCF_003265355.1 Glycomyces dulcitolivorans | reverse complement strand
GGGTGGCGGCCGGGACCGTGGGCTCGGCGGCTCGCTCCGGCGGGCCGTCAAGCGGGGCCTCGGGCGCTGACGCCCGGGGGGCCGGCGCGCCGGCGTCCTTCGCGTCGCTGTTGCGCAGGCGCCGGGCCATCCGGTACACCTGCCTCAGGGCCTCGTAGCCGAGGTAGGCGCGGGCGGCGAGGAGCCGCTGCTTGAGCCCGGTGACGCCCGCGGCGGGGTGCCACAGGTCGCTGCCGGGGTGGTAGCGGCGGTACAGGGCCGAGGTGCGGCGGAAGAACTCGCGGCGCTTCTTCGGGTCGACGCGCTCAGTGTTGCCGATGACGAGCAGCAGGTGCCACACCATGTGGTTGAACAGGGCGGTGCGGACCCCGGCGTCCTCGACGTCCTCGAAGTCGTCCCAGACCCGCTGCCACTGCGTGAACACGTCGAAGTGCCGGTCGTCGCGGGTGCGGGTGATCGAGGACCCGGCCCGCTGGCGCCACTGGTAGCAGCATTCGGTGACGACCGCGATCCGCTCGGCGCGGCGCAGCAGCCCGTAGGTCCAGGGGATGTCGGTGTACCAGCCCGCGGGGAAGCCGAGGTCGATGCCGGTGAGGAACTCGCGGCGGGAGACCTTCGTCCACGGGGTGTGGGTGTAGTCGACGATGCGGGGCCACTCGGCGAGCGTGAAGCCGGTCAGGTCGGCGGGACTCTGGGCGGCGAGGTCGGCGAGTTCGCCGATCTCGACGACGCCGGTGTCGCGGACCTTCTCGTGCTGGACGAGGACCACGTCGGGGCGGGCCGGTCCCTCGACGGCGGCGAGCACGCGCTCGACGGCGCCGGGCTTGAGCTCGTCGTCGCCGTCCACGAACCACACGTAGTCGCCGGTCGCCTGGGCCAGACCGTGGTTGCGGGCCGGGCCCGAGCCCGCGTTCTGCGGGGTCGAGACGATCCGGATGCGGGGGTCCTCGGCGGCGAACCGCTCGGCCACGGCGCGCGAGCCGTCAGGGGAGCAGTCGTCGACCACCACGACCTCAAGCCGGTCTCCCCCGCCGACGATCGTCCGGAGGCAGCCGGCGAGGTACGCCTCGGCCTCATAGACGGGGATGACGATGCTCAAAGAGGGCATGCACTGATGGTAGCCCCAGGGGAACACCCGGGCCCGCCCCCGAATAGGACCCCGGTCACGCCGCGAGTCAGGTGAAACCGCATGTGAACGGCGGATTTCCGAGACGGGACCACGCCTGTTCCGCATGGGGCGAGTGCGTTCCGGGAATGGTGAACATTCGCCGATCAATCGGTGAACAGATCGCCGGATCGACAATTTCAGGGACATTAAATGACGAATGAATGAACGACCAGCCAACGGAATTTGACGTTTGCCCTGGTGGGGCACCTGGGCGTTGCCATTGCTAATCTCGGGGCACGCCCCTCGCGCACCCCGCCGATTCGCAAAGGACTCCACTGTGTCTGTCAACGACGTGGCATTCGAAGTCACCGGGACCCCGGTCGACCTGGTCGTCGTCGGCCAGGGCTACGTCGGCCTGCCCCTCGCGCAGGCCGCGACCGCCAAGGGCCTCACCGTGGTCGGCCTCGACCGCACGCAGTCCGTGGTCGACGCGCTCAACGCCGGGACCAGCCACATCGACGACATCGCCGACGCCGAACTCCGCGTGATGCTCGACCAGGGCTACACCGCGACCACCGACGCCTCGGTGCAGTCGCGCGCGAAGGCCATCGTCATCTGCGTGCCGACCCCGCTCGGCGAGGCCGGCGGGCCCGACCTGGCCGCCGTCATCGGCGCCTCCCGCGCCGCCGGGCAGCACCTCCAGCGCGGCGCGCTCGTCGTCCTGGAGTCCACGACCTACCCCGGCACCACCGAAGAGGTCGTCGCGCCGATCCTCGAAGAGGAGTCCGGGCTCACCGCGGGCGTCGACTTCTGCCTGGCGTTCTCCCCCGAGCGGGTCGACCCGGGCAACCCGGTCTACGGGATCGTCAACACCCCCAAGGTCGTCGGCGGCCTCACCCCCGAGTGCACCGCGGCCGCCACCGCGCTCTACTCCCGGTTCATCGACACCATCGTGGAGGCCAAGGGCCCGCGCGAGGCCGAGATGGCGAAGCTCCTGGAGAACACGTACCGGCACGTCAACATCGCGCTCGTCAACGAGATGGCGATCTTCTGCCGCGAACTCGGCGTGGACCTGTGGGACGCGATCGGGCTCGCCAAGACCAAGCCGTTCGGCTACCAGGCGTTCTACCCCGGCCCCGGCGTCGGCGGGCACTGCATCCCGATCGACCCGAACTACCTGTCCTACAAGGTCCGCACCCTCGGGTACCCGTTCCGGTTCGTGGAGCTCGCGCAGGAGATCAACAACCGGATGCCCGAGTACACGGTGAACCGGGCGATGGCCAAGCTCAACGACTCCGGCATCGCCCTCTCGCGCGCCCGGGTCCTCCTCCTCGGCGTCACCTACAAGCCCGACATCGCCGACCAGCGCGAATCCCCCGCGACCCCCGTGGGCCGCAAGCTCATCGAGGCCGGAGCCGAACTCGCCTACCACGACCCCCACGTCACCTCCTGGAACGTCGCCGGCCACGAGGTCGAACGCGTCGCCGACCTCGCCACCGCGAAGGCCGACCTCATCGTCCTCCTCACCAACCACGCCGAGTACACCCCCGACGCGCTCCCGGCGGGAGTCCCGGTCCTCGACACGAGAGGCGCACTCCGCGGCGTCGACGGCGTCGAGACGCTCTAGCCGCCCACTTACGGAAACCGCCGCGCCTCCGCGCGGCGGTTTTTCACTGCCCGCGGACCTGGTCCTGGATCGCGCGCATGGCTTCGTGGCCGGTTCGGCCAGCGATCGCCTCAGCCGCTGAACCTCGGGAAGTATACTTCCCGGAAGTATACTTCCCGAGAAATTGAGGCAGTGTCATGTTCGACAAGCCCGACGACATGTTCGACCGCGGCAGGGAGTGGGACGCGCTCACCGCGTTCGCGACGAGCGGGCAGGGCGGGGCCACCCTCGGGATCGTCTCGGGCAGACGCCGGCAGGGCAAGACCTTCCTGCTCGAAGCGCTCTGCGAAGCCACAGGCGGGTTCTACTTCGCCGCTGAGCAGGCATCCGAAGCCGAGTCCCTTCGGTACCTCGCGGCTGCTGTCGGCGAATTCACCGGATCCCCTCTGCCGATCGCCTTCAACGATTGGCGACAGGCCCTCGACGTGCTGCTGGCCCTGGGAAACGACCGGGAGATCCCGGTCGTCATCGATGAATTCCCGTACCTGGCGAAGTCGAGCCCGTCGCTCCCGTCGGTGATACAGGCGGCGTTCGCGCCCCGTCGGACCCAGCGGCGCGCCTCGCGGGCGCGGCTGCTGCTGTGCGGCTCCGCTCTCTCCTTCATGGGCTCGCTGCTGTCGGGTGCGGCACCACTGCGCGGCCGGGCGGGCCTGGAACTCGTCGTCCCCACGCTCGACTACCGGCTGGCCGCACGTTTCTGGGGCGTCCGCGACTCCCGGCTCGCGTTGCGGGTCAACGCCATCGTCGGGGGCACCCCGGCCTACCGGCGCGAGTTCGTCTCTGATGACGCGCCCGCCTCCCCCGAGGATTTCGACCCCTGGGTGCTGCGGACCGTACTCAACCCCGCGAGCCCGATGTTCAGGGAGGCACGCTACCTGCTGAGCGAGGAGCCGGGGCTGCGCGATCTGGGTCTGTACCACTCCGTGCTCGCCGCGGTGGCATTCGGCAACAGCACCGCGGGGGGCATCGCGACCTACGTAGGCCGCAAGAGCAGCGACATCACCCACCCGCTGTCGGTCCTTGAGGACAGCGGGCTGCTGCGACGCGAGACCGACGCGTTCCGCGCGAACCGCTCGCTGTACCGGATCGCCGAACCGCTCATCACCTTCTACCAGTCGATCATGCGGCCCGACTGGTCCGAGTGGGAGCACGGGCGCGACCCCGCCGGCCTGTGGGCGTCCTTGCGGCACCGCTTCGACGGCAACGTGCTCGGCCCGCACTTCGAAGAGGTATGCCGTTCATGGTCGACGCGATACGCACCCGAGTCCGCGTTCGGGGGGCGGGTGAGACGGGTCGCCTCCGGCACGGTCAACGATCCCGAGCACAGGACTCAGCACGAGGTGGACCTCGCGGTGTTCGGAACCGCCGATGACGGACGCGAGGTGCTGCTGGCGATCGGAGAGGCGAAATGGAACGAGGTGATGGGCGCCGGGCACCTCGAACGGCTCCGCAGGATCCGCGACCTCCTGGCCGCGAGCGGCAGGACGGACCCCACGCGGACCAGGTTGGCCCTGTTCAGCGGCGCCGGCTTCGCACCAGCGCTCGATGCCCCGGCAGCCGACGGGGAAGTCGTCCTCATCGGCCTGGAGGAGCTCTTCGGCACCGGGTAGCGCCGACCGGCGCGGGCCCGAAGCACCCGCGGCGCACGGGAACCGCCGCGGACCTCTCGGTCCGCGGCGGTTCCCGGTTTCCTGGTGTATCAAGCCACGTGTCTAAGCCACGGCGCGGGCGAACTTGCGGGTCGCCCACCAGACGAGCAGGATCGTGAGGGCCCCGAGGATGACGGGGGCCTGCCACACGTACGAGCTCTCCAGGTTCCCGGCGAACAGCTCGCGGGAGGCCTGGACGGCGTAGTAGAACGGGTTGAAGTCGGCGACGTTCTGGAGCCAGGCCGGGGCCATGACCATCGGCAGCATGATGCCGGAGATGAGCATGATCGGCTGGACCAGCGTGTTGATCACCGGCGCCATCGCGTCCTCGCTCTTGAGGACGATCGCGAGGCCGAGCGAGACGGCCGCGAGCATGAACGCGGTGAGCATGACGATGAGCAGCATCAGGGCCACGCCCGGCCAGTAGACGTCGAGCTTCCCGGTCAGGGCCGCCAGCAGCACCAGCGCCAGCGACTGGAACACCGTCGTCGTCACGGTGGACAGGGTGCGGCCGAGCATGAGCGCGACCCGGCTGACCGGGGTGACGCGCATGCGCTCGATGACGCCCTGGCGCAGCTCGGCGATGAGGCCGAAGCCGACGAACGCGGAGCCGAAGAGCGCCATCATGATGATCAGGCCGGGCACGAACGTCTCCATCGCGCCGTTCTCGAACCCGGGCATGCCGTCCATCGGTTCGAGGAGCGGGGCGAACAGGAACAGGAAGTAGATCGGCTGGACCAGCATGACGATGAGCCAGACCGGCTGCTTCAGGTTGAGCTTCATGGCCCGGGAGTAGACGAGCCAGGTATCGCGGAGCACCTTCACGGCTACTTCTCCTCTCGCAGGGACCGGCCGGTCTGCTTCAGGAAGACGTCGTCGAGGCTCGGCCGGTGCAGCTCGATGGAGGCCGGGGAGACGCCGGCGCCGTCGAGGGCGCGCAGCAGCTCGGGGAGCGCCGAGGCGCCGTCGTCGACGTAGAGGCGCAGGATCGCGACCCCGGTGGCCGGGTCGGGCTCGCCGGACTCGACCTCGCGGACGAAGTCCTTGGCGGCGAACAGGTCCCGGGCCTCGGAGGCGCGGTCGGCGACACCGACGGCGACGACGTCCCCGGCGACCTCCTTCTTGAGTTCGAGCGGGGTGCCCTCGGCGACGATCTCGCCGTGGTCGATGATCGCGAGCCGGTCGCACAGGGCGTCGGCCTCGTCGAGGTAGTGCGTGGTCAGAAAGATCGCGGTGCCCCTCTCGCGCAGGGCCCGCACCTCGTCCCACATGTGGGCGCGCGACTGCGGGTCGAGGCCGGTGGTCGGCTCGTCCAGGAACAGCAGCTTCGGCTCGTGCATGATGCCGAGCGCGATGTCGAGGCGGCGCTTCTGGCCGCCGGAGTAGGTCTTGACGTTGCGGTCGGCGTACTCGGCGAGCTGGAACGACTCCAGCACCTCGGCGGCGCGGGCCTGCGAGCGCTTCTTCGACATGCCGTAGAGGCGGCCCTGCATGACGAGCTCCTCGCGGGCGGTGACCTCGCCCCAGGTGCCGCCGGCCTGGCCGACGTAGCCGATGTCGCGGCGGACCTTCCCGGCGTCGCGGGCCAGGTCGTGGCCGCAGACGACGGCGTGGCCCTCGGTGGGCTCGATGAGCGTCGAGAGCATCCGCATCGTGGTGGTCTTTCCGGCGCCGTTGGGGCCGAGGAGGCCGAAGACCTCCCCTTCCTTCACGGCGAGGTCGACGCCGCGCACGGCCTCGACCTCCTTGCCGCGGGACTTGAAGGTCTTCTTCAGCCCCCTGGTCTCGATGAGCATTGGTACCTCACGGGTTTTGGTGAACCTGTTTCCTTGTTCAACTTTGACTATATACACGCCCCTGAGACGGTCGCAACTCGGTTTCCATGCCCGGCCCGCTATAGTCAACGGCGGAGTAATATTGCCTGCATGTGGAGCACGCGCTTGCTTGTACTCGGCCTGGTCCGGTGGCTCGGCCCCGTCCACGGCTACCTGGTCCGCCGGGAGCTGGACTCGTGGCGGCTGCCGGGGGTGTCCGAGATCGGCGCGGGATCGATCTACCACGCGCTCAAGCGGCTCACCGCCGACGGCGCGATCGAGGTCGTCGGCACCGAGTCGGTCGACGCGCGCCCCGCGCGCACGACGTACAGGATCACCGCCTCGGGCGAGACCGAGTTCCAGCGGACCCTGCGCGAGAAGCTGTGGGAGGTCTCGGCCTCGGACGACCCGTTCCACACGGCGTGGACGTTCGCGCAGGTCCTCACCCCGGCCGAGAACATCGCGATGCTCAGACAGCGCGCCGAGACGCTGTACGGGCGCGTCGAGATGGTGACGCAGGTGCTCGCGTCGACCACGTCGGACTTCAAGGAGGCGAACGAGGAGGCGTTCCTCCCCGCCCACGCGCGGGCGATGATCAAGCGCCAGGCCGACCTGTGGGCGGTCGACGCCGAGTGGTGCGAGGACACGGCCGGGCGCATCGAGTCCGGCGACCTCGTCCTCGAACCCGACCTCGATGCGGACCACGCGAAGTACTGGCGCGAGTCCATCAGCAGCGACCGGTTCGTGGAGCGGGTCGCGATGTTCCGCGAGGGCCTCGAATCGTGACGCCCTGAACGATCGTTTAACAGATCACGCTAAAAAATCCACAACCGGTCTTGTGGAGACCCGCCAAAGAACGCCCGGTTCATGCCGTTTCTTCCGGGCACTGTGAGTCGCCGTCCGCCCGGTCCCGGATACGCGGCCACTACACTGCGGGACGTGCGCAAGGTTTTGATCGCCAACCGCGGCGAGATCGCAGTGAGAGTCATCCGGGCCTGCCGTGACGCCGGCTTCGAGTCCGTCGCCGTCTACGCCGACGGCGATCGCGATGCCCCCCACACCCTCCTGGCCGACGAGGCCTTCGCCCTCGACGGCCTCACGGCCGCCGACACCTACCTGCGGATCGACAAGCTGATCCGGATCGCGCAGCGGTCCGAGGCCGACGCCGTGCACCCCGGGTACGGGTTCCTCTCCGAGAACGCCGAGTTCGCCCAGGCCGTCATGGACGCCGGGCTGACCTGGATCGGGCCCACCCCGCAGTCCATCAGGGACCTCGGCGACAAGGTCACCGCGCGCCACCTCGCCATGAAGGCGAACGTGCCGCTCGTGCCCGGCACGAAGGACCCGGTGCAGGACGCCGCCGAGATCACCGCGTTCGCCGACGAGCACGGCCTGCCCGTCGCGATCAAGGCCGCCTTCGGCGGCGGCGGCCGCGGCCTCAAGGTCGCCCGCACCCGCGAGGAGATCCCCGACCTGTTCGAGTCCGCGGTCCGCGAGGCCGAGGCCGCGTTCGGGCGCGGCGAGTGCTTCGTCGAGCGCTATCTCGACCGGCCCCGCCACGTCGAGGCCCAGGTCCTGGCCGACACGCACGGCAACGTCATCGTCGTCGGCACCCGCGACTGCTCGCTCCAGCGCCGCCACCAGAAGCTCGTCGAGGAGGCGCCCGCGCCGTTCCTCACCGACGAGCAGCGCGCCGTGATCCACAACGCCGCCAAGGCCATCTGCAAGGAGGCCGACTACCACGGCGCCGGGACCGTGGAGTTCCTCGTCGCCGTCGACGGCACCATCTCCTTCCTCGAAGTGAACACCCGCCTCCAGGTCGAGCACCCCGTCTCGGAGGAGACCAGCGGCCTCGACCTGGTGCGCGAGCAGTTCCGCATCGCCTCCGGCGAGGCCGTCGCGCTCACCGAGGACCCCGCGCCGCGCGGGCACTCGATCGAGTTCCGCATCAACGGCGAGGACCCCGGCCGCGGGTTCCTGCCCGCCCCGGGCGCGGTCACGAAGCTGCGCCTCCCGGCCGGGCCGGGCGTGCGCGTCGACACCGGCATCGAGGAAGGGTCCGTCATCGACGGGAACTTCGACTCGCTGCTGGCCAAGGTCATCGTCACCGGCGCCACCCGCGAGGAGGCCCTGCGCCGTTCCGCGCGGGCGCTCGCCGAGATGGAGGTCGAGGGCATCGCGACGGTGCTCCCGTTCCACCGCCTCGTGGTCGAGGACCCGGCGTTCGCCGAGGACTTCACCGTCCACACCCGCTGGATCGAGACCGAGTGGGAGAACACGCTCGAACCGTTCAACGCGGGGGCGGGAGCGAACGGCGAGGCCGAGGAGCGCACCAGCCTCGTCGTCGAGGTCGGCGGGAAGCGCCTGGAGGTGTCGATCCCGGCCGGGCTGCTCAACCCGGTGGCGTCGAGCAAGCCGAAGAAGCGCGCCGCGAAGAAGCAGGCCGACGGCGGGCCCGCCATCGGCGGCGACTCGCTGCCCTCGCCGATGCAGGGCACGATCGTCAAGGTCGCGGTCGCCGACGGCCAGTCCGTGGTCAAGGGCGACACGATCGTGGTCCTGGAGGCCATGAAGATGGAGCAGCCGATCGAGGCCCACAAGTCGGGCACGATCTCGGGCCTGGAGGTCGCCATCGGCGACGTCGTGGCGGCCGGGGCGCCGATCTGCCAGATCTCGGAGTAGTCAAGGGGCCCGGTGACAAGATCCCGTAACGGATCTGTCGGGTGCAAGACTTACAGGCGACCTCCGAAAGAGGGACAATTGACGTTGCTGTGCGTAGCACCACAAGCACTGCTGCCGACGACCGAAATCGGGTTAGGGTTCCCGGCGGCGGACGTCTCCGCCCGACCCGAACCACTCCCTACAGGGGGCCTGCCATGCGCTTCATCGACGGAACACCCGAGCACGATCTCACCTACTCTGACGTGTTCATGGTCCCCAACCGGTCGAACGTCGCCTCGCGGCTCGACGTCGACCTGTCGACCGGCGACGGCACCGGCAACACGATCCCGATCATCGCGGCGAACATGACCGCGGTCTCGGGCCGGCGCATGGCCGAGACGCTCGCCCGCCGCGGCGCGCTCGCCGTCATCCCCCAGGACATCCCCGTCGACGTCGTCGCCGACGTCATCGCCCGCGTCAAGTCCCGCCCCCTCGACTGCGACGCGGCCCTGACCCTCCCGCCGACCGCCACGGTCGCCGAGGCGATCGCGCTGTTCCCCAAGCGCGCCCACGGCGCCGTCATCGTCATCGACTCCGAGCGCCGCCCCCTCGGCGTGGTCACCGAGGCCGACTGCCGCGGCGTCGACCGCTTCACCCAGCTGGAGCAGGTCGCCTCCGACCGCCTCGTGACCCTCCCGATCGGGACCTCCGAGGCCGAGGCGTTCCGCACCCTCGAAGAGGCGAACGTGAAGCTCGCCCCCGTCCTCGACGCCGAGGGCCGCCTCCACGGCGTCATCACCCGCGCCGGCGCCCTGCGCAACACCATCTACCGGCCCAACACCGACGCCGACGGGAAGCTCCGCGTCGCCGTCGCCATCGGCATCAACGGCGACGTCACCGGCAAGGCCGCGGCCCTCGTCGAGGCCGGCGCCGACGTCATCGTCGTCGACACCGCCCACGGCCACCAGGAGAAGATGCTCGACGCCCTCAAGCTCGTCCGCGACGCCGCCCCGGGCCTGCCGATCGCGGCCGGGAACGTCGTCACCGCCGAGGGCGCCATGGACCTCATCAACGCGGGCGCCGACATCGTCAAGGTCGGCGTCGGCCCCGGCGCGATGTGCACCACCCGCATGATGACCGGCGTCGGCCGCCCCCAGTTCTCCGCGGTCCTCGAATGCGCCGCCACCGCCCGCCGCATGGGCCGCCACGTCTGGGCCGACGGCGGCGTCCGCCACCCGAGGGACGTCGCCCTCGCCCTCGCCGCCGGCGCCTCCAACGTCATGATCGGCTCCTGGTTCGCCGGCACCCACGAGTCGCCCGGCGACATGCACTACGACGCCAACGGCAAGCCCTACAAGGAGTCCTTCGGCATGGCCTCGGCCCGCGCCGTCAAGGCCCGCAGCGCCGGCGAGACCTCCTTCGACCAGGCCCGCAAGGCCCTGTTCGAAGAGGGCATCTCCACCGGCCGCATGTACCTCGACCCCCAGCGCCCCGGCGTCGAGGACCTCCTCGACTCGATCATCGCCGGCATCCGCTCCGCCGCCACCTATGCCGGCGCGACCACCCTCGAAGAGTTCCACGAACGAGCCGCCATCGGAGTCCAGTCCGCCGCCGGCTACACCGAGGGCGCTCCGGTTCCGAGCAGCTGGTAAGCCGCCAAGCGAAGTCGCTGATGCGCCGCGCCGGTGCGCCATCCGGCAGGATCGCAGGGTCGCTTAGGTTGTCTGCCTCTGAGTTAAGCCGCGGGCACCCGCTGTGAGGCGGGTGCCCGCGGTGTTCCTCGCGAGGTGTCCGGCAGGAGCCGAGCGCGGGTGCACCCGCGCTCGGTCTTCGGGGGCGGCCCCCGGGGTTTCCCACATTCGCCGCCAGTCCTGCCGGGACCGGTCCGCCGCTCCGCACTTCCACCACCACCGGCGGAGCAGACGTTTTTTCTCTACTAACTTTCACAGGTCCGGGATGAACTGCCAAGGTTTGTTTTTCGGCCTGTGGATAACTCTGGGCGTTTTGCTCGGTTCGCATGCCTCAAGCTTGGCATTTGGTGGCTTGAGTGGCCAGGATTGGTTTCTTGCCTGTGGATAACTCGGTGGTCGGGTGCGGGCACCCTCAGCCTGTTGCGTCTCTGGCCAGGAGCGCTGCTTGGACTCGGTTGGTGCAGTCGAGTTTTGCTAGGACCCGGCTTACGTAGGTTTTTACGGTTGCTTCGCTCATGTGGGCTCGGGCGGCTATCTCTGCGTTTGAGAGGCCTTCTGCCAGGAGGTTCAGGACTTCGCGTTCCCTGGCCGCGAGCTTCGCGACCTTTGCCGCCGCGTCTCGGCGGCGCGGGGCCGATTCTGGGGCTACTAGGCCTAGGACCATTCGGGTTACTACGGGCGACAGGTAGGCCTCGCCTGCGGCTACGGCTCGGACTGCGGTTATCAGTTCTTCTGGGGTGCAGGTCTTCAGGACGAAACCTGCCGCGCCGCGTTCGACCGCAGCGAGCACGTTTTCTTGGTCGCCGAACGACGTGAGTACCAGGGCTCGCGTTCCCTGTCGGAGGCGATCTACTACCTCCAGGCCTCCCAGGCCCGGCATGTGCAGGTCGATCAGTGCCACATCGGGGCGGGTCCGCTCCGCTTCGGCGAGTGCATCGCGTCCGTTGTGGGCGGTCGCCACCACTGCGAAGCCGGCCGCTTCGAGGACCGTGCGGACCCCTTCGACCACCAGCGGCTCGTCGTCGGCGATGAGCACCTTGGTCCGGCGCGCGATCTTCACTGGACCCCCGCGACCGAGCTGAGCGGCACCAGGACCAGCAGCAGCACCAGGGTCGCGAACGCGGCCGCGCGCACGCGCGGCGCGACCCGCGCCGCCGCAGCACGGGGCAACATGGCGCTCAAGCGGAACCGACCGTCTTCGACCCGGTGGTCGAGCAGCCCCCCGGCGGCGTCGACGCGTTCGCGCAGGCCCGTCAAGCCGTGCCCGCCCGCGAGCGCGGCGGGCGCGGCGTCGGGAAGGTCGTTCTCGACCGAGACCAGCAGTGCGTCTTCCTCCCAGGTCACCGCAGCAGTCACGAGGGTCCCAGGGGCGTGCTTCGCGGCGTTTGCCAGGCCTTCTTCGAGGACCGCGTAGGCCGCCCGGGAGCCCGCAGCGGGGAACGGGCCCACCTCGCCTCGCTGGTGCAGATCCACATTGACACCGCTCTCGATGAACTTGGCCGCGAGCGATGCCGCCGCTCCATTGTCGAAGTCAAGGCCGGTCTCTTCACCGCCTCGCAGCACCGCGACCAGGCCGTGGAGGTCTTCGACCGCGCCTCGGACCGAGTCGCCGACGCGCCGGGCCTCGGCGCGGCGCTCCGGGTCGGTCTCGCGGACCTCAAGGGCGGCGGCCTGGACGGCGGCGAGGCCGAGGCGGCGGCCGATGCGGTCGTGCATGTCGCGGGCGAGGCGGAGGCGTTCGCGGTGGACGGCGGCCTCGCGTTCGCGTTCGGCGCGGCGGAAGCGCTGCCAGAGGGCGACGACCACGGCAGCGGCGAGCAGAGCGAGGACGCCGGCGGGGACCGGCCCGGTCGGGAGCATCGCGAACACGGCGAATTCGACCAGGACGACCGCGACCGCCGCGAAGAGACCTCTCATGGGGCCAGCGTACGCACCGCCCGCCGCGCCCGGCCGTTCACTTTCGTCGCCGGAACCAGCGACCTTCGGCGACTATGGTCGCGCCCTTCGGAATCCATACGGTGGCCGCGTGATCGAAGTCCACAACCTGACCAAGCGGTATCGCGGCGGCACGGCCGTCGACGACCTCACCTTCACCGTGGAGCCGGGCCGCGTCACCGGCTTCCTCGGACCCAACGGCGCGGGCAAGTCCACCACTATTCGCATGATCCTCGGCCTCGACCGGCCTACGGCTGGAACTGCGCTCATCGGCGGGAAGCCCTATTCGGCGCTTCACCGGCCGCTGACGGCGGTCGGTGCGCTCCTGGAGGCTTCCGCCCTGCACCCGACCCGCACCGCCCGCGAGCACCTGCGCTGGCTCGCCCGCAGCAACGGGCTCGGCGAGCGGCGCATCGCCGAAGTCCTGGAGGAGACCGGGATGTCCGCGGCGGCCTCCAAGCGCGCCCACACCCTGTCCCTCGGCATGAAGCAGCGCCTCGGGGTCGCCGCGGCGCTGCTCGGGGATCCGGAGGTGCTGATCCTCGACGAGCCGGTGAACGGCCTCGACCCCGAGGGCGTGATCTGGATCCGGAACCTCGCGAAGCGGCTCGCGGGCGAGGGCCGGACGGTGCTCGTGTCGAGCCATCTCATGTCGGAGATGGCCCTGACGGCCGCGCACCTGGTGGTGATCGGGCGCGGGCGCCTGCTCGCCGACCTGCCGACGGAGGAGTTCGTGTCCGCGAACGACGGTTCGAACCTGGAGGAGGCGTTCATGCGGTTGACGGGTGCGTCGGTCGAGTTCCGGTCGGGAGGTCCGCGATGAGCGCGTTCGCGCAGGCGGCCTCGGCCGAGTGGGTGAAGATCCGGTCGGTGCGGTCCACAGTGGTGACGCTGGGGCTGTTCGCGGTCGTCGCGGTCGGCCTGAGCTGGCTGATCGCCCGCGGGTTCAGTCCGGGCGGCCCGGAGACGGACGCGGTCCTCCCGGTGTTCTTCGCACTGCTGACCGGGCAGCTCGTGCTGGTGACGTTCGCGGTCGCGACCGTCGGGTCGGAGTTCTCGACCGGCACGATCCGGGCGTCGCTGGCGGCGGTGCCGTCGCGGGGCCGGCTGTACGCCGCGAAGATGACCGCGGTCGGGCTCACGATCGCCGCCGCGGCGCTCGTGGTGGAGGCCGCGGTGTTCGGGCTCGTCCGGCTGGTGATCGGCGACGGCGCCGCTCCGCTGGACGAGTGGTGGACGATCCAGGCGCTGCTGGGCGGCTGGATCCACCTGACGCTGCTCAGCGTGTTCACCGCGGCCGTCGCGGTCATGCTGCGCAGCACCGTCCTCACGCTGTCGATCCTGCTGCCGGTGCTGTTCCTCGGCTCGCAGGGCCTGGGGAACATCGACACGATCCGCCCCGTGGCGCAGTACCTGCCCGACCAGGTCGGCATGGTGATCATGCACCTGACGGTGCCGGGCGACCCGCGCTTCGGGCGCGACTACGGCCCCTGGGAGGGGATCGCGATCCTGGTCCTGTGGACCGCGGCGGCGCTCATCGGCGGGTGGATCGCCATGCGCCGCAGGGACGCCTGAACGGCGGTGCGGGACGACTCGGAGCCGTCCCGCACCCATGTGGACCGTCCCCATTTGAGGGAAGATCCCACATTTACACAGTGTTCTCATATAGCTTCGCTCTGTAGTCGGCCTGCGTTTCGGGGGCCGTCAAGTTCAGCGGGCGCGGCAGTGCCGGCCCGCTCGACGGAACGAAGGAGCACCAGTGAAACGCATGGCCATCCTCGGCGCGGGCTCGATGCTGCTCGCCGCCGCGCTCGCCGCCCTCCCCGCGACCGCCGGGGCCCAGGCCGCCGCGGAGGAGCAGAAGGTCCTGCTGGTGAACGCGCCGTTCACCGGCAAGGGCGACAACCTCCCGCCCGAGGCGATCTCGCTGAACGCCTGCCTGACCGCCGCGACGGAGCTCAAGGGCGTCAACGAGTTCGACTCGTGCGCCGACCAGAACATCGGGCCGGTCCCCGAGTCGGGCAAGTCGCCCGGGTTCCTCCAGCTCACCGACGCCGGCCAGTACGACGCGGGCGCGGCGATCTACGACAAGGCCCTGGTGAACGAGGGCGGCATCGAGGTCACGTTCGCGCAGTACCAGTACGGCGGCACCCACGCCGACGGGATCTCGTTCTTCCTCGTCGACGGCGAGACCAACCTCGAAGCGGCGGGCGCGTTCGGCGGCAGCCTCGGCTACGCCCAGAACACCAACCGGCCCGGCGTCGCCGGCGGCTACCTCGGCCTCGGCCTGGACGCGTGGGGCAACTTCTCGGCCGACACCGAGGGCCGCGGCCAGGGCTGCCCCGAGGACTACCAGGCGCCCGACTACCTCCAGGTCCCGCTCAACCGGGCCCCGGACAACGTGGCCCTGCGCGGCCCCGGGAACGGCTACGAGGGCTACTGCCTGCTGGCGACGACCGCCACCAGCGAGAAGATCGGCTCGTACAAGTACGGCGACATCTACGGGACCGACTTCAAGGACACGCTGAGCACCGCGACGTTCGAGGACGCCAAGCGCCTCGTCAAGCTCAAGATCAGCGACGGGAGGCACCCGACGGTCACCGTCGACATCGACTTCCTCAACGGCGACGGCTGGGAGCGCATCCTGGAGACCACCATGCCGTTCCCGGCGCCCGACACGTTCAAGATCGGGTTCGCCTCCTCGACCGGGCGCGCCACCGACGTCCACCTGATCCGCCACCTGCGGGTCGAGACCTTCGAATAGCGCGACCGCAAGCGAAGAGGGGCCCGCGCCTTCCCGGCGCGGGCCCCTTGCTGCGCGTCTAGAACTCCATGAGCTGGCGGGCGGCCTCGGCCACCGAGCCCGACAGCGACGGGTAGATCGTGAACGTCCGGGCCACCTGCTCGACGGTGAGCCGCTGCTCCACCGCGAGCGCGATCGGCGTGATGAGCTCGGAGGCGCGGGAGCCGACCACGACGCCGCCGGCGACGATCCCCGAGGACTTCCACGCGAACAGCTTCACGAAGCCCTCGGTGCGGTCGAGCATCTTCGCGCGCGGGTTCGACGCGAACGGCAGCAGCACCCCGCGGCAGTCCACTTTGCCCGAATCGACGTCGGCCTGGGTGACGCCGACCGAGGCCAGCTCGGGGTCGGTGAACACGTTCGCGGCGACGTGCGCGAGCTTGATGGGGCGCACGGCCTCGCCGAGGGCGTGCCAGATCGCGATGCGGCCCTGCATGGCCGCGACGGAGGCGAGGGCGTGGATGCCGGTGACGTCGCCGGCGGCGTACACGCCGGGGACGTTGGTGCGCGAGACCTTGTCGACGGGGATGAACCCGCGCTCGTCGATCGTGATCCCGTAGGCGTGCAGGCCGAGGTTGTCGGAGTTGGGGATCGAGCCGACGCAGATGAGGGCGTGGCTGCCCTCGATGACGGTGCCGTCGTCGAGTTCGACCTCAACGCCGGTGTCGGTGCGGCGGGCGGCGGCGGCGCGGGAGTGGTTGCGCACGTCCATGCCGCGGCGCACGAACACGCGCCCGACGGTCTCGGCGGCCTCGGCGTCCTCGTGGGGCATGACGCGGTCGCGCGAGGAGATCAGCGTGACCTCGGAGCCCATGGCGAGGTACGCGGAGGCGAACTCGGCGCCGGTGACGCCCGAGCCGACGACGATGAGGTGCTCGGGGAGCTCCTTGAGGTCGTAGAGCTGGCGCCAGGTGAGGATGCGCTCGCCGTCGACGGGCGCGGAGGTGAGGGTGCGGGGGGTGGCGCCGGTGGCGATGAGGACGACGTCGGCGTCGGTGTCGAACGGTTCGCCTTCGAGGGGGACGACGTGGAGTTCGTGGAGGTAGTTGTAGCCCTTGTCGACGCGCAGGGCGCCGCGCCCGTAGACGATGTTCACGCCCTGGTTGACGAGCTTCTGGGCGATGTCGGCGGACTGCTGGGTGGCGAGGCGGCGCACCCGGCCGTTGACGGCGACGGGGTCGGTGGTGGCCTCTTTGGCCGCCACGCCGAGCTCGGCGGATTCGTGGATCTCGGTGAGCACGTTGGACGCCGCGATGAACGTCTTGGAGGGGACGCAGTCGGAGAGGACGCAGGCCCCGCCGGCCCCTGTGGCCTCGATGAGGGTGACTTCGGCGCCGAGCTGGGCCGCCACGAGGGCGGCCTCGTACCCGGCCGGTCCTCCGCCGATGATCGCTACTCGTGCCACGGGGCGCGCCTTTCGGTGTTCGGGATGCTTCTGTGCGGGCTGGTTTAAGGGTATCTTCGAGTCGTGCATCTCTATGCCGCGTATGGCTCGAATCTCGACCCTGCCCGCATGCGCGCGACCTGCCCGCGCTCGCCGCTGGTCGGCACGGGCTGGCTGGAGGGCTGGCGACTGACCTTCGGCAACGCCGACATGGGCGCGGAGTCGGCGGTCGCCACCGTGGTCGAAGCGCCCGGTGAGCGCGTGTTCGTGTCGCTCTACGACCTGGACCCGGCCGACCTCCAGGTCCTCGACGAGCTGGAGGGCTTCAACTCCCAGCTGTACCGCAAGATGAACACCCAGGCCGCGACGCTGGAGGCGAACCGGCAGGTGTGGCTGTACGTCTTCGAGGGCTTCGAGGGCGGCCTGCCGAGCCAGTGGTACCTGGACGAGATCCTCCGCGCCGCCGAGGCCGCGGGCGCCCCGCAGGACTACGTGGAGACCCTCCGCAAGCGCCCGACCGCCGAGTTAGACGGATTGTCGGCCCCGCCGGATACGGTTCGGATAGGGGCGCTTCGAATGTCCGATTTGCCCGGACACTCCGTTCACATTCTTCTGAAGCGGTAAGTGAAGGGGGCCGGCGCTTCGCGCC
>NZ_QFRW01000275.1 GCF_003265355.1 Glycomyces dulcitolivorans | reverse complement strand
GCCGAGGCCGAGCTGCGCCTGGGCCGCTGGCGCGAGGCCGCCGCCCGCGAGCTCGCCGTCCCCGCCGGGGCCGTCCTCACCGCCGTGCGCGAGCGCCTCGCCGACGACCTCGACACCCCCGGGGCGCTCGCCGTGATCGACGCATGGGCCGAGGAGACCCTCTCCGCAGGTGGCGAAGACCCCTCGGCTCCGGCCCTCGCCCGGGACACGATCGGAGGATTGCTCGGCATAGACTGCACGCGCTGATTGTGCGAAATGCCGAGTATCGGTACGCTTATCACTGAGCGTGGCCGACTCCCCATCCTCCTGGAGTCGAATTGAAGATCCTGCTGCTGGCGTCCGGTTTCAACGGACTCACTCAGCGTGTCTGGTGCACCCTCCGCGAGCAGGGGCACGAGGTCGGCGTGGAACTCGCCCCGGCCCATGAGACCCCCGAGTCGCTGACCGCGGCGGTGGAGCGGGTCGACCCCGACCTCATCCTCTGCCCGTTCCTCAAGCACCGGGTCCCCGAGGACGTGTGGCGCCGGTGGACCACCGTCATCGTCCACCCCGGGCCCGTGGGCGACCGCGGCCCCTCCTCGCTCGACCACGCGATCCTGGGCCGCAGCCCCCGCTGGGGCGTCACCGCGCTCTCGGCGGTCGAGGAGATGGACGCGGGCCCGGTCTGGGCCTCCTTCACGTTCGACGTCCCCGACGGCATCACCAAGTCCGCGCTCTACAACAGCCGCGTCGCCGACGCCGCCATGGAGTGCGTCGCGCAGGTCGTCCTCAAGGTCGAGGTGGGCCACAAGCCGAAACCGGCCGACGAGCTCCCGCACGCCGTCCCGGGCACCGGCGAGCTCCCGCTGCTGCGCCGCCCCGCGTTCGCCCTCGACTGGCACGCCCCCGCCGCCGAGCTCGCCCGCCGCATCGCCGCCGCCGACGGCGCCCCCGGCGCGCCCGCCGAACTCAACGGCCAGGGCTACTGCCTGTTCGACGCCGCCGCAACCGACGAGCACACCGGCGCCGAGCCCGGCACGCTCATCGGCCGCGACGCCGACGCGATCGCCTTCGCCACCGGCAAGGGCGTCCTCTGGGTCGGCTACGCCGCGACCCTCGACCGCAAGCGCGGCCCCAAGCTCCCGGCCGCCATGGTCATCGACCCCAAGGACGCCCCGTTCAAGCCGGTGCCCGCCGAGCTCGCCGAGACGACCTACCGGCGCGAGGGCGACATCGGGTACCTCCGGATCCGCTCCTACAACGGCGCCATGCACACCGAGCAGTGCCGCCGCCTCACCCAGGCGGTCGAGAAGGCCCTCGCCGAGGACACCCGGCTCCTCGTCCTCACCGGCACCGAGCACGCCTTCTCCAACGGCATCCACCTCGGCGTCATCGACGCCGCCCCCGACCCCGCCGCCGAGGCCTGGGACAACATCAACGCCATCGACGACCTGTGCGAGGCCGTCGCCGGCGCCGACCAGCTCACCGTCGCCGCGTTCACCGCGAACGCCGGCGCCGGCGGCGTCATGGCCGGGCTGTGCGCCGACGTCACCGTCGCCCGCGACGGCGTCGTCCTCAACCCGTACTACGACATGGGCATCTTCGGCTCCGAGCTCCACACCTGGTCGGTCGCCGACCGCATCGGCCCCAAGGCCGCCGCCCGCCTCCTGGGGGACAAACTCCCCATCTCGGCCTCCGAGGCCGCGCACATGGGGCTCATCGGCGCCGTCGGGCCCCGCGACTGGGACGAGTTCCAGCGCTGGCTGCGCGCGGTCGCCCTGGGCTACAACGACCCGGTGACGCGCGGGCGCATGTTCGCCGCGAAGGCCCGCCGCCGCGCCGACTCCAAGCCGCTGTCGTACTACCGGACCATCGAGCTGGCCGAGATGGCCCGCGACATGTTCGACGACCGCCACGGCTTCCACGCCCAGCGGCGCGCGTTCCTGGGCAAGTCCGCACCTGCGGAAACGCCGGCGAAACTGCGCTTCGCCTGAACCGTGTCCAACTGAAATCGGCAGTGCGTTGACAGGCCGCGTCCCACCTGGTGGACTGGAGGCATGTTCGAAGAAGGACAGTACTTCGCGCCGGTCAACACCGACGCCGACGGCACGGTCGTCGTGGAGCTGGGTGAGACCCACCCGGGCTTCGCGGACGCCGACTACCGCGACCGGCGCAACGCCATCGCGGCACTCGCATTGGACTGGAGGCCCGGCCTACCCGTGCCGACGGTCGCCTACACCGATGCCGAGCACGAGATCTGGCGGCTGGTCAGTGCGGAACTGGCCGTCAAGCATCAGGCCCTGGCCGCACACGACTACCTCGACGGCGCCGAGCGCCTCAAGCTCCCCGCCGACCACATCCCGCAGCTCCACGAGGTCTCCGAGCTCCTGGAGCCGCTGACCGGTTTCAGCTACATGCCCGCGGCCGGGCTGGTGCCCCTGCGGGAGTTCTACGGCGTCCTCGCCGACGGGAAGTTCCACGCCACCCAGTACATCCGCCACCACTCGGTGCCGCTGTACACGCCCGAGCCCGACGTCATCCACGAGGTCATCGGCCACGCCAACGCCCTCGCCGCGCCCCGCTTCGCCGCCCTGTACCGCGCCGCCGGGGACGCCGCCCGCCGCGTCCACTCCGAGGAGGCCCTGGAGTTCGTCTCCCGCGTCTTCTGGTTCACCCTCGAATTCGGGGTCATCAGCGAACCGGACGGCCTCAAGGCCTACGGCGCGGGCATCCTCTCCTCGTACGGGGAGATCGACGAGTTCCGGGACATGACGATCCTGCCGCTCGACCTGGTCACCATGGGCACCATCGACTACGACATCACCCACTACCAGGACAAGCTGTTCGACGCGGGGTCCATGGACCGCCTGGAGGACGTCGTCGGCGAGTTCTGGGAGACCTGCGACGACGACCTGATCGAGCGGCTCAAGGCCGACGCCGGGAAGGCCTAGCAGAGGACTAGTACAGGCCCTGCTCGTACTGCGGCCCGTACTTGTCGACCAGCTCCTCGTAGGTCTGCTCGGTCACCTGGGTGTCCTTGACCATGCGCGCGTGCACCGGCACGGCCTCGGGCGTCCACGTCTCTGGCTTCCAGATCCCCGAGCGCATCGACGCCTTGCCGCAGTGGAAGAAGATCGTGTCGATCTCGACCACGAGCGCCAGGACCGGCTTGTGGCCCTTGACGACCATGTCGTCGAAGAAGGGCGCGTCCGAGACCACTCGGGCGCGCCCGTTGATCCGCAGCGTCTCGCGCCGGCCCGGCAGGAGCGACAGCAGTCCGACGTGGGGGTTGGCGAGCACGTTGTGGTAGCCGTCGACCCGGTGGTTGCCCTTGCGCTCGGGGATGGTGACCGTGGCGTCGTCGAGGACGTGGATGAGCTTCCCGGCCGGGTCGCCCTTGGGGGAGGCGTCGCAGTTGCCCTCGGCGTCCGAGGTTGCGACCACGCAGTAGGGGGAGGCGGCCAGCCAGGCCCGGTCGTGCTCGTGGAGCCTGGACCGCTCCTTCTGGGCCGCCTGGGGGAGCACCTCCCCGACGATCTCCCTGAGCTTCGCCGGGTCCGTCACCTCGGTCCACAGTCGATTGTCAACGGCGTCCATGTGCGTCCCTTCGGGTGCGGGGGCTAGTCCGTCTCGATGCTACGCCCCGGCCGCGCCTGCTCGAGCCGGCGTTTCTCGTCGTCCTCCAGGGCGTCCCGCACCCCCTGCCGGACCGCCCAGTAGACGAAGTACGAGCCCAGCAGCATGGCGCCGAAGATGACGAGGAGTTCCATACCGCCCATCCTATTCGTCCGAGTGTGATCTTCGCTGGACACGATGCCCAACCTTTGAAACGGGCTTCCCACGGAGCGGCACGCGCAAGTACCCTTGACCGCGTGTCTGAGAAGAGCCTGTTCCTCGATGTCCTGAGCCGCCGCGTCGTGATCGCCGACGGGGGCATGGGCACGATGCTCCAGACCTTCGACCCGACGATGGAGGACTACGACGGCCACGAAGGCCTCTCCGACATCCTCTGCCTGACCCGCCCCGACATCGTCCTGGGCATCCACGACGCCTACCTCGCGGCCGGCGCCGACTGCGTCGAGACCAACAGCTTCAACGCCAACTACGGCGGCCTGGTCGAATACGGACTCGAAGCGCGCGCCCGCGAGATCGCCCGCGCCTCCGCCGAGCTCGCCCGCCGCAAGGCCGACGAGTACGCCACCCCCGAATGGCCCCGCTTCGTCCTCGGCTCCATGGGCGGCGGCACCCGCCTGCCCACCCTCGGCCACGCCCCCTTCGCGCTCCTGCGCGACCACTACGAGGCCTGCTCCCTCGGCCTCATCGAAGGCGGCGCCGACGCGCTCCTGGTCGAGACCGCCCAGGACCTCCTCCAGGCCAAGGCCGCCGTCATCGGCGCCAAGCGCGCCAACGCGGCCCTCGGCACCAAGGTCCCGATCATCGCCCAGGTCACCGTCGAGACCACCGGCACCATGCTCGTCGGCGGCGAGATCGGCGCGGCCCTCACCAGCCTCGCCGCCCTCGGCGTCGACCTCATCGGGCTCAACTGCGCCACCGGCCCGGCCGAGATGAGCGAGCACCTCCGCTACCTCTCGCGCCACTCGCCCGTCCCGATCTCGGTCATGCCCAACGCCGGCCTGCCCACCCTCGGCCCCAACGGCGCCGTCTACCCCCTCACCCCCGAGGAGCTCGCCGACGCCCACGAGGACTTCGTCAACAACTACGGCGTCAGCCTCGTCGGCGGCTGCTGCGGCACCACCCCCGACCACATCCGCGCCGTCCGCGCCCGCCTCGGCGGCGCCCCCGAAGACCTCGTCAAGCCCAAGGAGCGCACCCCGATCCCCGAGACCGGCGTGTCCTCCTCCTACCACCACGTCCCCTACCTCCAGGACGCCTCGATCCTCAACGTCGGCGAGCGCACCAACGCCAACGGCTCCAAGGCCTTCCGCGACGCCATGCTCGCCGCCGACTACGACCGCTGCGTCGAGATCGCCCGCGAGCAGGCCGGCGGCGGCTCCCACCTCCTCGACCTCTGCGTCGACTACGTCGGCCGCGACGGCGCCGAGGACATGCGCGTCCTCGCCTCCCGCTTCGCCACCGCCTCCACCCTCCCGATCATGCTCGACTCCACCGAGCCGAACGTGGTCGAAGCCGGCCTCGACGCCCTCGGCGGCAAGTGCATCGTCAACTCCGTCAACTTCGAGGACGGCGACGGCCCCACCTCCCGCTACCAGCGCATGATGCCGCTCGTCGCCGAGCACGGCGCGGGCGTCGTCGCCCTCTGCATCGACGAAGAGGGCCAGGCCCGCGACCGCGACTGGAAGGTCCGCGTCGCCGCCCGTCTCATCGACGACCTCACCGGCACGTGGGGCATGAAGGTCCAGGACATCTTCGTCGACGCCCTCACCTTCCCCATCTCCACCGGCCAGGAGGAGACCCGCAAGGACGGCATCGAGACCATCGCCGCCATCCGCGAGATCGCCCGCCTCTACCCGGGCGTCAACTTCACCCTCGGCGTCTCCAACATCTCCTTCGGCCTCAACCCCGCAGCCCGCCAGGTCCTCAACTCCGTGTTCCTCCACGAATGCGTCCAGGCCGGGCTCACCAGCGCGATCGTCCACTCCTCCAAGATCCTGCCGATGGCCTCGATCCCCGAGGAGCAGAAGCAGGTCGCCCTCGACATGGTCTACGACCGCCGCGCCGAGGACTACGACCCGCTCCAGAAGCTCATCGAGATCTTCGATGGCGTCAGCCTCGCCGGCACCAAGGAGGCCCGCGCCGAAGCCCTCGCCGCCCTCCCCCTGGACGAGCGCCTCGCCCAGCGCATCATCGACGGCGACAAGAACGGCCTCGACACCGACCTCGACGCCGCCATGGCCGAAGGCAAGCGGCCCCTCGACATCATCAACGACAACCTCCTCGAAGGCATGAAGGTCGTCGGCGACCGCTTCGGCTCCGGCCAGATGCAGCTGCCGTTCGTCCTCCAGTCCGCCGAGGCCATGAAGTTCGCCGTCGCCCACCTCGAACCCCACATGGACAAGGCCGACGCCGCCGACAAGGGCACCATCGTCCTCGCCACCGTCCGCGGCGACGTCCACGACATCGGCAAGAACCTCGTCGACATCATCCTGTCCAACAACGGCTACACCGTCGTCAACCTCGGCATCAAGCAGCCCATCAACGCCATCCTCGACGCCGCCGAAGAGCACCAGGCCGACGTCATCGGCATGAGCGGGCTCCTCGTCAAATCGACGGTGATCATGAAGGACAACCTCGCCGAGATGATGGCCCGCAGCCTCCACCGGCGCTGGCCCGTCCTCCTCGGCGGCGCCGCCCTCACCCGCGCCTACGTCGAGGACGACCTGCGCGAGATGTTCGAAGGCGGCCAGGTCCACTACGCCCGCGACGCCTTCGAGGGCCTCGACCTCATGAACAAGGTCATGACCGCCCGCCGCACCGGCGTCCCCATCTCGGACCCCGAGCAGGAGGCCAAGATCGCGCTGCGCCGCGAGCGCCGCGCCAAGCAGGCCACGCTCGTCGCCGAGACCCTCCCCGACCTCGACGACACCTCGGTGCGCTCCGGGGTCGCCACCGACGTCGACATCCCCGTCCCGCCGTTCTACGGCTCCCGCGTCGTCAAGGGCATCGCCCTCGCCGAGTACGCCGCGATGCTCGACGAGCGCGCCACCTTCCTCGGCCAGTGGGGCCTCAAGCCCGGCCGCGGCGACGACGGCGCCTCCTACGAGGAGCTCGTCGAGACCGAGGGCCGCCCGCGCCTGCGCTACTGGCTCGACCGCCTCGCCACCGACAACGTCATCGAGGCCAAGGTCGTCTACGGGTACCTCCCGGCCTACTCCGAAGGCAACACCCTCGTCGTCCTCGACGAGAACGGCCACGCCGAGCGCGCCCGCTTCACCTTCCCGCGCCAGCGCCACGGCAAGCGCCTGTGCCTCGCGGACTTCTTCCGCGCCAAGGACGGCGAGAAGCTCGACGTCCTCGGCATGCAGCTGGTCACCCTGGGCTCCAAGGTCTCCGAGTACACCAACGAGCTGTTCCAGGCCAACGCCTACCGCGACTACCTCGAAGTCCACGGCCTCACCGTGCAGCTCACCGAGTCCCTCGCCGAGTACTGGCACCGCCGCATCCGCCGCGAATGGGTCCTCCCCGGCGGCGGCACCGTCGGCGACGCCGACCCCGGCGACCTCAGCGGCATCCTCGACGTCGACTTCCGCGGCTGCCGCTACTCCTTCGGCTACCCGGCCTGCCCCGAGCTCGCCGACCGCGCCACCCTCGTCGAACTCCTCGGCGCGGAGCGCATCGGCGTCGAACTGTCCGAAGGGGACCAGCTCCACCCCGAGCAGTCCACCGACGCGATCGTCCTCCACCACCCCGAGGCGAGCTACTTCAACGCGAAATGACCCCGGGAGGTGCCTGGTGCCCATGGGGCGCCGGGCACCGAACCCGCGGCCGCGTTCACGCCCCGGCCACCCGCCCGGCACCATAGGGGCCATGTCGCACGAACTCGTCGCCTACCTCGGCGTCATGGACGCCGGGAAGTCCACCCTCGCCCTCCAGTACCACCACTCCCTCGGCGGCCAGGGCGTCGTCTACACCTCCATGGACCGCGGCGGCGAAGGCGTCGTCTCCAGCCGCCTCGGCCTCAACCACCAAGCCCGCGAAGTCAAACCCGGCTTCGACATCTACGACGACCTCGCCGCGACCCGCCCCCCGTACGTCATCGTCGACGAAGTCCAGTTCCTCGAAGCCCCCAAGCAGATCAACCACCTCGCCGACGCCGTCGACGGCCTCGGACTCGACGTCTACGCCTTCGGCCTCAAGACCGACTTCCTCGGCCGCCTCTTCCCCGCCTCCCAGCGCCTCATCGAACTCGCCGACCGCGTCGAGGAACTCCCCGTCCGCGTCAACTGCTGGTGCGGCGAACGCGGCACCCACAACGCCCGCACCCGCGGCGGCGTCATGGTCTTCTCCGGCGACCTCGTCGAAGTCGGCGACATGGACTCCTACACCGTCCTGTGCCGCCGCCACCACCGCGCCGGACTCGCCTAGCGACGGTGTGAGCCTCCTCGCCCGGAACGGGCGAAACCTCCGATCCGGCACGCCCCACCGATACCGTTCAAGGCGTGACTGAGCAGCAAGCGTTCCCGCAGGCCGTCCTCTTCGACATGGACGGGACCCTCCTCGACTCCGAGCCGCGCTGGGACGTCGCCCTCGAAGAACTCGCCGTGCTCCTCGGCGGCACTCTCCGCCCCGAGGTGCGCGACCGCATGGTCGGCTCCAACGAGGACGCCTCGGTCGTCTTCCTCCTCGAAGACCTCGGCCTCCCCGTCGAGGACTTCCCCGAGCACGTCCAATGGCTGCGCAACCGCATGAAGACCCTCTTCGCCGAAGGCGTCGACTGGAAGCCCGGCGCCGCCGAACTCCTCCGCGAGGTCCGCGCCGCCGGCGTCCCCACCGGCCTCGTCACCTCCACCGCCCGCGAACTCACCGAGGTCCTCCTCCAGACCCTCGACCCCGCCAACTTCGACGTCATCATCTGCGGCGACGAAGTCCAGGCCCGCAAACCCGACCCCGAGCCCTACCTCACCGCCGCAGCGAAACTCGGCGTCGACGTCACCCGCGCCATCGTCCTCGAAGACTCCCGCTCCGGCAGCGAATCCGCCCTCGCCGCCGGCGCCGTCACCTTCGCCGTCCCCAGCGAAGTCGCCCTCCCCGACGACCTCCCCGCCCACCGCCTCGACACCCTCGACGGCGTCACCCTCGACCGCCTCCGCGCCATCGCGGGCGCCTAAAACACCTTGACGCCCTAGGCGCTTCAGACGATCGTGGGCGGATGGAACCCAGCCACGAGATCGTCAAAGCCCTCGCCGACCCCGCCCGGCTCCGCGTCTTCGCCGCCATCGTCCTCGCCGGCGACACCGGCACCGGACTCGCCGCACTCCGCGACGACCACCCCGCCGCCGAGAAGGCCGTCCCCCGCCTCGTCCGCGCCGGACTCGTGACCACCGCCGACCGCGGCTTCCGCGCCGACCCGAAGGCGTTCCGCGACGCCGCCGCAGCGGCCCGCTCCGCCGCCCCCGACGCACCCGAGGGCACCGCCCCCGACGTCGCCCAGCTCTACTCGGCCGGACGCCTCACCGTCATCCCCACCCGCCGCGCCACCCGCGTCGCCGTCCTCCGCGACCTCGCCGACCGCCTCTTCGAGCACGACCGCGTCTACACCCAGGCCGAGATCACCGACGCGCTGGCCGAGGTCCACGACGACCCGCTGACCCTGCGCCGCGAGCTCATCGACGAGCTGCTCCTGGAGCGGACCCTCGGCGGCCGCGAGTACCGCCGCCGCGAGGCCCCGCCGATCTAGAGCCGCTCTAGCAGGCCGCGACCGACGGGCGCGGCTCCAGCGTCTCCCGGTGCTCGTCGCCCCACGCCTCCAGGGGCGCGAGCGCCTGGTTCAGCGACTCCCCGAGGGCCGTCAGCGAGTACTCGACGCGCGGCGGCACCTCGGCGTACAGCTCGCGGTGCACCACCCCGCTCGCCTCCAGCTGCCGCAGGTTCTCCGCGAGCACCTTCTCGCTCACCCCGTCGAGCTTCCGCCGGATCTGCCCGAACCTGACGGGCCCCTCGGCGAGCACCCACATGAGGTGCATCTTCCACTTGCCGCCCACGACGTCGATCGCGATCGACATGCCGCAGGTTTGATCTCCGTCACCCATGGCCACTGCTCTGTGCCTCCCGACCGTATTTCGAACCTCGACGTAAGCAACCCCACCAGGAAGTGCGGTCTTGCCGAGCCTACCCGGGCCGACCGACGATGGATCCCGTCAACACGAACCGGGAACCATCACTTCCGAAGGGGCACAACATGTCTAACGTCACCGTCCTCGGCCTGGGCCCGATGGGCCGCGCCACCGCGCGCCTCCTCCTCGACGCCGGCTTCGACGTCACCGTCTGGAACCGCACCCCCGGCAAGACCGAGGCGCTCGCCGACCTCGGCGCCAAGCCGGCCGCGACCGTCGCCGAGGCGATCGCCGCGAGCGACACGATCCTCATCTCCCTCATCCACTACGACGCCATGTACGGCGTCCTGGAGCAGGGCCCGGCCGACCTGACCGGCAAGACCGTCGTCAACCTGTCGTCCGACTCCCCGGCGAACACCGCCAAGGGCGCGGACTGGGTCCTCGCCCGCGGCGCGAAGTTCCTCACCGGCGCGTACATGACCCAGAGCGACGACATTGCGCACCCGGCCTCGCACCTGTACGTCAGCGGCCCCGCCGACCTCCACGACTCGCTGCGCCCGGTCCTGGAGAAGCTCTGCGCCAACGTCTACCTCGGCGGCGACTACGGGCTCGCCCAGCTGTACTACCAGGCCGGGCTCGCCATGTTCCACGCCTACCTCATCTCTCTACAGCAGGCCTTCGCGATGATCGAGCGCTCCGGCGGCGACATCGACACGTTCCTGGAGCTCAGCAAGGACGACGCGGGCAGCCAGCGCGACTTCTCCCTCTACTTCGCCCAGGCGGCCAAGCAGGGCGGCTGGGGCGACCTGGCGAGTCTGAAGATGATGCACGCCGGCGCCCAGCACGTCATCGACGCCAGCGAGGACGCGGGCGTCGACGCCGCCATCACCCGCACCATCCAGGACTACTACCAGCGCGCCCTCGACGCGACCGAGAAGACCGGCGAGGTCGTCCCCGTCTACCGCCTCTTCCGCGGCGACTACTAGCCCGCACCTCCGAGAAAGGCAAGTCCACCATGCCGAAAGGCAACCTCACCGTCCTCGGCCTCGGCGCCATGGGCTCGGCGGTCGCGACCCGCCTGCGCGAGGCCGGCTACGCCGTCACCGTCTGGAACCGCACCGCCGCCAAGGCCGAACCGCACGTCGCGGCCGGAGCGACGGCCGCCGCCACGGTGGCCGAAGCCGCCGACGCGGGGGACGTCGTCTTCGTCGTCCTCCTCGACCACGCCAGTGTCCGCGAGCACCTCGACCCGGCCGCCGACCGCCTGCGCGGCAAGGACGTCGTCAACCTGACCACGACCACGCCCAACCAGTCCCGCGAGACCGCGGCCTGGGCCGCCGAGCACGGCATCGCCTACCTCGACGGCGCGATCATGGCCGTCCCGGACATGATCGGCACCCCCGGCGCCCGCCTGCTCTACTCCGGCGCCGAGAACGCCTACGCCATCGCCCGGCCCGCGCTGGAGACCCTCGGCGGCGCCGAGTTCACCGGCGCCGACCCCGGCGTCGCCTCGCTCAAGGACATGGCCCTGCTCGCGGCCATGGACCTGATGCTCCTGGGCTACCTCCAGGCCATCGCCATGATGCGCACCGCCGGCGCCACCGCGGCCGACACCGCCGCGGAGGTCGAGGACTGGCTCGCCGCCATGCTCCCGTACGGCAAGGAGATCGCCGCGATCGTCGACGGCGGGACCTACGACACCGGCGGCCAGAACGTCGACTTCGACCGCGCCGGCATCGGCTCGCTCATCACCGCCAGCCGCGAGCAGGGCGTCAGCGCCGTCCTCCTCGAACCGCACCGCAAGCTCCTCGACGAGCTCGCCGCCGCCGGGCACGGCGCCAGCGACTGGCCGCGCATCATCGACCGACTCACGATCACCAGATAGGGAAGCAGCACATGCCGAACCAGACCGTCGCCGTCCTCGGGCTCGGGGCCATGGGCTCCGCCATCACCGCCCGCCTCCGCGACACCGGATACGACACCGTGGTGTGGAACCGCACCGCCGCCAAGGCCGCGCCGCACGCCGAAGCCGGGTCCCGCGCCGCCGCCACCGTCGCCGAAGCCGCCGAACTCAGCGACATCGTCCTGGTCGTCCTCTTCGACCACGCCAGCGTCCGCGAGCACCTCGAACCGATCGCCGCCGACCTCAAGGGCAAGACCGTCGTCAACGTGACCACGACGACCCCGAACGAGGCCCGCTCGACCGCGGCCTGGGCCGCCGAGCAGGGCCTGACCTACCTCGACGGCGCCATCATGGCCACGCCCGACATGATCGGGACGCCCTACTCGCGCTTCCTCTACTCCGGGGACCGCGGCGCGTACGACACCGCCCGCGAGGCCCTCGAAACCCTCGGCGCCGCCGACTACGAGGGCGAGGACGCCGGGCTCGCCTCGCTCAAGGACATGGCGCTGCTGACCGCGATGTACCAGATGTTCAGCGGCTTCATGCAGGCCGCCGCGATGATGCGCACCGTCGGCGTCCCCGCGTCCCAGACCGCCGGCGAAGTGGCCGGCTGGCTCGGCGCGATCCTCCCGCACACCGAGAGCTTCGCCGCGGTCATCGACGACCGCGACTTCAGCGCCGGCCAGAGCGTCGACTTCACGCGCGCCGCCGTCGGCTCGCTCATCACCGCCAGCCGCGAGCAGGGCGTCAGCGCCGACTTCCTCGAACCGCTCCTGAGCCGCCTCGACGAGCTCAGCGCCACCGGACGCGGCGGCGTCAACTGGGTCAGCGTCAACGAGCAGCTCGCCATCGGCTAGCCGACCTGGGGGCGGGGGACTAGCCTCCCGCCCCCAGCAGCGCGAGCTTCTCGTACCCGTCCGTCCCCGGCGCCGCCGTCAGCGTCACGAGCATCTGACCGGAGCCGTCCGCGACCCGGAACTGGTCCTTGTACAGCTGGATCAGGCCCACCATCGGGTGGTCGAACCGCACCCAGCCGATGTTGCAGTCCTTGACCTCGGCCTGCGCCCACATCTCCGCGAAGTCCCGGTGCGCCACCGACAGCTCGCCGATGAGCGCGGTCATCGCCGCGTCCTCGGGGAACAGCGCCGCCATCTTCCGCAGCTGCGCCACCGTCTCGTGCGAGCACACGGCGTACCAGTCGGGGAAGAACTCCCGCGAGTCGTCGTCGAACAGCAGCCGCACGAAGTTCGGCCCCGCCTCCAGGTCCCAGCCGAACCCGCCGTACAGCAGCCTGGCCAGCCGGTTCGAGGCGAGCACGTCCTGCCGGTGGTTCAAGATCAGCGCCGGGAAGCCGTCGATCGCAGCGAGCATCGTCTGAAGCGAGGGCCGCACCCCCACCTGCGACTGCATCGGGTCGCGCCGCGAGTTCCCCGCCAGCCGGTGCAGATGCGCCCGCGTGGTCTCGTCGAGCCGCAGCGCCCGCGCCACGGCGTCGAGCACCTGATCGGACGGGCGCTTCGCCCGGCCCTGCTCCAGGCGCGTGTAGTAGTCCACGCTCACCCCGGCCAGCAGCGCCAGCTCCTCGCGCCGCAGCCCGGGCACCCGCCGCCGCGCGTCCTTCGGCAGCCCGACCTCGTCGGGGTTCACCCTGGCGCGCCGCGCCTGGAGAAACTTGCCCAAGTCGACGACGTCCTCCAGCTTGTGGATCCCGGTCGCATCAGATGACATCACTCAAACCTCCGCGGCAAGCATGCCCGCGTCCGGGCCGCGATGCCTAGGTCTGTCAGTCCTAGGGTCGAACGACCCCAGGTCGAACAGACGTCTGGTAGCCCGCCCGGATCCGCCGCAGCATGGTCGTCATGAAGATCCACATCGTTTACGCCCACCCGCACGCCGCCTCCCTGAACGCCGCGCTCCGCGACGAGGCCGTCCAGACCCTCGAAGGGCTCGGCCACACCGTCACCGTCTCGGACCTGTACGCGATGCGGTGGAACCCCGTCGCGGACTTCGACGACTTCGGGATCGAGGCGGAGGGCACCTTCGTCGGTACCGCGGTCGGCGCGTTCGAAGCCGATGCCATGAAGGCCGACATCAAGGCCGAGCAGGAGAAGCTCCTCGCCGCCGACGCCGTCGTGCTCCAATTCCCGCTCTGGTGGTTCACGGTGCCCGCCATCATGAAGGGCTGGATCGACCGGGTCTTCAACGTCGGGTTCGGCTACGGCGTCAACCGCGCCTGGAAGCGCTACGGCGACGGCGTCCTCGCCGGCAAGCGCGCCATGGTCCTCGTGACCACCGGCGCCGCCGAATCCCACCTCTCCGACCGGGGGATCAACGGCTCCATCGACGACCTGCTGTTCCCGCTCCAGCACGGCGTCCTCTTCTACACCGGCATGCAGGTCCTCCCGCCCGAGGTGGTCACCGGCGCCCACCTGATCGACGAGTCGGGCTACGCCGACACCGTCAAGCGGCTCCGCTCCCGCCTGGAGACCCTCGCCGAGACCGAGCCGATCGCCTACCGCAAGCAGGCCGAGGACTACGACGAGGACAAGCGCCTCAAGCCGGGCCTCGAACCCGAGGGCGCCACCGGCTTCGCGCTGCACCTCGCCTGACAAGAGACGAGCCGGAGCGGTAGAGACCGCTCCGGCTCGCACCCCTCTTCCGAGAAGACGCCGTCCAGCCGATGAGGACGGGTCTACTCGAAGGGGAACCGGTCCGCGAACGCGGGCTTCAGGTCGTCGAGCCACACGGCGTTCTCATCGAACTTCGCGTAGAACGGGATCCCGACGATGTCGGGGTCCCTGGCCTGGAGCATCCGCAGCGCGAACACCTTCTCGTCACCGATCTGGACGACTCCGTCCACCGCTACCTTGCCCGGCGTGGCCGACATCGACGGGCCTCTCACGGTCCGGCACAAGCCGGAGACCTGGCTGAACGCGTCCCGGTAGATCTCCCAGGCACGCGCCAGCGGCACCGAGAAGTAGTCCCTCGGTCCCGTATCGCGCTCCACGAACATGTAGTACGGGATCATCCCCAGCCGGTGCTGGGTCCTCCACATCCCCGCCCACTGGTCCGCGTCGTCGTTGATCGTCCTGATCAACGGCGCCTGCGTCCGGATCACCGCACCCGTGGACCGAATGCGCCGCACCGCCTCCCGCACGATGTCGGAGTCGAGCTCCTTCAAGTGCGAGAAGTGCGCCATGAACGCGAGGTTCCTCCCCGAGTCCACCACCTGCTGGAACAGCCGCAGCGTGTCGTCCGCGTCGGGGTCCGACACGAACCGCTGCGGCCAGTAGGCCAGCGCCTTGGACCCGATGCGAATCGACTCGACGTGGTCCAAACTCAGCAGCGGCTCGATGTACCGCCGCAGCACCGGCTCGCCCATGATCATCGGGTCCCCGCCGGTGAGCAGCACGCTGCTCACCTCGGGATGCTCCCGCACGTAGCCGGTCAGCTGCTCCACGTCGTTGTTCGCCATCTTCAGGTCGGCGATCCCCACGAACTGCGCCCACCTGAAGCAGTAGGTGCAGTACGCGTGGCAGGTCTGACCCTGCTGCGGGAAGAACAGCACCGTCTCGCGGTACTTGTGCTGGAGCCCCGGAATGGGCTCCTCGCCGGCCTTCGGGATGTTCAGCTGGAGCTGGCCCGCCGGATGCGGGTTGAGCTTGAACCGCACCTCGTTGGCCGCGGCCGTCACCTCCTGTTTCGAGGCGTCGGACTTCAGCAGCCCCGCGATGTGGTCGACGTCCTCCGCGGGAAGCATGTCCTCCTGCGGGAACACCAGCCGGAACATCGGGTCCTCGAACGGACGGTCCCAGTCGATGAGCTCATCGACCACGTACGCGTTCGTCCGGAACGGCAGGACCGAAGCGACGGCCCTGGTGCGAAGCCGCTGCTCCTCCGACAGCGGCGCTCGTTGAAGCAGATCGTCGAGATGACGAATGGTGTAGGCCTGGAACCGCCTACCGGTGTTTTCAGGAGCAGTCACGAGAACTCCCTCCTCTTGCGGTTGTCGGTTTGCAACGCGGCCGGCAGGGCCCTGATTACAAACAAGTGCGCGAAACCAACGCTCACCCGGCCTCCTCGGACTCCCGTCCGTGTCGGCTCCGTGGCCTTTCGACCACGGATGGTGCACCCGATGCTTTCGCGCACACTGTGCGTGAATATGAAATTTTCAGTTGTTTGTGACGACCCTAACCCAGGGTCGCCTCAAGTGAAATGGGGACCGCCTTCAACGCCTGGCTCACGGGGCAGCCGTCCTTGGTCGCCGCAGCGATCTGGTCGAACTCGTCCTTCTCGATGCCGGGAATGACGGCCCGAACCGTAAGGGCGATGCCGGTTATGCCCGTGCCGGGCGTGAAGTCCACGGCCGCCTCGGTGACGATCTCCTCCGCGGTGTGGCCGGCCTTGCCCAGGCCCGCCGAGAGCGCCATGGAGTAGCAGGAAGCGTGGGCCGCCGCGATGAGCTCCTCGGGGCTGGTCTTGCCCTCCGGGTTGTTCGCGCGGGCCGCCCAGGTCACCGGAGTGTCCGGCAGACCGGACGACACGAAGCTGGTGACACCGCCGCCGTCTTGGAGACCGCCGGTCCATCGGGTGCGTGCGTTGCGAGTGACTGACATGCCTTCTCCTCTGATCGGAGTTCCTTCGCTCGCAGGCTAACAGTCGAACTTGACGCCAGAAGACGGTCCGCGACGGCGGTCGTCCCTGCCGACCTGCCGCCGTATTTCGCGAAGTGCCTACCGTCTTCCCTGGTCAAGCGTAACGTTGAACGACAGGTGACCCCCCTGGTTTCGGCCTCTTCGGGGGTGTGTAATGTTGTCTCTGCCCGCGGGGGAACGGAACGGCCAAGCCGGTTCGGAGATCACGGAGGCACGCGACAGGCTCACAGAGCCACGGCGCGGTCCTGATCGCAGCGCGGGAATCACCTGAGACTCCATAGAGGCTCAATCGGGTGTGACCAGGGTCAATCAGCCCCGGTTAGACATCGCGAATTGAGACTAGTAATGTTGTCCGGGTTGCTCCGGCGGAGAATGAATCCCAATTCGGATTTAGGTTTCTGTTGTGGCGTGTTGTTTGAGAACTCAACAGGGTGTTTGGATGGTCAGCGTGCGGACCGTTCGGGAGTGTCTGGCCTAGGTGCTGGGTGTCTTCTTGAATGGTACTGTTTTTGACTGTCTTTTCCTTGGGGCACTTGCTTGGTGCCCCGTGAAAATC
>NZ_QFRW01000274.1 GCF_003265355.1 Glycomyces dulcitolivorans | reverse complement strand
GCCCTCGCGTCCACCGCGGCCGCCGCGACCGCCGCGGCGGTCGCCGCCGCCGTCCCGGCCGCCACCGGCGGCTTGCTGTTGATCAGCCACGAGACTGATTCCTTTCGTTCGCTAAAACGCCAGCCCAGATGAGCTGACTCGCATGAGTTGTCCGGATTCAGGACCCGGAGAGGCTGCGCCGAAGCGCAACCTCTCGATTATGCCTGGTCAAGGGACATGCGGCGAACGGCGGGGTCGGGCTGAGGCCGGGAACACACGCGGCGGGCCGCCGCCCGCGGTCGAGCGTCGCGGACGGCGGCCTTATATATGCGGCGTTCTAGAGGGCGGTCACGTCCCATTGCTGGTTCGCGGCCCCGGTGCAGGTCTGCTGCACGATGGCGGCGCTGTCGGCGGTCGAGGACCCGGCGACCGCGACGCACATGCCGGAGTGCTGGGCGACGATCAGGTAGTTGCCGTTGGACGTGGCCCTGAGCGAGAAGCGCTGGTTGCCTCCGGCCCAGCAGCCCCACTGGCCGACGGCGGCGCCGCTGGCGGTGGACTGGTTCAGGACGTCCCAGCACTTGCCGGTCGCGGTGTTGGCGATGGAGCCGACCTTGGACCCGGGGTAGACGGGGTCGAAGGTGAAGGCCTGGGGCGCGCCGGCCCAGCAGCCGTACTGGATGAGGGTCGTGCCGTCGGTGCCCGATCCGCCGGGGACGTCGATGCACCTGCCGGAGTTCGCGTTGACGAACTTCGTGGAGTACGGGCTGCCGTCCTCGGTGCCGACGACCCCTTGGACCGTGCCCGCGGCGGCGTCGATGTTCAGGGTCGAGTACCAGGTGAGGGACATGCTGGTGCTGCTGGGGAACGCGATGGGGAGCCAGACGTACTCGCTGTCCATGGGCTTGCCGCCCCACTGGGGTCCCCAGCGGTCACCCATGTAGAGGTAGCTGGTGCCGGAGCTGCCGCTGACGGTGGTGACGAAGGTCGGCTGGGAGCCGTAGGTGGTGGAGTTGCCGGCGTTGGACCAGCCGGACCAGGCGCCCTCGGGGAAGTTCGTGGTGGTGGCGTACTGGGTCTGGTTGGCGTTCCAGCCGGTGGCGCCGGAGGTGACGAGGAAGTAGACCCCGTTGCGGACGAAGACCGCCGGGGCTTCGCGGTGGTAGCCGTCGAAGACGTAGACGAGCTCGTCGATGGCGAGGTAGTCGTCGGTGAGGCGGTAGACGTTGAGGTCGTAGTTCACGTCGGCGGCGGAGATGAGGTATCCGGTGCCGTCGGTGTCGACGAACAGCGTCATGTCGCGGGAGTCGTACCCGGCGGGGCGGAACGACCCCTGGTAGTCGTAGTCGCCGTCGATGGTGTCCGAGACCGCCACGGCCACTTCGGCGTCGCCGTAGTCGACGCCGTTCTCCTTGTGGGCCCACAGGACGTACTTGTCGGTCGCGGCGTTGTAGACGACCTTGGGCCGCTCGATGTTCGACGGCGAGAGCTCGGGGTCGGACTCGGCGCTGAGGATGTCGTTCTCGAACGTCCAGTTCACGAGGTCGGTCGAGGAGTACATGCTGACCTGGTCGAAGAGGTAGTCGTTGCGCTGCTCGCCGACGAGGTAGTAGGTGTTCCCCTCCTTGAGCATGCCGCCGCCGTGGGCGTGCATGAGGTTCCCGGAGGTGTCGGTGATGGTCTGCCCGTTGTCGAACGCCATGACCGCGGCCTGGGCCGGCGCGGGGGCGCCGAGGCCGAGGAGCGCGGTGGCGAGGGCGGTCGCCGCCGCGAGCGCGGCCGGCTTTGAGGACATCGTCGTCTCCTTCGCTTGGGCCCATGGGGAAGGGCCTGATCGATCAATTTCGATATTTACACAGATTCCCTTCCTTGTAAAGACCCTTCGTCTAACGGGTTTAGTAACATATTCTTTCGCTTTACAGGCGAACCCGATAAAGCTACTCGCCAGTCATCCCCCGTTCGGGCAATTCTCAAAAGTCAACTAGCCGACAGTTTTCGAGGAAATGTAATCGCGACTTGTCCGAATCAATCGGATACGCGTGGGACGTGTGTAATCCCGTAAATACTCAAACTGGACATTTGCCGACCCTCAAGTGACGCACGGTGATCGATGGCCGCTGGCAACGGAACACATGGCCTGCTCAACTGCCTGTAGTGTGGTCTGCACAACCCGAATCGCCGAACGCACGACACTCCATTGAAGAAGAGTCGATGCGCTTATCCGTCGTGCCTTCAGGAGGCTTATCGAATGCGTCGGCTCCGGCCGCAGTTGATGCGGCTCGCCCGATTCTCAGGCGTCGGCCTGACCTGTTTCGCAATTCAAGCCGGGATACTCCTGGCCCTGAAGGGCTCCGGCGCGCCCGGCCCGATCGCCAATGCGGTCGGGTTCCTCGCCTCGGCCCAAGTCAACTTCCTCTTGTCCACCTACTTCACCTGGGCCGACCGCCGGGCGCCGAGCGTCCCGTGGCCCCGGCGCTGGGTGTCCTTCCAGGCCACCGTCGCGGTGAGCCTGGCCTGCAACACGGGCGTGTACGCCCTCGTCTCCGGCTTCCTGCCGCCCGTCGCCGCCGCCGCGGCCGGGGTGTGCGCCGGGGCCCTCCTCACCTACCTCGCGAGCGACCACCTCGTCTTCCGCCGCCGCAAGGCGGAGCAGACCGACCACTTTGGAGATTCAATTGACGATCATCGCCGACCAGCCGCAGCATTCCCGGGTCCGAACGGCGGCGCCGCCGCCGACTGACGGCGTGGCCGTGGTCATGCCCGCCTTCCGTGAGGAGGCGAACGTCGCCGCGACCGTGCAGGACTTCCTGTCCACGCTCGTGCGCGAAGGAGTCCCCCACGCCGTCGTCGTCGTCGACGACGGCAGCGACGACCGCACCGGCGCGATCATCGACCGCCTCGCCGCCGCCCACCCCGGACGGGTGATCGCGGTCCACCACGAGCGCAACCAGGGCTACGGCGCCGCCGTGCGCACCGGCCTGGAGACCGCCCTGCGGCGCACCGGGTTCCGCGAGATCCTGCTGACCGACGCGGACTGCCAGTTCCGCGCCGAGGACCTGGTCCGGCTGCGCGAGCGCAAGAAGGAGGAGCGCGCTGACGCGGTCATCGGCTACCGCCGCCGGCGCGCCGACCCGTGGCGCCGCCGCCTCAACGCCAAGGTGTGGACCCTGCTGTGCAAGACCCTCCTGCGGGTCCCCGGCCGCGACGTCGACTGCGCGTACAAGCTCATCGACCGCTCGCTCCTCCAGGACCTGCGCCTGTCCGGCGAGGCGGCCGCGATCTCCCCCGAACTCCTGTGCCGCATCTCGGGCGACGGCGCCCGCATCGTCGAGCACCCCGTCGAGCACTACCCCAGGGAGCACGGCGAGCAGACCGGCGCGCGCCTGTCCGTCGTCGTCAAGTCCCTCGTGAGCCTCGCGGTCGTCTACGCCCACATGGTCCGCGACGCCCGCCGCCTCGGCTGGGCGCGGCGCCTCGCCACCCCGAAGGACCCCGGCGCGGCCCTGGTCGCGCTGGCCGCGTGCGCCGTCGCCGTGGTCGCGTACCTCTACTTCGCCGACCACGGGTACCTGCTGGCGTACAAGGACGCCAACTCGCACCTGCTCATCGCCAGACGCGTCGTCGACAGCCCCACCGCCGGGCTCGCCCAGCTCGGCGGCGTCTGGCTGCCGCTGCCGCACCTGCTCGCCGCCCCGCTGTCGCTGTGGGAGGGCCTGTACCTCAACGGGTTCGCCGGGGCGTTCGTCTCCATGGCGTCATACGTCGTGGCCGTCAGGTTCCTGTTCGCGCACGCGCGGTCGCTCTCGGGCCACTGGGCCGGGGGCCTCACCGCCGCAGGGCTGTTCGCGCTCAACCCGAACGTGCTGTACCTCCAGGCCACGGCCATGACCGAGCTGCTGCTGTTCGCGTGCGCGATCGTCGCGATCCACTACCTCCACGAGTGGTGCACCGAAGGGCGCATCAGGGACCTCTCGCTGGCCTCGGGCGCGGTCCTCGCCGCGACCCTGACGCGCTACGAGGGCTGGATCCTCTTCGCCGTCGCCGCCGCGATCGTCGCGTTCACCTCCCTTCGCCGCCACCGCAAGTACTCGCACACCGAGGGCTCCCTCGTCGTGTTCGGGTTCGTCGCCGGCGCCGGGATCCTCGGCTGGATGGCCTGGAACCTCGCGATCTTCGGGAACGCGATGAACTGGAAGTCCGGCGAGTACGCCGACTCCTCCCTGTGGGTCGCCGAAGGCGAGGCGAACGTCGGGTCGCTGCCGACCGCGATGGAGACGTACGGCCTGGCCTCCCTCCACAACCTCGGGATCGCCACGGCCGCATTGGGAATCGCCGGGCTCGTCCTGTACGCGGTCCAGAAGCGGGTCCGGTCGAAGCGGCTGGTGCCCTACGCGATGCTCGTGTTCGCGCCGTTCTTCGTGTGGGCCCTGTACACCGGCGAGCGGCCCCTCCACGTCAAGGAGGTCATGGGCGCGCTCTACAACGTGCGCTTCGGCCTCATCATGCTCATCCCCGCCGCGGTCTTCGCCGGGTACCTCGTCGGAAAGCTGGTGCCCCTCCTCCCCGGCCGGCGCATCGCCGCCGGGACCCTCGCGGGAGCGGCCGTCGTCGGCGCCACCCTCGCCGTCGACGGCGCGGTCACCCTCGACGAGGCCGTCGAGTACCGCGCCAGCGGCTGGGAGGCCGACAACGCCGCCGTCTCCGAGTGGCTGCGCGAAAACCACGACGGCGGCACCACGCTGATGATGTCCTTCGAGAACGAGTCGGTGACCTTCGAGTCGCAGGTGCCCACCGGGTCCCTCGTCTACGAAGGGTCCTACCGGATCTGGGAGCAGGCGCTCGCGGACCCGCACGCCGCGGACATCGAGTGGATCTACATGCGGGCCACGCCCGGCTCCGAGGACGACGTCTGGGAGGCCCTGTGGGGCACCGAGGTCCTCGAAGAGAACTACGAACTCGTCTACGACCAGGGCGACCGGCTCGTCTTCCGCGCCGAGGACGGTGGCACCGAATGAACCCCGACGCCCCGCCCGCCGGGCTCAGCGCCCAGCGGCTCCTCTCGACCGGCCAGACCGCCCTCGCGCTCTCGGTCGTCGGCTTCATCGCCGCCGCCATCGCGATCGACCTGCTCACCGGCTTCGGGCCCAGCCCCTTGCAATGGGCGCAGGGCGGCATGTTCGCCCTCATCCTCCTGTACCTGGCCGTCATCGGCTTCAAACTCGCGATGGTCCTCGGCTCCGGCCGCTCCACTGCGATGCGCTTCGAACCCGGCGCGCTGGAGACGTTCCCGGACTCCGAACTGCCCCGCTACACCGTCCTCGTCCCGCTCTACCGCGAGGCCGCCGTCGTCCCCGGGCTCGTGCGGCGCCTCTCGGCCATGGACTACCCGCAGGAGAAGCTGGAGATCCTGCTGCTCGTCGAGGCCGACGACGGCGAGACGCGGACCGCGCTCGCCGCGCAGCATCTGAACTCCACGTTCAGGACCGTGGTCGTCCCCGACACGCAGCCGAAGACGAAACCGAAGGCGTGCAACGTGGGTCTGGCGCGGGCCACCGGCGAGCTGTGCGTCATCTTCGACGCCGAGGACCGGCCCGACCCCGACCAGCTGCGCAAGGCCGCGCTCGCGTTCCGCATCCTGCCGGACCGGGTCGTGTGCGTGCAGGCCGAGCTCCAGTACTGGAACCCGTGGACGAACTGGCTGACCAGGTGCTTCTCGGCCGAGTACGCCACGAACTTCAGCCTGACGCTGCACGGCATGGACCGGCACCGGCTGGCGATCCCGTTGGGCGGCACGTCGAACCACTTCCGGATCGACGCGCTGCGGGACCTCGGCGGCTGGGACCCGTTCAACGTCACCGAGGACGCCGACCTCGGCATCCGCATCGCCCGGCGCGGCTGGGACGTGCGGATGATCGTCTCGGTCACCGAGGAGGAGGCGAACTCGCGCCTGGGCAACTGGATCCGCCAGCGCAGCCGGTGGATCAAGGGCTACCTCCAGACGTGGCTGGTGCACTCGCGGCAGCCGCTGAAGCTGTGGCGGGAGCTGGGGACGAGGAAGACCCTGGCGATCCACCTGACGCTCGGGTTCTCGACGGTGACGACGCTGATCAACCCGCTGATGTGGCTGATGACGTTGTCGTACTTCGTGTTCGGGCCGGAGTGGATGGAGCCGCTGTTCCCGCCGGTCGTCCTCTACGGGGGCATGTTCGCGATGATCGCGGGCAACGCCCTCATGTGCTACGCGCTCATGCTCGGCTGCCTCAAGCGCGGCCTGTACGCGGCGGTGCGGGCGATGCTGACGGTCCCGTTGTACTGGGGGCTGATGAGCGTGGCGGCGTACAAGGCGTTCGGGCAGCTGCTGCGGCCCAGCAAGCGCCATTTCTGGGAGCTGACGGTCCACGGGCTGGACACGTCGGACGAGGTCGACGAGGAGGTCGTCCATGCTCGGTAAGGGGTTGGGCCGCTTGGCGGCCGGCGCCATCGTGGGCGCCGCGCTGCTGGTGGCGCCGGGGGCGGCAGAGTCGGCGCCCCCGGAGGAGTTCGAGCGGCTGCTCGTCGTGGGCGGCCTGGAGGAGCCGACGTCGTTCCGGTTCACGCCGGACGGCGACATCCTGATCGCGGAGAAGAACGGCGCGATCCAGTTGCTGCACGACGGGGAGCTGCACGACCACCCGCTCATCGAGCTGGCCACGGCCGGGTCCGACGAGCGGGGCCTGCTGGGGATGGAGCTCGACCCGGACTTCGGGACGAACGGCTACGTGTACGTGGGGTACACGGCGGCGGACAACCTGGACCGGTTGAGTCGCTTCACGATGACCGGGCACGAGATCGACCCGGACTCGGAGCTGGTGCTCATCCAGTCGCAGCAGGACGCGAACGTGTTCCACCACTCCGGGAGCATCAAGTTCGGTCCGGACGGGAAGCTGTACTGGACGCTCGGGATGAACACGAACAACCAGAACCCGCCGAACCTGGGGAACGTGCACGGCAAGATGCACCGTGTCAACGCCGACGGGTCGATCCCCGCGGACAACCCGTTCGTCGACACGCCGGGGGCGGAGCCGTCGGTGTGGGCGTACGGGCTGCGGAACTCGTTCCGCTGGGACTTCGTCCCTAGTGGACCGAATGCGGGGAGCATCCTCGCCGGGGACGTGGGCGGCTCGGAGTGGGAGGAGCTCAACCTCATCGAGCGCGGCGCGAACTACGGCTGGCCGCACGTGGAGGGGGTGTGCGACGACTGCCCGTACGCGCAGCCGGTGTACGCGTACCCGCACACGGCGCCGCCCGCGAGCGCGGGCTCGATCTCGTCGGTCGAGGTGTACGAGGGCGGGCTGCTCGGGGAGCAGTACGAGGGCGCGGTGTTCTTCGCGGACTACACGCTCGGGTTCGTGAAGTACCTGGTGATGGACGAGGCGTTCGAGTCGGTGGTGTCGGTGAACGACTTCGACACCGACGCGGGGACGCCGGTGGAGCTCCAGACGGGCCCCGACGGGGCGCTGTACCAGTTGAACATCTATCCCGGTGAGCTGTACCGGATCGCGCCTTCGGGCGGGAACCGGACGCCGATCGCGAAGGCGAGCGCGACCCCTGACAACGGTTACGCGCCTTTGGAGGTGGAGTTCTCGTCGGCGGGGTCGTCGGACCCGGACGGGGACGCGCTGACTTACGCGTGGGACTTCGGGGACGGCGACGTCTCGACCGAGGCGGACCCGGTGCACACGTATACCGAGGACGGGGTCTACCAGGCGGTACTGACCGTGGACGACGGGGACAAGTCGGCGCAGACGCAGGTCGAGGTCCAAGTGGGGAACACCCGGCCCGAAGCGGTGGTGCTGACGCCCGAAGCGGGACTGACCTACGACGGCGGGGACGTGATCGCGTTCACCGGCGCGGCGACCGATCCGGAGGACGGGGCACTGGAGGGAGCGTCGTTGTCGTGGACAGTGCAGTTCCACCACGCCGACCACGTGCACCCGTTCTACGGACCGGCCGAGGGCGCCTCGGGTGAGATCGAGATCCCGCGGGCGCCGCACGGCGGGGACAACACGTTCTACCGGATCGCTCTGACGGCCACCGATTCCGGGGGCCTGACCGATACGACCTATGTGGACGTGCATCCGAACACGGTGGAGGTGTCGATCGATACGGAGCCGGCGGGCCTGGAGTTCACGCTCGACGGGCGGCCGTACGAGGAGACGGTGAAGCGGATGGTCGTGGGCACCGAGTACGTGCTCGGCGCGGAGTCGCCGCAGTATGCGGAGGGTTCGAGGTTCGAGTTCGCGGGCTGGTCGACGGGCGCGGAGCAGCAGCACGTGTTCACGGTCCCGGATGAGGACGTGTCGGTGACGGCCGAGTTCACTGAACTGCCGTATCCGCCGGAACCGTGGGAGTCCACCGACATCGGCGAGCGGACCCAGTTGGGGCTCAGCAGCTTCGACGACGGCGAGTTCACGGTGACGGGGGCGGGCTGGGACATCTGGGACGCCACCGACGAGTTCCATTTCGTGCACCGGCCGCTCGTCGGGGACGGGTCGATCACGGCGCGTCTGACCTCGCAGGAGGCGACGAACCCGTGGGCGAAGGCCGGGATCATGGTCAAGGAGGCGGCCGAGGAGGGCGCGACGTACGCGGCGGTCGCGGTGACCCCCGAGAACGGGGCGCACTTCCAGGCGGACTTCGGGACCGACGGCGGCGGCTTCGCGTACACCGAGGGTGCGGCGTGGCTGCGGTTGACGCGCACGGGCGACGAGTTCACCGCCGAGCTGTCATCTGACGGCGAGGCGTGGACGGTGATCGGTTCGGCCACGGTCCCGATGTCGGCGAACGCGCGGGTGGGGCTGTTCTCGACCGCGCACGACAACACGCAGTTCTCCACGGCGGTCTTCGACTCGGTCGAGGTCGCGGCGGCGGACCCGGGGTTGACGTGCGAGGACGTGGGCGACCCGGCGATCGCGGGCTCGGCGTCGTTCGACCCGAACGGGACGGCGACGCTCACCGCCGCCGGGGACGACATCTGGGGCGACGCGGACCAGTTCCACTACTGCCACCGGACGCTCGAAGGCGACGGCGAGATCATCGCCCGGGTCGTCTCTTTGGAGGACACGAACGACTGGGCCAAGGCCGGGGTGATGGTCAAGACCGCGCCCGTGGAGGGCGCGGACTATGCGGCGGTCATGGCGACCGCGGCCGAGGGCGTGCACTTCCAGACCGGGTTCGACACCGATGTGGACGGACCGGGCACGGCGGCGCCGGTGTGGCTGCGGCTGGTGAGGGAGGGGTCGCAGGTGACCGCGTACCACTCCCTCGACGGCCTGGCGTGGGAGCCGTTCGCGAGCACGACGCTCGCGGGCCCGGCCACGTTCGGGCTCTTCACGACCTCGCACGACGGGAGCGAGGCGGGCACCGCGGTGTTCGACTCGGTCGCGGTCTACGACGCCGCACCAGAGGTGCCGGAGCCGTGGACGTGCGAGGACGTCGGCGAGCCGCGGATGCCCGGCGACGCGGTGTTCTCCGGGGGCACGGTCACGATCGTGGGCGCCGGGGACGACGTCTGGGGGGACGCGGACCAGTTCCACTACTGCCACCAGCCCCTCGAAGGCGACGGGCAGATCACCGCACGGGTGGTGTCGCAGGAGGACACCGACGACTGGGCGAAGGCCGGGGTCATGGTGAAGGCCGCGCCGGAAGAGGGCGCGGAGTACGCGCTGCTGGGGGTGACGCCCGCGAACGGCGTGCATCTCCAGTCCGGGTTCGACACCGACGTCTCCGGGACCGGGGCGGGCGCGCCGATGTGGCTGCGGCTGAGCCGGACCGGTGACACGGTGACGGCCTCGTGGTCGGCCGACGGCGTCGTCTGGTCGGCGTTCGGGACGGTCGACCTGGCGGGCGGGGCGGTGGTCGGCCTGTTCGTCACCTCGCACGACGGCTCCGATCCGGGCGCCGTGGTGTTCGACTCCATCACGGTGGAATAGACGGGCGCCGGGGGCTTGCGGAAACCCCCGGCGCCTCCGCCGCCCGGGACGCGAAGGGGGCGTTCCGGGCGGCGGCTCGCTATTTGATGGCGCCGGCCGTCAGGCCCTCCTGGATCTGCCGCTGGAACAGCACGTACGCGATGAAGATCGGGATCATCGCGAGGACGGTCCCGGCGAACAGGGCCCCGGAGTCGCCCTCGTAGCCCTGGCGCATCGCGAGGTTCGCGAGGCCCTGGGAGATGACGGCGTCGTCGGGGTTGCGGCCCATGAGGACCAGCGGGAGCAGGAACTGGTTCCACTGGCCGATGATGTTGAAGATGGTGATCGCGATCAGGCCCGGCTTCGCCATCGGGAGCATCACCTGGAAGAACAGGCGGTAGTGCCCGGCGCCGTCGACGATCGCGGCCTCGGCGACCCCCGTTGGGAGCGTGCGGAAGAACGCGGTCAGGAAGAACACCGTGAACGGCAGCGAATAGGCGATGTAGACGATGATCAGCCCGGTGTAGGTGTTCAGCAGGCCCACGTTCCCCAGGGTCTTGAACAGCGGGAACAGGGCCAGGAACACCGGGAACATCATGCCGGCGGCGAAGCCGAAGTAGATGATCCGGTTCCCGAAGAACTGGTACCGGGCGAGCACGTAGGCGGCCATGGCGCCCAGGAGCATCGTCCCGGAGACGCTGAAGACCATGACCTGGATCGTGTTCAGGAAGAACGCGCCGATGTGGCCGTTGGTCCACGCGTTCGCGAAGTTCTGCCAGTGCAGCGACTCCGGCAGCGCCAGCGGCGCCGACGCGATCTCGCGGGTGGTCTTGAACGAGCTGAGCACGATCCACACCACGGGCACGATGACCATGAGCGACCACAGCCACAGGAAGCCCTGGGAGAAGAAGTTGAGGACGGTGCCTTCGCGCGGGGCGCCGGAAGCGCGCGCGGCCGGCTTCGCGGAGGTCGCGGGTGTCGCGGGGGTCTCGGTTGCCATGTCGATCCTCAGAACTCGATCTGCTCGCGGCGGCCGAACCGCAGCGACACCACGGCCAGGGAGAGCGCGGCGAAGAACAGGACCACGCCGATCGCCGACGCGAACGCCTGCTCGCCGTGCTTGAACGCGTACTTCCAGATGACGCCCCCGACGACCTCGCTCGCGGTGTCGGGGCCGCCCTGCTCGGGCGTCATCATGTACACCAGGACGAACACGTCCAAGGCCACGATGGAAAGGTAGATCCACGCGGTCTGGACCGAGTCCCACAGCAGCGGCAGCGTGATCTTGAAGAACATCTGGAACCGCCCGGCCCCGTCGATGATCGCCGCCTCGTAGATGTCGCGCGGGATCGACGCCATCGCCGAGGAGAAGAACACCAGGTAGAACCCGACCGCCGACCACACGAGCACGCCGATCACGGCCGCGAGCACGAACCGCTTGTCGGCGAGGAACCCGTTGACCGGGGCCGGGAGCCCCACGGCCCCGAGCGCCCCGGTGATCAGCCCGCCGAAGCCCTCCGGCGCGTACACCTGCTTCCACAGGATGCCGACGATCGCCACCGACAGCACCTGCGGGAAGAAGTAGACGACCTTGTGGAACTTCGACCCCCTCACACCCTCGATGCGGCCCTGGCGGCTGCGGCCGCCGAGGTTGAGCATGAACGCGAAGAACAGGCCCAGCGCGATCGTCACCACCGGCAGCACCACCAGGATGATCCCGGTGTGCCGCAACGCCGGCAGGACGAACCGCTCGTCCTTGAACAGGTTCACGTAGTTGTCGAACCCGATGTAGTCGAAGCTGTTGCTCGACCCCGACCAGTCGGTCAGGGAGATCTGGAAGGCCTGGGCGAACGGCAGGATCACCAGCCAGGCGTAGAGCCCCACCGGCAGCGCCAGGAAGCTCAGGATGAACGGGTACCTGCCGTGCTTCACGTCCCAGGCCCTCCTCTCGTGACGGACCTAGTCCTCGTGGTGGAACTTCTCGATGGTGTCGTCCGCGGCCGTCTCGTCGGCCACCGTCTGCATCCGGTCGATGAACTCCGCCGCCGTCGACTCGCCCGACAGCAGCGAGCCGAGCGCGGGCCGGACCTCCTCGTTCATCTTCGTGTACCAGAACCGGAACTGCGGCTGGAACAGGTCGTCCGGATTGGACACCAGCGCGTCGGTCGCCTGCGCCGCAGGGTTGTCGAGCTCGACGCCCTTGACGATCGTCGCGGCCTGCACGGTGTCCCCGAAGATCTGCGCGCCCTCCTTGGAGAGCATGATCCGCAGGTACTCGTACGCGCCGGACAGGTTGGTCGCGTTCTTGGGCACCACGAACGGCTCGTCGCCGCCCGCGCTGATCAGACCCGGCTGCACCGACCCGTCGAACGGCGGCACGCCCATCGGCATGTACTCGAAGTCCGCCGGCGCGATCGACGCCTGCTCGTTCGGCAGCCACGACCCGCACGGGATGAACGCGGCCTTGCGCTCGTTGAACGCCGTCTGCGACTGGATGTGGTCGATACCGGGCGTGCCTTCGAGGATGTAGCCCTCGGTGTAGAGCGCGGCCAGCGCCTCGGCGGCCTTGACGACCGACTCGTGGCGCCACGCGTCGGGCTCCAGGTGGTCGATGTTCTTCAGGACGTCCACGCCGCCGTGCTTGCCCGCGAGGATGAGCAGCAGGTCGTACAGGTACACCGGGTGCTGCCCGGCGTACGTCCACGGCGCGATCCCGGCCTCGACGATCTGGGGGCAGAGCGCGACCATCTCCTCCCACGTGGTCGGCGGGGTCCAGCCCTGGTCGCGGAACAGCTTGGCGTCGTACCAGACCGTCCACGCCGAGAACACGTAGTTCAGGGCGTACACCTCGCCGTTGAACGTGCCGGAGGTCAGCACGCCCTCGCGCAGGGTGTCGCGGACGGTGACCTCGGGGTCGTCGTACGAGGGCGCGTCGAGCAGCGGCGTCAGCTCGGCGAGCTCGCCGTCGGAGACGAGCGAGTCCATCGGGATCTGCTGCGCGCCGGAGTTGTCGAGCACGTCGGCGGGCTTGCCCTCGGCGAAGCGCGGCTGCTGGGTCTCGGCGATCGCCTGCGTGGCGAGGTGCGTGATGACCGCGTCCGGGAACGCCCGGTTGTAGATCTCCTGGTGGGCCACGGCGTACTCGTTGCCGAAGCCGCCGTCGAAGATGACGACGTCCAGCGGCGCCGACCCGTCGACGTCGAACGGGTTCTCCGCGTCGTCGCCGACGGTCACGTCGTCGACTTCGTCGTCGCTGCCGCTGGTGGCGCACGCGGCCAGGGACGAGGCCGCGAGTCCGGCGGCGGTGGCCCCGAAGAGGTTGCGGCGGTTGAATATCGGTTGGTTCGAGTTCCTCATGGGTTTCGCTCCTGAGTTGGGGGTAGAGGATGAGAACGATCGGTCGGGCGGTCAGCCGGCGCCGTTCCGCGGCCGCGGCGTCGGGCGGTGGCCGACCACCGCTCGCGCGCGGGATTCGAGAGCCTCGGAGGCTTCGGGGAACCGCCGCTGCGCGACGGCTATGTGGACGAGGTCGGCCACCAGGAGCTGGGAGTGCCTGGCGGCCAGCAGGTCCGCGCGATGGCCGGTCTGGCGGGAGGCCGAGACGAGCGTGACGTCGGCGATCTCGGCGATGGGCGAGTCGGCGAAGGCGGTCAGGGCCACGGTGAGCGCGCCGCGGCTGCCGGCCTCGGAGAGCATCTCGACGATCTCCACGGTGGTGCCGGACATCGAGGCGGCGATCGCGACGTCGCCGTCGGCGAGGATCGCGGCGCTGGCGAGGGCGTCGTGGACCTCGGTCCAGACCCAGGCGGGGACGCCGGTGCGGTAGAAGCCCATGTGGAGTTCGCGGGCGACCAGGGCGCTGGAGCCGACGCCGTAGACGTCGACGCGGCGGGCGGCGGCGACGCTCGCGGCGACGCGCTCGACGGCGGCGAGGTCGAGGAGGTCCATGGTGTCGCGGAGCATCGCGGCGTCGATCGTGATGAGCTGCTTGAGAACTCGGTCGAGCGGGTCGTCCGGTCCGATCTCGCGGCCGATGTTGACGTCCCAGCCGGTCTCGTGCCTGGCCGAGGCCCTGCCGGTCTCGGTGGCGATGGCGACCCGGAGGGCCGCGTAACCGTCGTATCCGAGGTGACGGCAGAATCGTGTGATGGTTCCTGGGGAGGTGCCCGAGAGCTCGGCGAGATCCATGATCGTCGCCCGGGCCGCGGCTTCGGGGTCGGCCAGGACTTGGCCGGCCACTTTGGACATCGCTTCGGAGAGATCGCTGGCGCCCGTTCGGATTCGTTCGAGCACGCCGGTCTCGACGGGGGCGGTGGGCGCATCTGTCCGGGTTCGGTCCATGGGCGACCCTTTCGGGAGGAGGATTCAAGAAAAACTATTACCTATGCCACACTCGTGTCAAGTTCATGAGAATTATTTTTACTGGTTTGCACCTAGAGCGGATACTGCTGGTAGCGGGAGAAGCGAGGACCCTCGAATATGCATGCAAGACTCGCCGTCGGCCTAGACGCCGGCGGAACCAGCAGCCGCGCCGTCCTCATCGACGAGAGCGGAGCGGTGCTGGGCACCGGTGCGTCCGGACCGGCCAACCCGGTCGGCGGCGACCGGGAGATCGCGCTGTCCAACATGGCCCTGGCGTTCCAGCGGGCCCTCGGCGGCATCGACCCGGCCGAGGTCGGCTCGGTGTGCGTGGGCACGGCCGGAGCGCTGTCGCTGACCGAGGAGGTGCGGGAGCTCTCCGCTGACCTCAAGCGGCGCTTCGCGACCAACTGCGAGGTGGAGGTCGTCTCGGACGCGGTGATCGCGTTCGCGGCCGGTTCCTCGGCCTCGGACGGGACGGTCATCGTCTCGGGCACCGGCGCGGTGGCGTTCGCGATCCGCGACCGCACGCCGGCGCTGCGCTCGGACGGCTACGGCTGGCTGTTCGGCGACGCGGGCTCCGGTTTCTGGCTCGGCCGCGAGGCGGTCCGGGCCGCACTGCGGCACATCGACGGCAACGGCCCCGGCGGCCGGCTCGTCGAGGCCATCATCGCCGCGATCGCACCTGAGAAGCGGCGTTCGGGCGCCCTGGTCGCCAAGTGCATGGCCGACCCCCCGGTCCGCCTGTCGCGCTTCGCGGCCCTGGTGTGCGAGGCCGCCGACGGCGGCGACGCGGTCGCCGAGTCGATCGTGGCGCGGGCCGTGGGCCACCTGGCCGAATCGGTCTCGTACGTCGTCGACCGCGAACTGCCGATCGTCATGGCCGGCAGCCTCCTGACCCGCCCCACCCCCATCGGCGCGCTCCTCCAGGAGCGCTTCCGGCTGGTCTACCCCAAGGCCGGCATCAGCAAGGCCACCGACCCCGCGATCGGCGCGGCATGGATGGCCGTCTGCGCCTTCGTCACCGACCCCGCCGAACGAGCCCGCCTCCACCGCCAGCTCGCCTGGCGCTGACTTCACCCCTCTATTCAGCCGATTTACCCCATCTATCAGCATGTGATGCTAGTCTCATTTTATGGCCTTCCGCCCGGATTACGACGAGATCGAGTACCGGGAGACGGGGTCGGACAGCAAGCCCGGACGCCAGACCCTGTGGAGCAAGTGCCGACGCCTTTTGCGAAAGAGTCAGGACGCGCTCTTCAGCCGGGTGGGCTTCCCGCTTGCAATCGGCGTCGCCGCACTCGCGCTCGGGATCCTGCTCGGCGTAGCCGCCGCTGCGCCGAGCCAATCTCGGCTGGAGAGACTCCAGTACGAGAACGATTCGCTCAGGGACACCACCGAAGAGCTCCGCGACGAAGCCGCGGAGCAGCAGAGCGAGATCGCCGAGCGGGAGAGCGATCTGCGATCGCTCGAAGCGCAGGTCGATCAGTTCGACGAGCGTGAAACCGAACTCGACCAGCGCGAATCGGGCTTGGACGCACGCGAGTCGGACCTCGACGCGCGAGGCGCCGAGCTCGATGAACGAGAGCAGGCGATCACCGAGACCGAGGAAGAGATCGAGGAGAACACGATTCCCGGCGACGGCATCTGGGTGGTCGGCGACGAGATTGAACCTGGAACTTACAAGGCCCAGGGCTCCGGATCAGCCTGCTACTGGGCCAGACTCGGTTCCCTGGACACGTTCGACATCCTGAATAACCACTTCGGATCAGCTGAGGTCACGGTGCAGATCCAAAGCGGCGACATCGCGTTCGAGACATCCGGTTGCGGGAGTTGGATCAAGCAGTGACTCGAACGCCCTACCCCGGCAGTCCCGCGAGTGCCCCCGACAGCCGCCCATCCGCCAGCGCCAGCCGAGCTTCGGCCGCACCGGCATCAACACCGAGTTCGAGCATCACCACCGCCGTCTTCACCCGGTTGCCCGAGGCCGCCAAGGCGGCCTCGGCCTCCTCCGGGCCGGCGCCGGTGATCTCGCGGATCATGCGGACCGCCCGCGCGGCGAGCTTCTGGTTCGCGACCTTCATGTCCACCATGTAGTTCCGGTAGACCTTCCCGAGGCGCACCATGCTGATCGTCGAGACCATGTTGAGCACGAACTTCTGCGCCGTCCCCGACTTCAGCCGCGTCGACCCGGCCACCACCTCGGGCCCGACCTCGACCTCGATGCGGTGCTCGGCCGCCTGCGACAGGACCGTGCCGGTGTTGCACGACAGCCCCACGGTCAGCGCCCCGCGCCGCCGCGCCTCGCGCACGGCCGCGACCACGAACGGCGTGCGGCCGCTCGCGGCCAGGCCCACGACCGCGTCGGCCGGGCCGATCCCGTCGGCCGCGAT
>NZ_QFRW01000273.1 GCF_003265355.1 Glycomyces dulcitolivorans | reverse complement strand
GTTCGCGGCTGAGCTCCGCGGTGAGGTCGTGGATGCCGCGGGCGAGGCGCCCGCGCGGGACGCGGCCCTGGCGGAGCAGGGCCGGCAGGCGCCGGTCGGTGGGCAGCGCGCCCCACACCGGCGGTTCGGACCAGTGCGCTTCGAGCGGGCCGTCCCAGGAGACGCCCGACGGGCGGGGCCTGGCGTCGCCGCGCAGGACCACCCCGAGGTGGGCGTTGTAGAGGCCGTACGCGGCCGTGACGCTGCGGGCGGCCTCCCAGGAGCGGTCGCCCGGTCCGATCGCGACCGCGACCGAGCGGGCGGCCGTGGCGGCCCGCACGCCTGCGTCGGTGCGCGAGCGGGGCAGGTCGACCACGACGAGGTCGGCGGCGAGGCGGGCGGCGCGCAGGACCTGGTCGAAGACTTCGGCCGGGACGTCGGCGGGGTTGCGCGGGTCGGGGCCGACGACGTGGAGGCCGCCGCGCCGGGGCAGGCCGTCGAGGAACCGCTCCGGGTCGAGGAGCCCGGTGCCGCCGATCAGGGACGGCCAGCGCCAGCCCGGTTGGGAGGCGAGTCCGGCGGCGGCGTCGATGCCGCCGCCGGTGTGGTCGAGGTCGATGAGGACGGTGCGCTGCCCGTCGCGGGCGGCGTCGGTGGCCGCGGCGAGGGCGAGGGTGGAGGCGCCGGCGCCGCCGTGTCCGGCGACGGTGGCGACGACGGGTGCGGGTTCGGTGTCGAGGGCGGTGCGGGTGAAGAGGTCGATGAGCCATTGGTCGGCGCCGGGGAGGGCGATGACGCTGCCGGCGCGCATCTGGATGGCGAGGGGCCAGAGCATGGAGGCGTCGGTGGAGTCGGCGCCGAGCCAGGCCATGGTGGTGCAGAGGATGAGGTGGTCGCGGGTGGGGAAGTCGCAGGCGATGCATTCGGGGGCGAGGTCGGGTCCGACGAGGACCATGGGGGCCTTCTGCCAGGTGCTCTCGGCGTCGAGTGCGTGCTCGACGCGGCGGAGCGGGTGTCCGGCCGCGGCGGCGAGCGGGGCGACCTCCTCGGCGAGCCGGTCGTCGGCGGTGACGAGGAGGGATTCGGCCGCGGGTGCGGCGGTGGCGGTGGTGCGGTCGAGTGTCGCGGCCATGATTGCTCCTACGCTCAGTGGTGTTCGCGTGACTTGGAGCAACCTTGACCGGTGGGGCCGGGAACTGTCGAGGAAAAATTTCGGGCCTGTGGATAACTTCGGGTCCGGGGCCTGTGGATAACTCGGTGGACGCAAACGAGGGACCGTCCCGGCGGGACGGTCCCTCGTGCGCGTTCGCGGTTCCTATTCGGGGCGGATGCCCCAGACGCCGAACCAGGCCTCGCTGGGCGAGAGCTCGATGAGATCCTCGCCGGTGGCGAAGGCGTTCGGCGGGCAGGTGGTCGGTTCGATGGCGACGGAGGCGCGCCTGCGGTCGCCGTCGAGGCCGTCGGAGGTGTAGATGTGGACCCAGGGGAACGACTCGTCCATCCAGACGGTGACGGCCTGGCCGGAGACGGGGTCGGCGAGCCGGACTTCGGCCTTCCCGTCGGAGCCGCGCTTGAGTTCGCCGTAGGCGTCGTCGATGACGAGGTCCTTGAGGACGGTCGGCTCGTCGAAGTCGCCGGCGCCGGAGCCGACGGGGATGCGCTGCTTGTCGAGCCGCAGCTTCTTGGTGGCGGGGACGTGGAGGGTGGCCTCGTCAATCCGCTCCAGGGAGCCGGGGAGGAGGTAGGAGTGGGTCCCGAAGCCGAACGGGGCGGTCTTGGTGCCGGGGTTCGAGACGGTGTGGGCGGCGCGGAGGCCCCCGGGGCCGACGGACCAGCGGGTGCGCAGTTGCAGCGTCCAGGGGTAGCCGAGGCGGGCCGGGAGGCGGCATTCGAGGGTGACGGAGGTGTCGGTGACCTCGACGGCGGACCATTCGGCCCAGGCGACGAACCCGTGGAGCGAGGTGTTGGTCTCGATCTCGTTGACCGGGAGCTGGTAGTCGGTGCCGTCGTAGGAGTACTTGCCGTCGCGGATGCGGTTGGGCCAGGGGGCCAGCATGTGGCCGGACCAGCCGGGGGCGAGTTCCTCGTCGCCGTAGGTCATGACCACCGGCCGTCCCCGGTAGGAGTACGAGCGCACTCCGCCGCCGACAGCGACGATGGTGGCCTCGTGGTCGTTGTAGGCGATCACCCATTGCTCGCCGGACAGCGCCATAGGGGTTACCTCCATGTCGTTATCGATGGGCTGGATGTGCTTTGACGTTAGCTCATGGCGGATGACCTGCGGCACGCGTGTCGATGTGGGCGAGATCGCAGGAAACCGTTGAAACCAACAAGACTCATTATTGAAACCCTCCCATCAAAAGCGGCAAAATTGGACAAACCACGAAGCTCACGATGCTTGTCTCATATTTTGCGCCACTTCCGTACCGCCATTCAGGATCACCCCCGCGCCGCGGGCACTTCCGTAGCGGACGGCCTTGAGGCACCATTTCCAGATAACTACGAACCGTCGCCTCCCGGAAGCCCCCGGTCGGCAACCACAGGGACAACACACTCAGGAGTACAACGATGTCTGAGTTCAAGCCCGGCCTCGAGGGCGTCATCGCCTTCGAAACCGAGATCGCCGAGCCTGACAAAGAGGGTGGTTCGCTCCGCTACCGCGGGGTGGATATCCAGGACCTGGTAGCGCAGAGCACCTACGGCGACGTATGGGGACTCCTCGTGGACGGGAAGTTCGGGAGCGGCCTGCCCGCCGCCGAGCCCGTGCCCGTCCCGGTCTCCTCTGGCGACACCCGCGTCGACGCCCAGGCCGCGGTCGCCATGCTCGCCCCGTACTGGGGCCTCCAGCCGCTGCTCGACATCGACGACGAGACCGCCCGGGACGATCTCGCCCGAGTGTCGGTCACCACTCTGTCGTTCATCGCCCAGTCGGCGCGCGGATCCGGCCGCCCGGCCGTGCCCCAGTCGGAGATCGACAAGGCCGAGACCATCACCGAGCGCTTCATGCGCCGCTGGCGCGGCGAGCCGGACCCGGCGCACGTCAAGGCCGTCGACACGTACCTGATGTCGGCCGCCGAGCACGGCATGAACGCCTCCACCTTCACCTCGCGCGTGGTCGCCTCCACCGGGGCCGACGCCGCCGCGGCGATCTCCTCCGGCATCGGCGCGCTGTCGGGCCCGCTCCACGGCGGCGCCCCCTCGCGCGTGCTCCACATGATCGAGGGCGTCGAGAAGTCCGGCGACGCCGACGGCTACGTCAAGAACCTGCTGGACTCGGGCGAGCGCCTCATGGGCTTCGGCCACCGCGTCTACCGCGCCGAGGACCCGCGCTCGCGCGTGCTCCGCGCCGCCGCCAAGGCCCTGGGCGCCCCGCGCTACGAGGTCGCCGAGGCCCTGGAGACCGCGGCCCTCGCCGAGCTGCGCGCCCGCAAGCCCGACCGCGTCCTCGCCACCAACGTCGAGTTCTGGTCCGCGGTGCTCCTCGACTTCGCCGAGGTCCCGCCGGAGCTGTTCACGCCGATCTTCACCTGCGCCCGCGTGGCCGGCTGGAGCGCCCACATCCTGGAGCAGAAGAAGCTCGGCCGGATCGTGCGCCCCTCCGCGACCTACGTCGGCCCGGGCCCGCGCGGCCTCGACGAGGTCGAGGGCTGGCAGTAGGCCCGACGCGCTGAAAGCGGCCCGCGCCCTCCGGGGTGCGGGCCGCTTCGCGTTCCCCGCACCGGTTGCGGGCGTTCTCCTCCGGTATGCGTGTTCGGGATAGTATCGGCCCGCACCCCCTGACCCACCCGAACGAGACGCCCCATGACCTCCCCCCGGCCGCACCTGCGCCGCCGCGACCTCCTGGTCGGCGGCCTCGCCGGGCTGGCCGTGACCGCCGCGGCGGCCGAGGCCACCCGCGCGGTGTGGGACGCCGCCACCGGCGCGTCCTACCCCGAGCCGCCCCGCACCGGCCCCGTCCACATGCAGATCGGCGCGCACGCCGACGACTGCCTGTACTTCCTCAACCCGCGGGTCGCCCGCCTCCTCGACGACGGCGCGAACCTGTGCACCGTGGTCCTCACCGCGGGCGAGGCCGACGGGCGCAACACGTGGGACACCGCGGCCCCCGTCGACTACGCCGGGTACGCCGCCGCGCGCGGCAACGGCCTGCGCCGCGCCTACGCGCTCATGGCCCTCGGCGACCCCGACGCCCCCTGGGACCGGACGCGGGCCACCCTCGACTCCGGGCAGGACGTCGAGCTGTGCGTCCTGCGCGACCGGCCCGAAGTGCACCTCGTGCTCTGCTCCCTGTGGACGAACCTCGGGCGCGTCACCGGCGACTTCACGCGGCTCCTGGCCCTGTGGGAGGGCCGCCTGGACGCCTCGGCGGTCCTGCCGCCCGCCGACTCGCCGCTCACCTCCGAGTCGACGGTGGACCGCGCGACCGTGCGCGCCAGCCTGGTCGAGCTGCTGGAGCGGTACGCGCCGGTCGCGGTCAACACGCTCGACCCCGACCCGGACCCGGTCGTCGGCGAGCGGCTCGGTGCCGAGCAGGACGGCTACTCCGACCACATCGACCACACCGCGGCCGCGCTCTTCGCGTGGGACGCCGTCAACGCCTGGGGCGGCGCGAAGGCCGTCGAGTCCTGGCGCGGCTACTACAACCGGCGCTGGCCCGGGAACCTCGGCCCGGCCGACCTGGAGGCCAAGGGCGGCGCGCTCGACGCGTACGCGTGGGCCGACGGCGCCGGCTGCGACCACGCGGCCGGATGCGGCGACCGGCTCATCGTCGGCCCCGGCGCCGGGACCACGTACGGCCACGCCACCCACCCCCGCTACACGCAGGCGCTCGCGGCGGCCGAGGTCGACGGCGAAATCCTGGCGGCCGCGGTCCGCGGCGGCCGGGCCGCGATCCTCAGCACCGATGGCTGGACCGACCTCGGCGGGCCCGTGCTGCTCCCCTCGCTCACCCGCGCCGGGAACCGGCTCTACGCCGTCAGCCCCGGCTTCACCCGCGACCCCGCCGGGCACACCCGCGACCTCCACTGCCTCGACCTCGCCACCGGCGAGTGGGAGGACCTCGGCAATCCGGCCGGGACCGGCGCGCCCGCCCGCACCGTCGGGCAGCCCGCCGCCGCCGACGACGGCACGACCGCCGTCGTCTGCCTGCGCGGCCCCGACGGGGGCCTCGCCGTCCGCACCCGCACCGGTGCCGCCTGGGGCGAGTGGACGAGTCTCGACGGTCCCGCCGTCCATGAGGCCCCCGCCGCGTTCGGCGCCGCCGGGGCCTTCACGATCGTCGCCGCCACCCCCGGCAACACCGCCGCCTGGGAGGGCGACGGGACGACCTGGACCCACCGCGACCTCGACCTGCCCGGACCCGACGGCGCCGTCCACATCCCCGCCGGCGCCGTCACCGCCGTCCAGGCCCCGGACGGGCGGGCCGTCATCGCCTCCCGCGCCGCCGGCAGCAGCGACGTCGTCCTCCACTTCGGACAGAGCGAGGCGTGGACCGGGACGCTGATCCCCCTCGAAGGCGGCATCCTCGCCCCCACGGTCGCCATCGGCCCCGACGGGGCCCTCGCCGTCGCGTGCGACGACGGCTCCGGCGCCCCCGCGGTGCTCGTCCTCGACCTCGCCGACCTCGACCACGGCGGCGGCTACGCGCTCCTGTCGCGGCCGTGGACGCGCGGCGACGTCACCGTCCTCAAGCGCCCGGCGGCCGCGTTCGGCTCCGACGGGTCCCTCCGTCTGTGGGCCCTCGCCGCCGACGGCGAGCTGTGGACGGCGCAGGCCGGACCCGGCGCGCCCCCGCCCGTCGGGTGGGAGCCCGCGGCCTGACCTGCCGGTCCTCACGTCCCAGCCTGCGGCCGGGCCGGGCCCGCGCGATCACGCCCCGCAGGCCCGGGTTTACAGTGAGGCGCAGGACCGACCCAGATGGGAGCCTTACCGTGACCGACCAGATCACCATCCCCGCAGAGCTGCTGCCCGCCGACGGGCGCTTCGGATCCGGCCCCTCCAAGGTGCCGTCCGAGGCGATCAGCGCGCTGTCCGGTCTCGGCAGGTCCGTCATGGGCACCTCCCACCGCCAGAAGGCCGTGAAGTCGCAGGTCGGGCGCCTGCGCGCCGGCCTCGCCGAGTTCTTCGCGCTCCCCGACGGCTACGAGGTCGTCCTCGGCGTCGGCGGCGCGACCGCGTTCTGGGAGGTCGCCGTGTTCGGCCTCGTCGACGACCGGGCGCAGGCCGCGACCTTCGGCGAGTTCGGCTCCAAGTTCGCGAAGGCGATCAAGATCGCCCCGCACCTGGGCGACCCGACGATCGTCACCGCCGAGCCCGGCACCGCCGCGTACCTGTCGTACGAGGAGGGCGTGGACGTCTACGCCACCCCGCACAACGAGACCTCCACCGGCGTGGCCGTGGACGTCAAGCGCGTCGCGCACGAGGGCGCGCTCATGCTCCACGACGCGACCTCCGCCGCCGCGGGCCTGCCGGTCGACCTCACCGAGACCGACTGCTACTACTTCGCGCCGCAGAAGGGCCTCGCCTCCGACGGCGGCCTGTGGATCGCGATCCTCAGCCCCGCCGCGATCGAGCGCGCCGAGCGCATCGCCGCCTCCGGCCGGTACATCCCCGCGTTCCTCGACCTGAAGACCGCGATCGACAACTCCCGCAAGGAGCAGACGTACAACACGCCGGCGGTGGCCACTGTGGTGCTCGCCGCCGAGCAGGTCGACGCGCTCAACGCCGCGGGCGGGCTCGACGCCGCCGCCAAGCGCTGCGCCGAGTCGGCCGGCGCGATCTACTCGTGGGCCGACGCGAGCACGTACGCGACTCCGTTCGTGACCGACCCCTCCCTTCGCTCGAACGTGGTCGCCACGGTCGACTTCGAGGGCGTCGACGCCGCTGAGATCGCGAAGGTGCTGCGAGCCAACGGCGTCGTCGACACCGAGCCGTACCGCAAGCTGGGCCGCAACCAGCTGCGCATCGCCACCTACCCGGCGGTGGACCCAGCGGACACCGCCAAGCTCACCGAGGCCATCGACTTCGTGGCGGCGAAGCTCGGCTAGAGCGGCCGCTGACTTCGGCCGGTCGGGCGACCCGGCACCCGCATGCCGGGCCGCCCGACCGACACGACCGTACCGGCGGCCACCGACAAAACGCCGCCGCCGGTTCCACACCGACTGAGAACCGCGCACCGCAAGGGCCGGGCCGCTTCGCGGCCCGGCCCGGTTCCGTTCCCACGGCGGCGAAGCCTCGCGACCGCTTCGGCGCGAATGGCATTGCCGCGCCGCAGCGGACCCAGCGAGTACCGGAGGCGCCGACGCCACCATGGACCCGTCGAAGTCCGAAGACGCCAGCGCCACCGTGGACCCGCCGAGTGCCGAGGGCGCCGACGCCACCGCGCCCCGCCGGGCGCCGAAGTCGCCGGCGCTTCAACACAGCACGCGCGGACGGGCGCCGCAGCGACTACCGTTGGGGGCGTGAACCCTGCATCCGATGTCGACCTCCGCCTGCTGCCGCAGCTCATCGAGCACCAGCGGGTGCGCACGACCCCGGTGAAGGCCAACGACTTCTCGATGCCGCTGGAGACCCCGAGCGCCGGTTCGGCGTCGGCGCAGCGGCTCACCTTCGACGACGGGTCGCACCTGTTCGCGAAGTTCGCCGAGGGCCGCGCCCCCGGCTACCTCGCGGCCGAGGCGAACGGGCTGCGGTGGCTCGGCGAGGCCGCGGCGGCCGTCGTGCCGGTGCTGTACGCCGACGACGCGATGCTGGTGGAGCCGTGGATCGAGACGGTCGAACCGTCACCAGAACACGCCGCCGGGCTCGGGCGCGAACTCGCGCAAATGCACCTGGCGGGCGCCGACCGGTTCGGCGCACCCTGGCGCGGCTACATCGGCGAGACCTTCATGGACAACGACCCGGCCGGTTCCACCTGGGCCGAGTGGTACGCGGCCCGGCGGATCGCCCCGTACCTGAAACCCTCACGCGACAACGGGGCGCTCGACGCCGCCGACGCGGCCGCGATCGAGGCGCTCGCCGCGCGGCTCGACCGGCTCGCCGGACCGGAGGAGCCGCCCGCGCGCGTCCACGGCGACCTGTGGTGGGGCAACGTCCTGTGGGGCGCCGACGGGGCCCGGCTCATCGACCCGGCCGCGCACGGCGGCCACCGCGAGACCGACCTGGCGAACCTGCGCCTGTGGGGCGGCACGCCCCTGCTGGAGACGATCCTCGCGGCGTACGACGAGGCCGCGCCGCTGGCCGACTGCTGGCAGGAGCGCACGCCGCTGCACCAGCTGTTCCCGCTCCTGGTCCACACGACCCTGTTCGGCCGCGCCTACCGCTCCCAACTCATGGGACTCGTGTCTCACTTTACGAAACTGTCATAGTGGGGGACTACGCTCGAACCATGCCTGCACCGATCCCCGCACCCGGCGCCCGCGAGGCGCGCGCGCAGGGCCCCGGCGCCCTGCGGGACCGGCACGGGCGCACCGCGACCGACCTGCGCGTCTCCCTCACCGACCGCTGCAACCTGCGCTGCGCCTACTGCATGCCCGAAGCCGGCCTCCCGTGGCTGCCGAAGCCCGAACTCCTCACCGACGACGAGGTCTCGCGCCTCGTCCGCATCGCCGTCCGCGACCTCGGCGTGCGCGAAGTGCGCTTCACCGGCGGCGAACCGCTCCTGCGCCCGGGCCTCACCGACATCGTCCGCGAGGCCGCGGCCCTGGAGCCGCGCCCCGAGATCTCCTTGACCACCAACGCGATCGGCCTCGACCGCCTCGCCGAGGCGCTCGTCGGCGCCGGACTCGACCGGGTCAACGTCTCCCTTGACACGCTCGAAGCGGGCACGTTCAAGGAGCTCGCCAAGCGCGACCGCCTCGACGCGACGCTGCGGGGCATCGAGGGCGCGGCGGCCGCCGGGCTCGCGCCCGTCAAGATCAACACCGTCCTCATGCGCGGCGTCAACGACTCGGAGGCGCCCGCGCTGCTGCGCTTCGCGATCGAGCACGGCTACGAGCTGCGGTTCATCGAGCAGATGCCGCTCGACGCCGCCGGGGTGTGGCGCCGTGACGAGATGGTCACCGCCGCCGAGATCCTCGACGCGCTCCGCGCCGAGTTCGACCTCGCGCCCGACCCCGCGCACCGCGGGTCGGCGCCGGCCGAGACGTGGCTGGTCGACGGCGGGCCCGCGAAGGTGGGCGTCATCGGCTCGGTCACGCGCCCGTTCTGCGGCGACTGCGACCGCACCCGCCTCACCGCCGACGGGCAGGTCCGCAACTGCCTGTTCGCGCGCGGCGAGACCGACCTGCGCGGGCTCCTGCGCGAGGGCGCCGCGGATGCGGAGGTCGCCGAGCGGTGGCGCGAGGCCATGTGGGGCAAGCTCCCCGGGCACGGGATCGACGACCCGTCGTTCCTCCAGCCGTCCCGGCCGATGTCGGCGATCGGGGGCTGAGGGTGGTCACGGTGCGGTACTTCGCGGGCGCGAAGGCGGCCGCGGGGCGCGGCGAGGAGCAGGTGAGCGCCGCCGACGTCGGCGAGCTCAAGGCGGTCCTGGCGCAGCGGCACGGCCCGGTGCTCGACAAGGTGCTGTCGGCGTCGACGCTGCTGGTGGACGGCCTGGCCGCGAAGGACCCGGCGACGGCGCTGCCGGCCGGGGTCGTGGTCGAGGTGCTGCCGCCGTTCGCGGGCGGGTGAGACCGGCACGCGGCGGCGGTCGTTCGCGCGAGTGAAACGTGAATCCGGATATTCCGGATTTGTCCTTCGCGGAGTCCCCTATCCATGACCGTATGCCAGAGGTCCGACACGGTGCGCGTTCGCCGGTGGCGGCAGGTGCGCGGCCCGGATCGGGGTGGATTCCGGGCGGGTGACGCTGTCGGGGGCGGGAGCCGCTGGCTCGGGTGCGTCGACTGTCTGCGAGGATGCATGTGTGCGCCGTCCTGATGAACGAAAGCAGCCGCAGGTGGCGTCACCGCTGTTCGAGCTCTCGGCCGACATGCGGACCACCGCCGAGCGGCGACGCCGCCCGCACCGGCCCCACTCCAGATACGTCCGCGAAGCCGTGCCCATGCCCGAGCCGGCGTTGACGACGCGGACGCCCGACCCGTGGCTGGAGTCCGCCCCACTGCTCACCGGCATGGACGAGGTGGGCGCGGGCCTGCTCGACTCCCTGGACGCGATGCAGCGCGTCGCCGCCTCCGCCGGCCGCGGGCCGCTGCTCATCAACGCCTCGCCCGGGACCGGGAAGACCCACCTGCTCATCCGCCGCACCGCCTACCTGGTGCAGGAGCTGGGCGTGCCCGCGCGGCAGTGCCTGGTGCTGGCCGCGTCCACGGCGGGCGCCGCGCGCATCCGCCGCGAACTGGGCACGCTCCTGGGCCGCGAGGCCGCCGCGATCACCGTCGCCGAGTTCGACGACTTCGCGGCCGCGTCCCCGCCTGAACTCGGGCACCTGTTCATCGATGACCTGCCGCGCATGCCGATGCGGCTGTTCCGCCAGCTCACCGAGCACCGCGGGCCCGAGGCGGACGTGACCGCCACCGGCGACCCGGACTCGGCGCTGTGCACCGGGGAGCCGGCCGCGTTCGCGGCGTTCGGGGAGCAGTTCCCGCAGGCGCACGTAATGCGCCTGTCACGCAACCACCGCAGCCCCGCCGCGGTCCTCGTCGCCGCCTCGCAGGTGATCGAGCCGATCAGCCGCGTCCCGGGCCGCCTCGTGCAGCCCGAGCGCCCGGCCCTGGAGGGCTCGGGGATCGGCCGGTACTTCGCGGTCGACGCCGACGACGAGAAGCGGTTCGTGGAGGCCCTCACCGACCGGCTCGCCGAGCTCGGGGTCGCCCCCGAGGAGCTCGCGGTCATCGGCCCGGACGGCCTGTCGGTCGCCGAGGCCGCCGACGGCGAGTACCGCGTGGTGTGCCTCACGGGCGTGAGCGCCGAGGACTGGCCGAACACGGCCGCGGCCCGGCGCGAGCTGTACGTCGCGCTCGGGCGGACCAGGGACCTCGCCTACGTCTCCCACACCGGTTCCGGATCGCCGCTCCTGGCCGATGTGGACCAGGGGCTGTTCAGTCCATTCGGGATGGTCCCTCAGATCCGCTCGGGCCCTGAGCAGCCGCGGCTGCTCTAGCACACGCGGCCCGACCACGCGGAGTTCCCGCGCGGACACGCAGGCATGGGACACAATAGGCGGGTAACCGCCGTCTCACGCTGGGAGTACCGATGGAGCACACCGAAGAGGACACCGTTCCTCTGCACCGGCCGGATGCTCCCGCCTGGTCCCCGTTCGCACCCCCGGAGGTGAACGCGCAGTACGCGGCCGGTGCGGAGGCCGTCCGCAACCCGCGCACCGCCGACCACGTGCCGAGCGCCCCGCCGCCCCCCGCGACGCCGATGCCGGCCGCGCCGCAGGCCGCCGACGGCTGGCCGACAGCCTCGGCGACGCTTGCGAGCCGTAACTTGGGAGAGCCCTCCCAAGGTCCTCCCGCGCACCTGCCGGTGCCGGTGTTCCCCGACCACGCCGGCGCGCTGGAGCGGATCGGCGTCACCGCCGACGACTTCGCGTCCCGCCGGGTCGTGCCGCCGCGCCCGCCGGTCGCCGAGACGGGCCTGCGCGGCGCCCTGCACCGGTTCTCGCTCGGCATGGTCGCCCTCCCGCCGGGCCCGCGCGAGCGCGCGAAGCAGCGCGCGGTCGAGACGGTGCGCCGCAACTTCGGGGGCCTGCGCCAGATCACCGTCGTGAACCCGAAGGGCGGGGCGGGCAAGACCGTCGCGGTCCTCATGCTGGCCATGACGTTCGGGCGCCACAGGGGCGGGTACGTGCTCGCGTGGGACAACAACGAGACGCAGGGGACGCTGGGCATGCGTGCCCAGCAGGACTTCCACGTGCGCACTGTCCGCGACCTGCTGCGGGACCTCGACCACTTCAAGGGCCCGACGGGGCGGATCGGCGACCTGTCGCAGTACGTGCGCGCCCAGGGCGGCGCGATGTTCGACGTGCTCGCCTCGGACGAGTCGGCGACGGCCGGGGAGATGCTGACGGCGCAGTCGTTCGGGGACCTGCGGGAGGCGGTGTCGCGGTTCTACAAGCTGATCGTGGTCGACACGGGCAACAACGTGCGGGCCGCGAACTGGCAGGCGGCGATCGACGCGACCGACCAGCTGGTGGTGACGATGTCGGCGCGCAACGACTCGGCGGAGACCGCGGCGAGGATGCTCGACCACCTGGAGCAGACCGGGCGGCGCGACCTGGTGCGCGGCGCGGTGTCGGTGGTGTCGATGCCGGCCCACCGCAAGGACGTGGACCTGCCGGCGGTGCAGCGGCACTTCGCGGCCCGGACCCGGGCGGTGCTGCTGGCGCCGTACGAGAAGCTGCTCGACTCGGGCGAGCCGATCCGCTACGACTCGTTGAGCAAGGCGTCATCCGCGGCCTGGCTGCGGATCGGCGCGGCGGTGGCCGAGGGCCTGTAGGAGGCCAGGAGGTCGACCAGGCCGGCGGCGGCGTCGGCGAGGCGGCTCTCGTCCTCGTCGGCGTGGCCGGTGACGAGCGCGCCCTGCACGAACACGAGTGCGGTGCGGGCCAGGCGGTCGGGGTCGGCGGCGGGGTCGAGTTCGCCCAGTTCGACGGCGCGGGCGAGGATCGCGGCGAGGTCGTGCTCCAGGTCGTTCCAGGCGTCCTGGACGCGGCGCACGGTCGCGGGGTCGTCGGCGAGTTCGACGGCGGCGCGCACGATGAACCCGCCCTCCTTGGAGTGGCGGACGACGACGTCGAGGAGGTCGCCGATCGCCCCGAGCGCGTCGCCCGCCTGCTCGTCGCCGGTCCCGGGTTCGGCGGCGCGGCGGGCTATGGCTCGCAGCTCGGGTTCGGTGTCGTCCCTATATCGTTGCAGCGCCGTGATGTACAGCTGATGCTTGGAGCCGAACGCGGCATAGAGCCCGGCGCGGTTCATGCCGGTGGCGGCCACGAGGTCCGACATGGAGGTCGCGGAGAACCCCCGGTCCAGGAACACCCGTGTCGCAGCGCGCAGGACTCTGTCCAAATCGGCGTTCTTATTTCTGCTCACGTTGTGCACCGTATCGACACCCGGTGCTACGGGTCAATAACCGGAAGGCGGGAGTTGACTCACGAGGTGCGAGTGAACGGTCGCACTGCGAAGCGGTTCGGCTTGACACTCCTGACGGGATACGACGAGAATGAGCGCAAACTGAACAGGCGCCAGGCGGGGGAAGTCCGGTGAAAGGCCGGCGCTGACCCGCAACGGTAGTCGCGGTCGTCCCATGACGACAACCGGGCACCCTTCTCGATCCATGCCCGGTCCACCCGCGTGAGCCCGAATGCCCGCCGCGCCCCGGAAATGTCAACGCCTGTCGTGGTCTACAGGCGCTTGCGGCGCCGCCGCCTGCCCGAAGACCCAACTCGCTCAAGGAAAGGTCAGGCAATGCGCCACCTTGCCGGCCGTCTGCTCACCGCAGCGGCCCTGCCCGTCACCCTGCTCACCGTGGCCTCGCCCGCCCACGCCCAGTCGGAGCCGTTCGCCGCGCCCGCGGAGGCGGCGTCCTCCTGGCTGGTCGCGCAGTCCGACGGCACGTCCTGGAACCAGGACCCGGCGACGTCGCTGGACGCGGTCCTCGGACTGCTCGCGGCCCGCGTCGGCGGCGACCAGGTCGAGGCGACCCTCGGGTGGCTCAACGACCCGGCGATCCTCGACCCGTACGTGAACACGGCGGCCGACGGCGCGACCGGCTTCAACGCCGGGTCGGCCGGGAAGGTCATGTACACGGTCGCGACCGCCGGCGGCGACCCGACGGACTTCGGCGGGCTCGCCCTCGCCGACCAGGTGACCGCGGCGCAGGCCGCGAACGGCACCTACGGCGACGGGACCGCCGGGTCCACGGCGTGGGCCGTGCTCGGCCTGTCGCGCACCGACACGCCCGCGGGCGAGACGGCCGCGGCCGGGCTCGCGGCGATCCAGTGCCCCGACGGCGGGTTCAACTACGCGGACGTCGACGGCGGGGACGACTGCGTGTCCGACCCGGACACGACCGGCCTGGCCGTCTCGGCGCTCGTGACGCTCGGCGACCCGGCCTCGGCCTCCCTGGAGTCGGCGGTGGCCTGGCTGGAGTCGGCGCAGGCCGAGGACGGCGGGTTCGACGGCGGCTTCGGCGAGAACGCGAACTCGACGGCGATGGCCGCGCAGGCGTTCCTCGCCGCGGACCGGGCCGACGCGGCCGAGCGGGCCGTGGCGTTCCTGCTGACGCTCCAGTTCGACTGCTCGGGCGACGCCCCGGGCGCGGTCAAGTACTCCGACCCGGAGGACCCGGACTTCGGCGAGGCGACCCGCCTGCTGGCGACCGCCCAGGCGATCGTCCCGATCGCGGGCCAGAACCTTGCGACCCTCGACGCCTCGGGCGCTGCCGCGACCGTGACGACCGACCCGTGCACGACCGCCGACGCGGGCGACGAGACCACCGCCGCCGAGGAGGACGAGTCCGGTTCGGCCTCCTGGCTGCCGTGGGCGATCGTCGCCGCGGTCGTCGTCATCGGCGCCCTGATCCTCACCTTCGCCCTCCGCGCCCGCCGCAGCGGTGCGACTGACGGCTCCGCCGAGGAGGCGGCCCCGGCCGCTGACACTGATGCCCCTGCCGCGGACGGCGAAGCCGCTGACGCGCCCGCCGAGAGCGACGAGTCCGCCGACGAGTCCGCCTCGGACGCTTCGGATGCGGACGCCGCCGACGAGTCCGCTTCGGATGAGCCGAAGGCCGACGACTTGGACGAGGGCAAGGACAAGTAGTCCCGCCCGTGCACCGACACGAACGACGCGCAGGCAGCGCCCGCCGGATCGGCGGGCGCTGCATGCGCGCTGTCACACCCCCGAGCCACCCTTGGTTCCGGGGGGCCCGAGATCGGACACCCCCGACCTCGGGGGCCGGACCGGCTCAGCCGACGGCAGGACCGGTCAGCGCCTCAGCGCCGACGCTCCTACCCGGACACCGATTCCGGTCCCGACTGCGACTGCGACTGCGACTGCGACTGCGACTGCGACTGCGACTGCGACTGGAGTGTCGTACCCCCGAGCCACCCTTGGCTTCGGGGGTGTCGAGTTCGGACATGCCCGACCTCGGGGAGCGGAGCCGCTCGCTGCGGGGGGCGCTGATTCGACTCGTTCCGTTGTCGTACCTGTCGGGCACCCTTGCGATCGGGGGCTCTGGAGACGAGCCCCGGGGGTCCTCCCGGGTGCCCGCGATTCGGCGCTGCGCCGCCTCTCTTGGCGCGGTGCTGATCGCCGCCGTCGCCGCGGTCGGGGTTCCCGCCGGGCCGGCCGGGGCGCAGGAGACCTGTGGCGGGGTCACCGTGGTGGTGGACTTCGGTTCGCTCGCAACCGACCCGAAGACCGGGTGCGCGGCCGATCCGGGCGATGGGCTCGATGCGCTCGCGCAGGCCGGGTTCTCCGTCACGGAGGTGGCGTCGATCCGCGGGATGGTGTGCCGCATCGACGCGCTGCCCGAGACCGATTGCGGCGCTTCGCCTCCCGCCGACGCGTACTGGTCGTACTGGCACGCGAACCCCGGCGACGAGGAGTGGACCTATTCGATGGTCGGCGGCGCTGACGCCTCGCCCGACCGGGGCGACCTCGAAGGCTGGGCGTTCGGGGACGGCTCCGAGCCGCCCGCGGTGGCGCCCGGCGAGGCCGTCGCGACCGCGGCTCCCGAGGCCGAGTCCGGGGGCGGGGACTTCACCTGGGTCATCGCCGTCGCGGCGCTCGCCGTGATCGGCGCGCTCGTGGTGTGGCGGCTCCGACGCGACCGGCGCGCCTGACCGTGCCGAGTCCCGCCGCCGTCCGCCCGATGCGCCGCCGCACCGCCCACCCGGTCGCGTGGTGGGCGTGGGCGCTGCTGCTCGCGACTGCCGCCGGGCGCACCGCGAACCCGTGGCTGCTGCTCCTCATCGCCGCCGTCGCCGGACTGGTCGTGGCGTTCTGCCGCGGCGACGAGCCCTGGTCGGGCGCGTATCGCGTGTTCCTCTACATCGGGTTGAGCGCCGTCGCGGTCCGCATGGCGTTCTACGTGGTCTTCGGGGGCTCGGACGGGCCGACGGTCCTGTTCACGCTTCCATCGGCGACGCTCCCGGACTGGGCGGCCGGGTTCCGGCTCGGCGGGGCCGTCACCGCCGAAGGCGCGCTCGCGGCGCTGTACGACGGGATGCGGCTGGCGACGCTGCTGGTGTGCGTGGGCGCGGCGAACGCGCTGGCGAGCCCGCGGCGGCTGCTGCGGTCGGTTCCGGCGGCGCTGTACGAGGTGAGCGTCGCGGTGGTCGTCGCGCTGTCGGTCGCGCCGCAACTGGTGGCGGGCGTCGGGCGGGTGCGGCGCGCGAGGGCCTTGCGCGGCAACACGAGCCGCACTCCGGCGAACCTCATGCGCACCGTCGTCGCCCCGGTCCTGCACGACGCGCTCGACCGGTCGCTGCACCTGGCCGCGGCGATGGCCTCGCGCGGGTACGGCCGCGCCGCGGGCGTCCCGGCGCCGGCCCGCCGCGCCA
>NZ_QFRW01000272.1 GCF_003265355.1 Glycomyces dulcitolivorans | reverse complement strand
GTCACGGTCGCGCTGCTCACCGGCGCGGCGGTCGCCGCGGCCGGGCCGGTCGGGTTCATCGGGCTCGCGATCCCGCACCTCGCGCGCTGGGCGGTGGGCGCGGCGCACCGGCCGCAGATCGCGCTGAGCCTGCTGCTGGGGCCGAGCATGCTCTTGGCCGCCGACGTGATCGGCCGCCTCATCGTCCCCGGCGAGGCCCCGGCCGGGATCATCTGCGCCGTCATCGGCGCCCCGCTGCTGATCGCCCTGGTCCGCCGCGCCCGGACGGTGGCCGCGTGAGCGCCCTGCGGCTCCCCGGGCGGGCGGTGCTGCGCACCGGGGCGTACTCGCTGACGGTGCACCGGCGCAGCGCCGCCGTCTGCGTGCTCCTGCTGGCCGTGCTGCTCGGCGCCGTCACGGCCGCACTCTGCTTGGGCGACACGTACATCACGTTCGCCGACACGGTCGCGACCCTGACCGGGACCACCGGCTACGACCGCACGATCGAGGTCCTGCGCCTGCCGCGCACCGTCCTGGCCGTCGCCGCGGGGGCCGCGCTCGCGCTCGGCGGGGCGCTCATCCAGTCCGTGGCGCGCAACCCGCTCGCCAGCCCCGACATCGTCGGCGTCACCGCCGGCGCGGGGCTCGCCGCGACGTTCACGCTCACGTTCGGGCTCGGGTACGCGCTCCTGGCGCCCTCGGCGCTCGTCGGCGGGCTCGCCGCGGCCGCACTCGTCCTCCTCGTGGCCGCCCGCGGCTCGCTGTCGGCGCCGCGCTTCGTCCTCGCCGGGGTCGCCGTCGCCGTGCTCCTCAAGTCCGGCATCCAGATCCTGCTGCTGTCGGCCGACGCCATCGACGCCCAGCGTGCCCAGATCTGGCTCATCGGGACGCTCGGCGGGCGCGGCTGGACCGAGGCCGCGTTCCTCGGCGCCGCCCTCGCGCTCGCGCTCCCGGCGCTGGTGTGGGCGCAGCGCGCCCTCGACACGACCGACCTGGACGACCCGACCGCCACGGGCATCGGCGTGCGCGTCACGGGTCGGCGCATCGGCCTGGCCGTCCTCGGCGTCGTGCTCGCCTCGGCGGCGGTCTCGCAGGTGGGCGCGGTCGAGTTCGTGGCGCTCGCCGCCCCGCAGATCGCGCGGCGCCTCGCCCGCACCTCCCGGCCGCCGCTGCTGGCCTCGGCCCTGACCGGCGCGGTCCTGCTCGTCCTCGCGGACTGGCTGGGCCGCACCGCGTTCGGCGACTACCAGGTGCCCGCGGGCGTCCTCACCGCCGCGCTCGGCGGGCTGTACCTGCTCTACCTCCTGCTGACGAAGGGAACTCGAAATGAGAAGAAGACTGCTGGCCTCCGGGCTCGTCTCGGCCTGCGCGCTCGCGCTGGCCGCGTGCGGGACGTCCGACCCGGCGACCGAACGCAATGACGCCGAAGGGGAGACGCGCACCATCGAGCACGCGATGGGGACCAGCGAGATCCCGGCGGAGCCGCAGCGGGTGGTCGTCCTCGACACCGACAAGATCGACACGGCGCTGTCGCTGGGGATCACGCCGGTCGGCGCGGCCCGCGCGAGCGAGTCGGAGCTGCCGTCGTACCTCGGCGACCTGTCGGGGGTGACGGTGGTCGGGACGACGGCCGAGCCGGACCTGGAGGCGATCGAGAGCCTGGAGCCGGACCTGATCCTGGGCTCGAAGTTCCGGCAGGAGGCGTTCTACGACGAGTTGAACGCGATCGCGCCCACGGTGTTCACCGAGCTGGTGGGCCTGACGTGGAAGGAGAACTTCCTCCTCGACGGCGACGCCCTCGGCAAGGCCGACGAGGCCGCGCAGCTCCTGGCCGACTACGAGGCCCGGGCCGGCGAGATCGGTGCGTCCCTTGGGGAGGCGGTCGGCACCGAGGTGAGCCTGGTCCGCTTCATGCCCGACCAGATCCGCTACTACGGCCCGGACTCGTTCTCCGGCATCGTCCTCGGCGACACGGGCCTGGCGCGGCCGGAGCTCCAGCAGCTCAACGGGGCCGAGGACCGCCGGTTCGCGGAGGTCTCGGCCGAGGAGATCGACACGCTCGGCGGCGACGTGATCTTCTACTGCGCGTACGGGGACGACGGCGACGCCCAGCTCGCCGAGTACACGAGCGGCGAACTGTGGCAGTCGATCCCGGCCGTCCAGAGCGGCGCGGCCCACCAGGTCGACGACGAGATCTGGATGACCGGCATCGGCGTCTCCGCCGCAGGCCTCATCCTCGACGACCTGGAGACGTACCTGTCGGCGTAGCCGGCGTGCGCGGCGTCCGGTCCATGGATGGCACATTCCCGGGATGACCGGTTTGCGGGCGGGTTCTATGGTTTTCAGCGACAGCACCGAACACTTCTCACACACGAGGGTAGGAGAACCGATGGATTACGGCGACACCACCGCGGACGAGTTCACCGCGGACGAGTACGGCACCGACTCGACGGACGAGTACGGCACCGAGGATTCGGCCTCGTACTCCGAGGACACCTACTCGGACGACGTCACCTACTCGACGCCGGACACCGACCTCGACGGCGACGGCATCAACGAGACGACGACGTACGACACCGACTTCGACGGCGTCGCCGACACCTTCGAGTCGGACACCGACAACGACGGCTGGGTCGACCAGGTCCTCACCGACACCGATGAGGACGGCATCGCCGAGGAGGCGATCCTCGACACCGACGGCGACACGTACCTCGACGAGATCCTCACCGACGCCAACGAGGACGGCATCGCCGAGGTCGTCGAGTCCGACACCGACGCCGACGGCTTCATCGACGAGATCGCCACCGACACCGACTTCGACGGCGTCACCGACACGGTCGAGAACTACTAGCGGCGGCGGCGCGGCGACCCGACCCTCCGGGCGCCGCGCCGTTCACCCCGGTCCGCACCGCGCGTACGCGGTCTAGCGGGTCGGGAGGGTGATCCAGGACGGGTTCTCGTTGCCGGAGTGGACTTCCTGGTCGGCGGGGCGCATCTCGACGGCGTCGGCGAAGGGTTCGCCGGTGCCGTGGTTGCGGGCGTAGCGGGGGAAGGCGCCGCTGGAGACCTGGACGCGGATGCGGTGGCCCTGCTTGAAGCGGTGGGCGGTGGGCCAGAGGCTGACGGCGACCGGGGTGAGGTCGTCGGCGCCGGTGACGGTGGTGAGGCCGTCGCAGACGTTCCAGGAGCGGCCCTGGGGGTCGACGTCGCAGAGGCGCACGAACACGTCGGCGAACGGCAGGCTCGACTTGAAGCGGATCTCGGCCTCGACCTCGCCGATGACCTCGGTGTCCCCGTCGAGGGGCGGTGTGGTGTAGGTGAGGACGTCGGGGCGGGCTTCGAGTTCGGTGTTGTCGACCTTGCCGCCGCGGGTGATGCTGATGCCGCCGAAGGCGGGCGTGGGTTCGGCGGGGTCGTAGCGGTATTCGTCCACTCCGGAATCGGTGGGAGCCTCGGGGGCGAGGGCGCCGCCGGGGTGGAGGTGGAAGCGCTTGGGCTCGTAGCCTTTCGGCGGCCAGGTGTCAAAGTCGCGCCAATCTCCGGTGTCGTCGTCACCGGACTCCATGACGTGCAGGCGCACCGGGGCGCGGTCGGCGGGCTGCTCGCCGCGGGCGAGGGGCAGGGCGAAGTCGAGGGCCTCGGTGAAACCGATGCCGGTGAACGCGGCGTGCGTCCAGGGCCCGACGGTGAGGCGGGCGGGCTTGCCGGCCTCTTGGAGCGTCTTGAAGTCGCGGAGCTGGCCGGGCAGGAAGATGTCGTACCAGCCGCCGATGGAGGAGACCGGGACGCGGGCGTCGGCGACGCGGTGGCGGTGGTCGAGGCGGTCCCAGAACGGGTCGTCGGCGTCGTGGTCGAAGACGTCCTGAATGTACTGCGACCGGTGCCCGATGGCGTCGATGTCGGCGTCGCGCAAGGGGATCCGGTGCAGGGCGCTGCCCGTCTTCTTGCCCTGCGAACGCTGGCGCAGCATCGCGAGCGGCCGCTCCTGGGTGCCGACCAGGACGCCCCATTCGAACGGCAGCTCCAGGGAGACGCCGTCGGGCCGCATGAACTCCTTCGTGAGCGCCGACTCGGTCACCTGGGCGACCATCGCCTTCACCTGCGGCGGCAAGGAATCGGCGACGGCCCACTGCACGAAGCCCAGATAGGACATTCCGACTAGGACGATCGCGTCGGACCAGGGCTGGTCGACGAGCCAGTCGAGGGTGTCGAGGCCGTCCTCGCGCTCCTGCCGGAGCGCGTCCATCTCGCCGCCCGAGCCGAACCCGCCGCGCGTGCTCTGGATGAGCACCTGGAATCCGCGCTCGGCGAGCGGGCGGGCCATGCCGGTGGCGAGCAGGCCGGCGCGGCCGTAGGGGCTGCGCAGGAGCGCGGTCGGCAGGCCGTCGCCGCCGCCCGCGGGCGTCCACCGGTCGGCGAGCAGCTCGACACCGTCGCGCATCGGGACGCGCAGGTCGCGCTCGACGGTCAGCTTGCGCGTCGCGGGGTCGTCGAGGCCGAGTTTGCGCTGGATGATGCGGCTGGCGATGCTCATTCCCGCATCTTACTCACGCACTTGATTGACAGCATGTTGTCATCATGGTAGTATGCTGTCATAAGCAATCGACGAAGGAGCGGGAACATGGTTCAGCACGTGCACATGGCGGTCTACGACACCCTGGCCGACTGGGAGGTCGGGTACGCGACCGCGCACATCAACAACGACAGCTGGCAGCGCGAGCCGGGCCGGTACCAGGTCGTCACCGTCGGGGCGAGCCTCGCGCCCGTCACGACCAAGGGCGGCCTGCGCATCACGCCCGATCTCGCGCTCGACGACCTGTCCCCCGCCGACAGCGCGATGCTCATCCTCCCCGGCGCCGACACCTGGCTGACCGGCGACAACGCGCCGTTCGCGAAGGCGGCCAGGGCTTTCCTGGACACCGGGGTCCCGGTCGCGGCCATCTGCGGCGCGACCGGCGGCCTCGCGGCCGAGGGCCTCCTCGACGACCGCCGCCACACCAGCAACGCCCCCGAGTTCACGGAGGCATTCGGCTCCAAGGGCGGCGAGCTCTACTGCGCCACACCGGCGGTCACCGACCGCGGCCTCATCACCGCCTCGGGCACGGCCCCGGTGGACTTCGCGCGGGAGGTGTTCGCCGCGCTGGAGCTGTACACGCCCGAGGTGCTCGAATCCTGGTTCAAGCTCTACGGCCTCGGCGACCCCGCCGGGTTCTACGAGCTGATGGGCGAGCACGCGTGAGCCGCAGGCAGGAGCTCTTGTCGGGCATGGCGCTCACCGTGTTCAAGCTGAACGGCCGCTTCCTCGACGTCGCCGACGCCCTCGCCACCCCGGTCGGCCTGACGGCCGCCCACTGGCAGGTCCTCGGCGCCGTCTTGGAGGCGCCGCTGCCGGTGGCCGGCATCGCCCGCGAAATGGGCATCACGCGCCAGAGCGTGCAGCGCATCGCGGACCTGTTGGCCGCCAATGGGATGGTCGAGTACCGGCCCAATCCTGCACATAGGCGGGCGAAGCTCGTCGCGCCAACTCCGGAAGGTCTGGAGGCGGTCCGACGCATCGATCCGGCTCATGCGGCCTTCGCGGATCGGTTGTGCGGGGCGCTGGGCGACGATCGGGCCGGGGAGGTCTTGGAGATGCTTCGCGAGTTGTCGCAGGTTCTTGACGACCTGGACGCCGAGGACCGCGCGGGCTGATCCGGGGGCGGCGCTGCAATACGCTGATTTGATGGACGCGACGCGCGTAGACATTCCCACCAAGGTTCGGTACGTGGATCCGTTTGCGCTGCTGATGATTCCACCCTCGGAAGAACCGCTCGAGCCGTATCCTCCCAGAGAGGTCGACGCTGACCTGGACCGGGCACTGGCGTCGCTGGGGTTCGTAATGATCCAGGCCGAGGACATCAGGGGCGCAAGAAGGTCAGCATTCGAGGCGCTACTGCGGAACCTCCCAGATGCGTTGCTCATAACGCACGACAACGGCGTTTTCAGGAGATCCGGCGCCGACATACTGTGGGTCGACTACGACAACCTCACGCCCGGCTGGCTGCGAGTCGAGCTCCCACCGATGCAAGAGTGGCAGGCCCGGGAGAAGGGGAGGCGGGTTCTGGTCATCGCCACCGAAGCCGAGATCAGGTCCTTGAGCAACAACCAGCTCAAGACCATGCTTCCCCGGATCGTTCGCTTCCCGACCGAGCCGACTGCCGATGATTCCAGCAGCGCCGACACGCAAGCCCTTCCGCCCGAGGAGGAACTTGCCGCATTTGCCGCCGGGTATCACGCGGACACTGATACCGGGGCCGATCTCCTCGACATCTCTGCCGACGTGAACATGCTCGCCGACCTCGTCGCCTCCAGGAACATCGCGCCGCCGCTGTCGGTCGGGCTGTTCGGGGACTGGGGTTCGGGCAAGAGCTTCTTCATGCGCCGCATGCGTGAGCGGGTCCGCGAGCTCGCCAAGGCCACCGCCCGCGCGGAGCACCACGCTGGGCAGCGCGGGCCTGCGGTGTCGGCCTATTGCTCGTCCATCCGTCAGATCACCTTCAACGCCTGGCATTACGCCGAGTCGAACCTTTGGGCGAGTCTCGCCACTCATTTGCTGGACAACCTTGCCTCCACCGGGCCGGAGGACGACCTGGAGCGGCTCGCGAACGACCTGGCCGAAAGCCGCCGCGATCAAAGTTCGCTGCTGGATCAACTCAGCTCAGTGCGAATGGAACGGGCACTGCTGACCGCCCAGCTGGAGCGAGAGAGCAAGCAGGCCCGCGACTTCGCACGCGAAGCCACCGAGGCGGGCACGAAACTGCGCAACCTCTGGCGCAGGATGCCACGCAGCCCTGCGGCCTGGGCCGTCATCGGGCTCGGAGTCATAGCGACAGTGCTGGCGTACTTGTTCGTCCAGTCACCGGCCTGGACGTGGATCATCGGCATGCTCACCGTGCCCGCCTCGGCGCTGACACAACTGAGTGCATTGCGACAGACCGCGAACTGGATCCGCCACACCGTCAGTAAGCGCGTCGCACGCACCAAGAAGCCCCTGCGAACTCGACTTGACGAACTCCATACCAAACAAGAGCAACTTGAACGCGCGATCGCCGACCTCACTCCGACCCACGACCTCACCGCGTACGCCCGCGACCGCGGCTCGGACTATCAACAACACCTCGGTGTCGTGTCACTCGTTCACCGCGACCTCCAGATGTTCGCGGCGATGCTCGCCCGCGACCGGGACCCGGCCGATCCGGGGACCGGCCCCGAGCGCATCGTGCTCTACATCGACGATCTCGACCGGTGCCCGCCGGATGTAGTGGTCAGGGTCCTCGAAGCGATCCACCTGCTGCTCGCCCAGCCGGTGTTCGCGATCGTGGTCGGGGCCGACGCGAACTGGCTGCTGCGCTCGCTCACCCAGCATTACGGGACCGTGCTGGACAACAATGCGGGCGGCGCGCGGCACTACCTGGAGAAGATCTTCCAGATCCCGCTCACGCTCGCCCCGATGACAACCGACGGTTTCACCAGGCTCGTCACCGATCTCGGCCAAGGCGGCGCCCCTGAAGCCGCTCCCGATGCGACCGAGCCCGAGACCGAACCGGCCCCCGTCGACCAACCGAGGACGGCCGCGCCCCAGACCGTCCCAGAAGCGCGCCGACCACCTACCGAGCCCAGCGGCCCCCACCTGCTCCCCCGCCGCCTTGAAATCACCGAGCCCGAGCTGGACTACATCGCGAGTCTCGCCCCCATGGTCCGCTCCCCTCGCAACGCGAAGCGGCTGATCAACCTCTACCGCCTCCTGCGCGCCCGCCTGCGGGACGACCAGCTTCCCGCGTTCCTGAACGGCGACCAGGCCGGATACCGGGTGGTCGTGCCGCTCCTCGCTCTCATGTCCGGCACCTCGGACACCTCGACACTCTTCCACGCCATCGAGAACGCCGACGTGTCCACCACCTGGCGCAGCCTCCTCGACGCCGATCCGCGCCTAGGCACTCCCGAACTTCAGCACCTCTCCGCCACTGCACTCGTACCGCCCGGCCTCACCGCCTACAAGGGATGGCTCCCGCTCGTCCGCCGCTTCTCCTTCACCACCGCCTGAGCGGGGTCCCCGCGGGTGGGGCTGTTGTGGCAGTCTGGTTGTCGCCGCAAAGCCCCAGCGCCCCAGGAGGAACCCGTTGCGGATTCGACTCTCGATCGTCTTCATCCCCTTCATGATCGGACTGTGCGCCTTCGCCGGACCCATCGCCGTGCTCAGGGACCCCGACTGGGAGGTGGACGCGCTGGGCATGCTCCAGCTGGCGGGCGTCACCGGGTTCATAGGCGCCGCCATCAGCGTTCCGATCTACTTCTTCGCGAACAACACCTACGTGCTCCCCGAGTACGGCATCGCGACGAGGAACCGCAGGGACGAGTACCACCTCACCCACGCCCTCGAAGAGGGCGAGCGGTTCGTTCTCAAGCGCAACTGCCTCTACATCGAGCGGGCGGACAACTCGCTGCTGAACATGCGGTATCGCAAGTGGGCCTTCAACCGCAAGGACTGGAAGCGGCTCGAAGCGAACCTGCCCGTACTTGAACCGGTCTCCTAGGCTGGCACGAGTTCATCGCGTACGTGCTGCTGTCCTATGTGAGCCTGCGCCTCGCCTCGGTCGTGCGCGACCTCTGGACCGGCGAGTCGGACGGCCTTCGCCGTTAGCAGGAGTCGGTCAGGCTTCCCTGGGCGCCGAGGACGGCTTCGCGGATTTCGGTGGTGAGGCCGTGGCGGCCGTCGTCGCCGAAGAGGGTGGTGCGCATGAAGGTGAGGTCGCGGACGCGGCCGTAGCGGTCTACTGTGGCGCGGACGAGGCGGGTGGTGGAGTAGGCCTCGCAGCGGTAGGAGTCGCCGCCGCCTTTGCCGGAGCCGATTTCGGGGAAGGCGTCGTGGACGCCGAGTTCTTTGGCGCGGGCCCAGCGCTGCTTTTCGGCGACGACCCAGGCGCGGATGACGGCCTTGCTGATGGAGTGGCCGCCCATGCGTTCGACGCCGCGGAGGAGTTCGAGGTCGAGGAGCCGGCCGTCGAGGCCGAGGGTCAGGGAGACGACGTACTGGGCGTCGTGGCCGGTGAACTCGTGGCCCAGGTCCCAGTCGGAGGCGCTGGAGACGGCCGGGACCAGTTTCTTCGCGGCCGATTCCACGATCCGCTCCGCGCGTGAGCGGAAGCCGGGGTGCAGCTTGGCGATCTCGCGGATGACCAGGTGCTGGGCGGTGAGGACTTGGCGGGGGCTCATGCCGCCACCCGGGCCGCCCTCGGCGCGCAGGACCCGGCGGACGCCGCCGGCGTAATGCGGGTGGCGCGCGGCGACGATGTCCATGAAGTCGAAGAGCTGGTCGTCGGTCGGGCTCGTGCCGAAGTGGTAGACGACCGCCTTGTCGTACACGCGACTGACGGTGTCGCGGTATGCGAGCCGCTCGTGGTCGGGCAGCTCCCGGTAGGCGATGCGGGCATCGCGGGCGCCGGTCTGGATGTACGAAACGAGCGCCCCGGGTCCGGGCACTGGTCGTGGCATCGGGGTCCTTGACGGGGAGGGGGCGGCCGCCCGGACGGGACGCGTCCGGGCCGGGCCGCCGCGAGCGGGCGGAACCCGCCGAGTGTACGAGACCGCGCCCAGCCCTCAGAGGGCTCCGCGGAGCTCGGCCAGCGCGCCGTCGCGGGCGAACACGGGGAGGCGCTCGATCGGGGCGTCGGCGGTGATCCATTGGCCCCCTTGGTGTTCGGTGCCGGTGTGCAGATCGGTCCAGGCGGCTCCGGCCGGGAGGTAGACCGAGCGGGTGCGCGCGCCGGGGTCGAGGACGGGGGCGACGAGGAGGTCGGGGCCGTACATGTACTGGTCGGCGAGGTCCCAGGCGACCGGGTCGGCGGGGAACTCGTGGAACATGCCGCGCATGACCGGCTGGCCGTCGGTGTGGGCCTCGGCCATGAGGCGCCTCGTGTAGGGGCGCATGGCTTCGCGGAGGTGGACGTAGCGTTCCAGGATGGCGTAGACGTCGTCGCCGAAGCTCCACAGCTCGTTGGGCGCGCCGGAGTTGTTGCGCGGCGAACCATCCGCGGCAAACACGCGCTCGGACGGCTGGCGGTCGCCGTGCATGCGCATGACCGGGCAGAACGCGCCGAACTGGAACCAGCGGACGAGGAGTTCACGGAAGGCGGGGTCGTCGATGTTCCCGCCGCCGAAGCCGCCGATGTCGGTGGTGAACCAGGGGATGCCGGCGACGCCCATGTGGACGCCCGCGGTGATCTGGCGGCGGAAGTCGGCCCAGTCGGAGTGGATGTCGCCCGACCAGGCGAGCGCGCCGTAGCGCTGGCTGCCGGCCCAGGCGCAGCGCACGAGGTTGACGGCCTGGTCCTGGCCGGCGGCGCGCTGGCCTTCGTAGACCATGCGGGAGAACGCCTGCGGGTAGACGTTGCCGACCTCGACGTTCGGTCCGATGTGGTACCGGTAGTTGTCGAAGTCGTAGACGCCGTACTCGGGTTCGGCCTCGTCGAGCCAGAACAGCTTGATGCCGAGGTCGTGGTAGTTGCGTTTGAGGATCTCCCAGGCGCGTTCGCGGGCGCGGGGGTTGGTGGCGTCGAGGAACATGCTGGGGCCCTGGAAGCTCATCTGGACGCCGTGCCCGCGTTCGGTGCGCACCAGCAGGTTGTCCTTTTTGAACTCGGCGAAGTTCTCGGACTCGACGGACATCTGGGGCCAGACGGAGACCATGAGCTCGACGCCCAGCTCCTGGAGTTCGGCGACCATGGCGGCCGGGTCGGGCCAGAACTCGTCCTCGAAGCGGAAGTCGCCCATCTTGGGCCAGTGGAAGAAGTCGGCGACGATCACGTCGAGGGGCAGGCCGCGGCGCTTGTGCTCGCGGGCGACGGCGAGGAGCTGCTCCTGGTTCCAGTACCTGAGTTTGCACTGCCAGTAGCCGAGGCCGTATTCGGGCATCATCGGGGCGTGGCCGGTCGCGTCGGCGTAGTTCGCGGTGATCTCGGCGGGGGTGCCGCCCGCGGTGATCCAGTAGTCGAGCTGGCGGGTGGCCTCGGCGGCCCACTCGGTCCGGTTGGCCGCGAAGGTGGCCGTGCCGATCGCGGGGTTGTGCCACAGGAAGCCGTACCCGGCGCTGGAGAGGGTGAAGGGAACGCTCGCCTGCGAGTTGCGGTGCGCCAGTTCGAAGGTCGCGCCCTTGACGTCGAGGAGGTCCTGCTGGTACTGACCCATGCCGTACAGCTTCTCCCCCGGTGCGGGTTCGAACGCGGCGCGCAGCCGGTGGGCGCCGCCGGCGAGGGGGCGGAAGTCGCGGGCGGTGAGCTTGAGCGCCCCGCCGTCCCCGATCTCGCGCAGCAGGACGCGACCGGTCGCGTCGCGGAACTCCAGGGTGCAGCGGAACACGTCGTACTCGGTCTGCCAGTCCCAGCCCGCGTGGGACTTCATGACGACCGTGATGGCGCCGTTGACGATCGTCGCCGTGTCGCCGTCCACGGTGATCGCGACTTCGACGGGCTCGGGGTCCAGGAGCGCGAAGTCGGTGTCGAGCACGTCGCCCGCGGGATTGGCCCGCACCCGCAGCGAGTCCTTCCCCCACGCCTGGACGACGACCGTCTCGCCGTCGCCGCGCCAGGTGACGGCGTCCTTGCCCGCTTCGAAGTGGTTCATGCAGCTGCCAATCTCATTCGCCGGATCAGGGAGCGAACCGATTCGCTGCAGATCATGCCAAGCGGCACCGGCGCCGTCAAGGCGGGCCGGTTCGCGACGTGCCGGGGGTTACGCGCCGACGCTGCCCTTGCGGTCCAGGCGCGGGACGACCAGGCGCTTCTGCGCGGGCGCGTCAGGGGAGGCGATCCGCTTGCCGAGCATCTCGACCGCGGCCTGGACGACGGCGGTCGGCTCGGACTCGACGGCGGTGTACGACAGGACGTACAGCCGCGCCAGCTCGGCGGAGTGGAGCGAGACGACGCCCAGGTCGCCGGGGACGGCCAGCCCGAGGTCGTGCAGGACGAACGGGAGCATCGCGACGGCGGCGTCGTTGTGGATCAGCAGCGTGCGCGGGTTGTCCGGGTTCTGGAGCGCCGCGCGCAGGGTCGAGCGGACCTGCTCGGGGCCGACCGGGACGGGCAGGTGCACCAGGCGCAGGCCCCGCTCGGCGGCGCGGCGGTGGGCCGCGCGCTCGAACCGGGTCGCGTACGTGCTCCCCGAGGCGTACAGCTCGTCGGGCCAGCGCACGAACACGGCCTCGCGGCACCCGGAGTCGACGAGGTGGTCGACCAGCATCGTCGCGGCCGCGGCGAAGTCGAGGTCGACCGCGTCGATGCCACGGGTGTCCTCGGGCATGCCGACCAGGACCGCGGGGTAGCCGGAGCGGCTGATGGGATCCAGGCGCGGGTCGCCGTCGAGGACGTTGAGGAGGATGAACCCGTCGACCTGGCGCCCGGCGATGGCGCGCTGGACGGCCGCGGCCCCGTCGTGCTCGGTCAGCAGGACCACGGCGTAGCCCTGCTCGCGGGCGGCGTCGGAGAGCGCGATGAGGTAGGTCGCGAGCGCGGGGCTGAACTCGGCCTCGTGGAAGCGCACGACGACCCCGTAGGTCATGGTCTTGGCGGTCGCGAGCGCGCGGGCCCCGGCGTTGACCGAGTATTCGAGCTTGGCGATGGCCGCCTCGATGCGGGCGCGCGTCTCGGGGGCGACGAACTTGCGGCCGGTCAGGACCGAGGAGACGGTGCTGCGCGAGACCCCGGCCTCCCTGGCCACATCGCCGATGGTCGCCACGCCGGCCCCTTTCGCCGTTCCCGGTTGCGGTGTCGAGTGTACCGGTTCGCCGAGGCGGCGCCGGGCGCTCGGGACGGCGATGGTCGGGGGCCGGCGGGCGAAGGCAGCCCGCCGGCCCGGCTCCGGTTCGACGACCCGGATCAGGTGCAGCCGCCGCCGGGCGGCAGCAGGGTGATCGTGAACGTGTCGTCGGCGTTGGTGTGCGGCAGGTTGACGACCGTGGCGTTGCCCGACAGGGTGATCACGGTGTCCTGCACGGTCACCGGGCCCGTGACGGCGCCGCCGCCGTTGTAGGGGATGCGTTCGACCAGGACCCGGACCTGGTTGTTCTGCACGATCCCGGTGACGGCGTTGAGGTTCTGGAGGGTGACGGCGATGTTCCCGGTCGTGCCGCCGCCGCCGACGAGGACGCGGGCGGAGCCGTTCGCCTTGGTGGCGAAGGGATCGTAGGCCGGGCTCGTGGTGGAGGCGACGATCGTGCCGGTCTGCTGGGCGTAGTAGCGGTAGACCCACCACTCGCCCTTGGGCTGGTACTGGCCGCTCGCGTTGCGCACCAGGAGGTTGCCGAGGTCGTTGTGGAGGTTCCCGGCGCTGGCCCAGTTGGCGCGCAGGCCGTCGGCTCCGGCGCGTTCGAGCCGGGCGATGTACCAGGCGCCGTCGCCGGGGTTCTGCTCGCTCTGGGAGCCGTACTCGTTGATCTGGTAGGGGCGCGGGTGCGCGATGGCGCGCGCGTTCAGCGAGGCGTTGGCGGCGGCGACGTTGGCGACCGGGTCGCTCGGCAGCGCGTGCCAGCTGAAGATGTCGGGGATCGAGCCGCTGGACTTGACGAAGTCGAGGTACTGGGTCCACCAGCTCGTCCCGGTGGTGGGGACGCCGGCGTGGCTGGGGCCGACGATGAGGTGGGTCGGGAACGCCTGGCGGATGCGGTCGTAGGTGCGTTCCCACAGCTGGAAGTACTGGGCCTGCGGGCGGTTCCAGAACAGGGAGAGGTTGGGCTCGTTCCACAGGTCCCACTGCACGGGCTGGCCGGTGGCCTGGACGTCGGCGATGACGCGGTTGAGGAAGGCGTCGTAGTCGGCCCAGTTCCCGTTGTCGCCGGGGAAGCGGGTGATGGGGTAGCCGTCGGCGCCCCACAGGTCGTGCAGCAGCAGGATGAACTCGCCGCCGAGTTCGCGGGTGCGCAGCAGCTGCGCCTCGGTGGCGTTCCAGCGCCGGTCGTACTTGCCCGAGACCCACCCGCCTGGGCCGTCGAGCTGGGCGCCGCCGGCGCGCATGTAGCGGAAGTTCACGTCCTCGTAGAAGTGGTCCGGGGGCCCGGAGGCGTCCTCGGTCATGCCGTAGATCCACCCGGAGGCCCGGTGGGTCGGGACGCCGCGGTTCACGGAGAAGTCGACGGACACGGACTCGTCCGCGGCCTGGGCCGCGGGCGAGTCCGAGAAGACGAGCGTTCCGGCGGCCAGGAGGCCGACGGCGAGCAGTGCGGCCGCTCGCAGGCCGCGTCGATGGACGGAGAGGTGCATGGCAGCTCCTTGCATCGGTGCCGTTCCCGGTCCGCGGGCGATCCAGCGAACCGATTCGCTCAACCATAGAACAGATATCGATGCTTGTAAATGCTGCTTTATTTGCTGCTTGCGCCCTCCGTGACGAATCGGTTCGTCGGGCTACAGCGCTGCCTCCAGGTGCGCCTCCCCGGGTGCGGTGAGGGCGAGGTCGGCGGTGCGGTCCCCGTAGGTGACGCGGTAGTCGCCGAGGAAGCCGTTGAAGCGCAGGCGCCCTTCGGCGTCGGTGGCGAGCTTGGTGGGCGGGGTGCCCCACTCGGTGTTGACGAGGTGGTGGAGGCGGTCGTAGGCGGGCTTGGGGGTCCCGTCGGCGCGGACGAGGCCGCCGGGGGCGCCGAGCCACATGCCGGCGTCGTTCATGCCCCAGTAGGTCATCGCCTCGACCGAGGGGTGGGCGAGCAGGGCCTTGTAGTGGCGTTCGATCTCGTCGGCCTGGCGCGCTTCGCCTTCGGGGGTCGACGGCCAGGAGTCGACCTGGTAGTCGTTGAGGTCGACGATCTCGGGCGGCATGATCTGTCCGGAGAGGATGGTCGTCTCGGTGAAGTGGATGGGGAGGCCGTAGCGGGAGAAGCGGTCGAGGATCGCCTCGGTCTTCTCCTCGCCCCAGTAGCCCTGGTGCATATGGCTTTGCAGACCGAGGACGTCGATCTTGATGCCGGCTTCGAGGACGCCTTCGATGAGGCACTCGTAGGCCGCGGACATGTCGAAGTCGTTGAGGAGCAGGACCGCGTTCGGGTTGGCCTCGCGGGCGGCGTCGAAGACCATGCGCACCATGGGGATGCGGCCGATGTCGCGGCACAGGCGGGTGATGCCGTTGTCGTACTTGTCGAAGATCGGCATGATGACGACCTCGTTGATGACGTCCCACATGTCGACGGCCCCGGCGAAGCCCTCGACCTCGCGGCGGATGCGGTCGACCTGGGCGCGGGCGATCTCCTCGTTGTCGAGGTCGAGGAGCCAGTCGGCGGAGACGGTGTGCCAGGCGAGCGGGTGGCCCTTGACGGGGTGGCCGCGGTCGGCGAACCACAGGGCCGTCTTGAGCAGGCGCTCGGTGTCGGGCTTGCCGCGCTCGGGTTCGAAACGGCCCCAGTAGAACGGGAGGGTCGCGAAGTTGTACACGCCCTCCCACAGCTCGGCGTTGCGCGCGGCGGCCTCGGGGTCGGCGGCGGTGTCGTTGGCGTGGTCGATGAGTTCGAACCCGGTGCAGCCGAAGAGGAACCGGTGGCGGGTCTGCTCCAGGACGACCTCGCGTCCGGCGAGGGGCTCGCCGTCGAGGGTGAGGGCGACGACGGCGTCGGCGGTGCGGTGCCGCGCGATCCGACTGGAAGTTTCGATCATATTGGGCCTGCTTTCCATGGAAGTTTCACGGATATTTCAGCAGGCCGACGGGCCCGGGTCAAGGGGGAGAGAAACGCGAACGCGTGCGCCGACGACTCTCGTCGTCGGCGCACGCGTGCTGTAC
>NZ_QFRW01000271.1 GCF_003265355.1 Glycomyces dulcitolivorans | reverse complement strand
TCCCGGCGCGAAGCGGCCGCGGACGCGCCACCGCCGCGCACGCGGGCGGACCTGGTCATCGCCGCGGCCGGCACCGCCGCGGCGGCGATCGCGGCCTTCGCCGTCTGGTCCGCGACCCTCGCCGGGCTCCCCGAGCTCGACAGCGCCGACGCGCAGGCGGCGATGCGGGACGCCCTCGCCGAGACCCTGGCGGGCATGGACGGCCCGCCCGAGTACACGGCGGTCGCCGTCGAGCCCGAGCCCTGCGGCCCCGAGGGCATGCTCGACGAGGTCCTGTTCCGGGAGTACTCCCTGATCTGGGTCCTCGACAGCGGAACCGAAGCGCCCCAGGCGTTCTACGAGGCGAACAAGGACGACCTGCTCGACCGCTGGACCGGGCTCGGCTACGAGGCCGAGGAGACCGCGGACGGGCCGTGGGGCAACCCCGCCGTCCAGGCCGTGCGCCCCGACGGCGTCGAACTCTCCTTCAACATCAGCGACCACCCCGGCCACAGCGGCGAGGCCGTCCTCACCGCCTCCAGCGGCTGCGTCGAGGACGTCGGCTGAACCTCAGGCCGGCAGGAGGCCGCGGCCGTCGCGGACTTCGAACACGAGCTGGGTCTCGGTCTGGCGGACCATGGGGTGGACGGTGACGTGCTCCAGGATGAGGTCGCGCAGGGCCTCGGGGCCGGCGACGGCCACGTGCAGGAGGAAGTCGTCGTCGCCGCCGACGTGGAAGACCGTCAGGACGCCGGGCAGGCCGGTGAGCCGGTCGTAGAGGTGGTGGACGAGCTCGCGGCTGTGACTGCCCAAGCGCACCTTGATGATCGCGTGGAGCGGGCGGCCCAGGGCCTCGGGGCTGAGGTGGGCGCGGATGCCGGTGAGGACGCCCGATTCGCGCAGGGCGCGGACGCGGTAGGCGCAGGTCGACTCCGCCACGCCTGCACGGGAGGCGAGGGCGGCGTTGGTCATGCGCCCGTCCTCGACGAGCGCGGCCAGGATCGCCAGGTCGGTGCCGTCCAGTGCCGCCTGGGGCTGTTGCGTTTTCTTCGGCTGCTCCCCCGCCATGCCATCCCCTCTTGCTGAATCCACACCGGTATCGGCCCTTGCCGCGGGTTTCTGCGGCAAGTATTGCAGCAGGTTGTGGATCTGCCTACAGTCTGGGCATGACTTCGCCGTGGCTGCAAACCGATACGATCGCCGTCCACGCCGGCCGCGAGGACCTCGCCGGGCTCGGCGTCCACGCCCTCCCGATCGACCTCTCCTCCACGAACCCGCTGCCGGACATCGAGGCCGGGGGCCTGTCGTACGAGGCGATGGCGAACGGCGGCACCCCGACGCCTGAGGGCGGCTCGGTGTACGCGCGGCTGTGGAACCCGACGGTGGCGCGGTTCGAGTCGGCGCTCGCGGAGCTGGAGCACGCCGAGGCGGCGGTGGCGTTCGCCTCGGGCATGGCGGCGATGACCGCGGCGATCCTGGCCGCGACGTCGGGCACGGGGCGCCGGCACGTGCTGGCGGTGCGGCCCCTGTACGGCGGGACCGACCACCTGTTGTCGACGGGCCTGCTGGGGACGGAGACGACGTACTGCACCGCGGCCGAGGTCGCCGCGGCGGTGCGGCCGGACACGGCGATGGTGGTGCTGGAGACGCCCGCGAACCCGACCCTGGACCTGGTCGACATCCGCGCGGTGGTCACGGCCGCGCGGGGCGTCCCGGTCCTGGTCGACAACACGTTCGCGACGCCGATCCTCCAGAACCCGATCGACTTCGGGGCCGCGATGGTCCTGCACTCCGCGACGAAGTACCTGGGCGGGCACGGCGACGTGGTCGCCGGCGTCATCGCCTGCAGCGAGGAGACGGCGGCCGCGCTGCGGCGGGTCCGGGCCGTCACCGGCGGCCTGCTCCACCCGCTCGGCGCCTACCTGCTCCACAGGGGACTGACGACGCTGCCGATCCGAGTGCGCGCCCAGCAGGCCGGGGCGCAGCGGATCGCCGCATGGCTCCAGACGCATCCGGCCGTCGCGCGCGTGCACTACCCGGGGATCGCGGGCGACCCGCAGGGACTGCTCGGCACCCAGATGCGCGGCACCGGCGCGATGATCGCCGTCGACCTGCGCGGCGGCTACGAGCAGGCCCGGCAGGTCACCTCGGCGGTCGGGCTGTTCACGCACGCGGTGTCACTGGGCGGCGTCGACTCGCTCATCCAGCACCCTGCGGCGCTGACGCACCGGCCCGTCGCCGGCAGCGCCAAGCCCGCGGCCAGCATCGTCAGGCTCTCGATCGGCCTCGAAGCCCCCGACGACCTGATCGCCGACCTCGACCGGGCCCTGGCCGCACACCGGCCGGTCGCCGCGGTCGAGGTCCTCCAGGCGTAGTTACTGGGCGAAGGTCTCGACCAGGTCGTAGAGCGCTTCGACTGCGGCGCGGTCGCCTTCGACGGCGAGCGCGTCGACCGGCAGGCGCCGCCACAGCCACAGCAGGACGTCCCCAGGGGAGCCCGCGACGACACCGGTCGCACCGGCGGTGATGCCGTCGGCGACGTCGATCCCGGTGACGCTGACGATCACGGTCCACTCCTGCTCCCCCGCCCGCAGGCCCACCTCCAGGCCGAGGTTCGCGGCGATGTCGTCGGCGACCCAGTCGCGGTAGGCGCGCGAGCCCCACGAGAGCATGACCATGAGCATCTCGTCGATGCCGTCCAGGGCCAGGGCCGCATCGACCTCGCCGATCGGCTGCCCTGCGACGAGTTCGGCGTCGGCGCGGTGGACGAGGGTCTCCTGGGCCATGCGGCGGATCCAGAACCCGACGGTCTGGTCGGGGCCGTACCAGGTGTGGGCCAGGCTCTCGGGGCCCCGGTCGTCGAACTCGCCGAGCAGCTCGGCCAGCGAGGCGTCGAACCGCTCGACCGGGGTGCCGGTGCGCTCGATCCGGTCGGCCTCGGCGGGTTCGCGGAACAGGCGCATCGACTGGAGCTTGTGGTCGTAGACCTCGGTGACGTGGTCGAGCAGGTCGGTGGCGGTCCACTCGGGACAGCTCGGCACCTTCGCATCGGGCGCGGCTGCAACGGCGGCGGCCCGGAACCGGGCGGCGTCGGCGATCAGGTGGGCTTGGAGGTCAGGGAATTCCATGCCGGAATCCTCGCACGGCCGTGCGACGCCGGCCCTCACTCCTCGTCGGGTTCGGCGAACCGGTCGAGGATCTCGCGGGTGTAGTCCTCGGCCCGCTTCGCCTTGCCGGTCACCACTTCGATCTCGACGTCGCCTTTCCTGACCTTGATGCGGGTCGGCCGCAGGCGCGCGTGGAGCCACACCCCGATGGTCGACGCGACGGCGGTCAGCAGCGCCTCGTTCGTCACGATCGCGGTGAGCGTGTCGGCAAGAGCGCCCAGCTCGCCCGGCGCGGGCTCGGTCTCGGCCAGCGCGAGCCCGGCCGACCGCAGATCGGGCTCGCGCCGCAGCATCGCGAGGAGCTGCCGGACCTCGTCCGGCTCACCGGAGACGGCGAGAACGTCGGCGTCGGGCATGTCCACGGTCCTTTCGCAGGGGGCGAACGCGAACCGACCGATCGTAGTACGGATTCAGCCCGCGCGGTGGGCCCGCCAGCCTCCCTTGGCGGTGATGTCCTCGCCTGCGGGTTCGTTGGCGACGAAGCCGGTGGCCCAGGTGCCGTCGGCGAGTTCGACCTTGCCGAGGGTCATGGGGGCGGGGAGGGCGGTGAGGAATTCGCCGAGGGCGGCGGGGCTGAGGAGCCAGCGCTCGCCAGGGAGGCTCGCGCCGTCGCCGGTGCGGACGACCAGGGGTTTCGGCGGCTGGGTGTCGAGTTCGTACATGCGGTAGGCGGGGGCGGTGGCTACCTCGCCGGCGAAGCGGGCGCCGAGGGCGGTGAGCTGGTGGTTGAGGGGCATGCCGGTGAGGTGGGCGCCGAAGACGACGAGCTCGGTCCCGGCCGGGGCGTACAGAGGCGCGTCAACGGCTTGGAAGCGGGCGGCGAGGTCGAGGGCGACCTGGTCGTGGAAGGCCGGGACGATGACGCTGGTGCCGAAGCCCTTGGTGCCGGCCGTGCCGGAGGGGACGGCGACGGCGGCCATGTCGAGGAGGTTCACGAAGTTCGTGTAGACGCCCATCGCCGCGTTGACGGCGATCGGGTCGGCCTGGACGTCGGCGATCGTCGGGTGGAGGGGCGTGGTCGGGAGCAGGAGGGCGTCGAAGCCGTCGAGGATGTCGGCGGCCTGGAGGCGGGCGGCGCGCAGGCGCTGCTGGTCGGCCACGAGGTCGGCGCCGCTGAACTTGTCGGCGCCCCTGACGATCTCGGCCACGGTGGGGTCGGCGTCGCCGGGCCAGGCGTCGATGTGGGCGCCGAAGGCGGCGTAGCGCTCGGCGATGAGGGCGCCTTCGTAGAGCAGGAGTGCGGCGTCGAGCAGCGGCTGCACGTCGATGGGGACGAGTTCGACGCCGGCCGCGGCGAAGCGCGCCAGGGACTCCTCCCACAGGGGACGGAAGTCCGGGTCGAGCGCGGCGAGGTTGGCGTCCAAAGGGATCGCGGCCCGCGCTGCGGGCGGGGCGGCGAGCGGGACGTCCGCGGGCCAGGGGCGGGAGGCGGGGTCGAGGTCGCTCGGGCCGGTCATGATCCGCATCGTCTGCGCCGCGAGCTCCAGGTCGGGGGCGAAGACGGTGAGGCAGTCGTAGGAGGGGCAGGCCGGGACGACGCCGTCGACGGGGACGAGGCCGAGGCTGGCCTTGATCCCGACGACGCCGTTGAGGGCGGCCGGGACCCGGCCGGACCCGGCGGTGTCGGTGCCGAGGGCGAAGTCGGCGATGCCGAGGGCGACGGCGACGGCCGAGCCGGAGGAGGAGCCGCCGGAGATGCGGGCGGGGTCGCCTGCGGCGCGGACGGGACCGTGCGGGGAGCGGGTGCCGACCAGGCCGGTGGCGAACTGGTCGAGGTTGGTCTTGCCCAGGCAGATCGCCCCGGCCGCGCGCAGGCGCAGGACCGCGGTGGCGTCCTGGATCGGCGTGTACGCGAAGGACGGGCAGGCCGCGGTCGTGGGCAGGCCGGCGACGTCGATGTTGTCCTTGGCGGCGAAGACCGTCCCGGCGAGGGGCAGTCGGTACCCGGCGTCGACGCGTTCCTGGACGGTGGCGGCCTCGGCCAGGACGTCGGCCTCGTCGCGCAGCGCGATCCAGACCTCGGGCCGGTCGGCCTCGGCGATGCGGGCGTAGGCGGCCGCGACTCGTGCGGTGGTGTTCACTCGGTCCCCTGTCTTGTTGTCCGTGTTGCCTATCGGATGACCAGCAGCGGCGCGCCCGGCGCGGCCTGGTCGCCCGGCGCGGCGAGCACGCGCGTCACGGTACCGGACACGGTGCAGGCCACGGGCATCTCCAGTTTCATCGCTTCGAGGACCACGACGGTGTCCCCGGCGGTGACGGTGTCGCCTTCGGCGACGTTGACGCGCCACACGCTCGCGGCCATCGGGGCCTCGATGAGCGTCTCGCCGTCGGCGAGCTCGACGGCGCTCCCGTTGCCGGGGGCCGGTTCGGTGTGGTCGCGGTCGAACTCCCCCGCGTCGGCCCAGCGCTGCCGCTCGGCTTCGAACGCCGCGGCCTGGCGGCTGCGGAACGATTCGATGGAGCCGGCGTTGTCGGCGAGGAGGCGCCGGTAGTCGGCGTACGCGAACGTCCCTTCGCGGATGTCGATCTCGGTGCGCCCGGCGGCGAGGTCGCGGCGGGTCTCGGCGAGCTCCTCCTCGGAGACGCGCTCGAAGACGACGCGGTCGAAGAACCGCAGGAGCCAGGGCAGACCGTCCTTGAAGGACCCGAGGTCGCGCAGGCCGGCCCAGATGGGGGCGGTGCGGCCGACGAGCTGGTAGCCGCCCGGGGAGTCCATGCCGTAGATGCACATGTAGGAGCCGCCGATGCCGACGGTGCCTTCGGCGGTCCAGGTGCGGGCCGGGTTGTACTTGGTGGTGACCAGGCGGTGGCGCGGGTCGACCGGGACGGCGGCGGGCGCGCCGAGGTAGACGTCCCCGAGGCCGAGGACGAGCCATTCGGCGGCGGTGGCGATGTTCGCGACGTCCTCGATGGAGTCGAGGCCGTTGATGCGGCGGATGAACTCGATGTTGGACGGGTTGAACAGGGCGTCGTCGCGCACGTTGGTGGAGTACCGGGCGATGGCCTCGTCGACCACGGAGTCGTTCCAGGAGATCGGCATCCGGACCTCGCGGGAGGGCACGACCATGTCGCCGGTGTCGGGCAGGTCCGCTTCGAGCTCGGTGAGCAGGCCGGTGAGGGTGCGGATGGGGAGCACGTCGGGGTCGACGTGGAGGTGGAGGGACCGCACGCCCGGGGTGGTGTCGATGAGCCCGGCCGGGTCCGCTTCGGCGAGGGCGTCCATGAGGGCGCCGACGCGCATGCGCAGCGCCAGGTCGAGGTGCATGGGCCCGTATTCGAGGAGGATCGCGTCGTCGCCGGCGCGCCGGTAGGCGACCGCGGGGCGGTCCTCGTCGGCCTCGATCGCGGCGAGGGTGGCCTCGTCGCGGGCGGCGTTCGGCAGCGGGACGGGAACGGCGACGGGCTTTGCCCGCAGGCGGTCCGCTTCCTCTTCGGCGACGGGCAGGAAGCGGACGGAGTCGCCGGGGCGCAGCTGCCCGAGCTTCCACCGGTCGGAGGTGGTGACGGTGAACGGGCACGCGAACCCGCCGAGGCTGGGCCCGTCGGGGCCCAGCAGCGCGGGCGTGTCGCCGGTGAAGTTCACGGTGCCGACCGAGTACGGGTTGTCGTGCAGGTTGGACGGGTGGAGCCCGGCCTCGCCGCCGTCGGTGCGGGCCCACTTCGGGCGCGGCCCGTCGAGGCGGACGCCCGAGCGCCCGGCGTGGACCTGCACGGACCAGTCGGCCTCGTAGATCCGCTCCATGTCCTCGAACGTGAAGTAGTGCGGGGCCGGCTGCGGGCCGGGGGTGACGGCGAGGGTCCACTCGTGGCCGAACGTCGGGCGGTCCTCAAGAGGCACGGGGCCGGGGACGGCGGCGCCGACCGGTTCGGCCGGGAGGAGGCGGTCGCCGATGCGCAACTGGTCGCCGGTGTAGCCGCCGATGCGCCCGGGCGGGAACGTCGAGGCCGAGCCGAGGAACGTCGGGACGTCAAGGCCGCCTTGGAAGAGCACGTAGGTGCGGGCGCCCGCGTCGGCGATCTGGCCGACCGCGAGTTCGCCGCCCGCGGGGACGCGGATCGGGACCCACTGCTCGACCGGTTCGCCGTCGAGCGTGACCGGGGCGGGCGCGCCCGTGACGCACACCGTGAGCGGCACGCCGAAACGCAGCGTCGGTCCGGCGATCGTGCATTCGAGGCCGGGGACGCCCTCGTCGTTGCCGAGGGCCCGGTTGCCGAGCCGGAACGACAGGTCGTCCATCGGCCCCGACGGCGGCACCCCGACCTGCCAGTGGCCGATGCGGCCCGGGAAGTCCTGCACCGTGGTCAGGACCCCGGCCGCGATGACGTCGATGCGCGGGGAGGTGTCCTTGATGGACGCGACCGTGCCGGTGTGGTGATGGACGGCGAGCACGCGCGCGTCCACGGCGGCGGCGCGCAGCTGCCCGAGGTTGGTGTGGACGCCTTCGATGCGGGTCTCGCCCAAGGCGTCCGCAAGCGCGGCCCAGGCCTTGGCGCGGGTCGCGCCGGTGGTGATGACCTTGGCGAGCATCGGGTCGTAGGTGGCGGGGACTTCGAGGCCGCGTTCAATCCACGTGTCGACGCGGGCGGACTCGGGGAGGTCGACGCAGGTGAGGAGCCCGGCGCTGGGGAGGTGGTCGCGGGCGGGGTCCTCGGCGTAGACGCGGGCCTCGACGGCCGCGCCGGTGACGGCGGGCCCGGAGTCGGGGAGGCCGTCGAGGAACGCGGTGTCCCCGGCGGCGGCGCGGATCATCCACTCCACCAGGTCGATCCCGAGGATCGCCTCGGTGACGGGGTGCTCGACCTGGAGGCGGGTGTTGAACTCCAGGAAGGACGCCTCCTCGCGGTCGGCGTCGTAGATGAACTCGACGGTGCCCGCGGAGCGGTACTGCGCGGAGGCGGCCAGCGCGCGGGCCGCGGCGTGCATGCCTTCGCGCACGGCGTCGGGCAGGCCCGGGGCGGGGGCCTCCTCGATGACCTTCTGGTGGCGGCGCTGGAGGGTGCAGTCGCGGTCGGCGAGGGAGACGACGCGGCCGTCGCCGTCGCCGAAGACCTGGACCTCGACGTGCCGGGCGTGCAATACATAGCGTTCGAGATATACCGAGTCATCGCCGAAGTTGTCGGCGGCCAGGCGCTTCACGGACGCGAACACCTCGGCCAGCGCGGCCGGGTCCTCGGCGACGCGCATCCCGATGCCGCCGCCGCCCGCGGAGGCCTTGACGATCACGGGGTAGCCGATCGCCTCGGCCGCGGCGACGGCTTCCTCGGCGGTGTCGAGGGCACTGGTGCCGGCGGCGAGGGGGACGCCGGCGAGCGTGGCGGCCTCGCGGGCGGTGACCTTGTCGCCGAACTGCTCCAGCTGCTCGGGGGTGGGGCCGATGAACACGAGCCCGGCTTCGGCGACGCGGCGCGCGAACTCGGCGTTCTCGGCGAGGAACCCGTACCCGGGGTGGACGGCCTGCGCGCCGGTGTCCTTGGCGGCGGAGAGGATCGCGTCGACGTTGAGGTAGGACTCGGCGGGGGCGGCCGGGCCCACGCACACCGCCTCGTCGGCCTCGCGCACGTGCAGGGACGCGGCGTCGGCCTCGGAGTAGACGGCCACGGTGGCGATCCCGAGCCGGTGGGCGGTCCGGGTGATCCGCCGGGAGATCTCCCCGCGGTTGGCGATGAGGATGCGCTCGAACATGGGTCTCGCTCTCAAGGGATCAGGGGCGGACGGCGTTCGCCAGGTGGGCCCAGGTCAGGGCCGCCTCGGCGCGGCCGACCACGATGGACCGGGACGTCTCGATGTGGCGGGTCAGGATCGCCGTGGCCTCGCCGTAGCGGCCGTCGAGGGCGCCTTCGGCGATCGCGATGTGCTCGGCGATGGTCGACTCCATGCGCTCGGCCGTGAAGTAGTCGAACATGCGGGCGGGCCGGATCTTGTTGTTGACGACCTTGAGGGCCTCGGCGAGTTGCGGGTTGCCGGAGGCGGCCAGGAGCGTCAGGTGGTAGCGCTCGTCGGACTCGACGAACCCGGCGTCGGGGCCGGGCGGGGCGTCGCGCAGGCGGTACCAGCGGTCGAGCTCGGGGCCGAGGAGGTCGGGGTCGTGCTTGACGTCCGGGTCGGCCTCGGCGCGGGAGAGGCCGCGCAGTTCGAGGGTCAGGCGGACCTCGTAGAGGTCGTTGAGCTGGTCGATGCGGGGCCGGTACGGGTAGAGGCCGTCGACCTCGCGGGAGACGAGGCCGTCGGCGGAGAGGCGGCTGAGTGCCTCGCGCACGGGCGTGCGCGAGACCCCGTAGTTCCCGGCCAGGCGCTCCTCGCCGAGGCGCTTGCCGGGCTCGTACCTGCCGGACATGAGGTCGGCGCGCAGGGCGACGTAGACGCGGGCCGCGAGGGGCCCTTCGGTCTCCGGTAGGGGGGAGAATCCGCTCATATTGCCATCGCCTCTCTGACTCTGGTCTCGGCTTCCGTGCCAGTGGGCCCTTCGGAGGCGACGCGGCCGGAGCGCAGGACGTAGTAGCGGCTCGCGGCCTGGAGCGCGAAGCCGAGGTGCTGTTCCACCAGCAGGACCGACAGGCCGCCGCGTTTGGCGAGGTCGACCACGGTGGACTCGATCTCGGCGACGACGTTGGGCTGGATGCCCTCGGTGGGTTCGTCGAGGATGAGCAGGCGCGGCTCGGTGATGAGGGCGCGGGCGATGGCGAGCTGCTGGCGCTGGCCGCCCGACAGCAGTCCGGCCTGGCGGCCGAGGAGGCTGCGGAGGGCGGGGAACAGGTCGAGCTGCTCGTCGATGAGGGCCCTGCCGCGCTTGCGGCCGTCGGCGACCAGGCGGAGGTTCTCCCCCGCCGTCAGGTGCGCGAAGCATTGCTGGCCTTGGGGGACGTACGCCATGCCGGCTTTGACGCGCTTGTTGGTGGGCCGGCGGGTCACGTCGGCACCGTCGAACTCGACGGTGCCGCCCATGGCGGGGATGAGGCCGACGACGGCGCGCAGGAGGGTGGTCTTCCCGGCCCCGTTGTGGCCCATGACGGAGACGACCTCGTCGGCGCCGATGTCGAGGTCGATGCCGTGGACGACGGCCGAGCGGCCGTAGCCGCAGGTGAGGTCACGCAGTCGCAGCATCGGCGGCCTCCTTCGTCGCGGTGCCGAGGTAGACCTCCTGGACGCGGGCGTCGCCGGAGACGTCGTCGACCGAGCCGGAGGCGAGGACGGCCCCGGCGTGGAGGACGGTGACGCGGGAGGCGAAGGCGCGCATGAAGTCCATGTCGTGCTCGACCACGGCGACGGCGCGGTCGGCGGCGATGTCGTGGAGGAGCAGGCCGGTGGTCTCGCGCTCGTCGTGGCCCATGCCGGCGATGGGCTCGTCGAGCAGGAGCACGTCGGCGTCGCCGACGAGGAGCATCCCGATCTCCAGCCACTGCTTCTGGCCGTGGGCGAGGACGCCCGCGGGGGTCTCGGCCTGGTCCTTGAGGCCGATGCGCTCCATGGTGTCGACGACGATCTGCGGCAGGTGCCTGCGGCGGCGCAGAAGCGTCCACGGGGAGCGTCCAGCGCCGGCGGCGATGTCGAGGTTCTGGGCGACGGTGAGGTTCTCGAAGACGGTGGCGGTCTGGAAGGTGCGGCCGATGCCCTTGCGGGCGATGTGGTGGACCTTCTTGCCGCGCAGCTCCTCGCCGTCCTTGACGACCGAGCCGGAGTACTTGGCGAGGCCGGTGATGGCGTCGACGAGGGTGGTCTTCCCGGCGCCGTTGGGGCCGATGAGGAAGTGGACCTCCCCTCGGGCGAGTTCGAGGTCGACGCCGGCGACGGCTTTGAACCCGTCGAAGTCGACTTCGATGTTCTTGCAGGTCAGTGCGACGCTCATGCTGCGGCCTCCACGGGGGTGCGCTTGGTCTGGAACCTCTTGGCGACGCTCGCGATCGAGGCGATGCCGCCGGGGAGCAGGGCGATGACGAGGATGAACAGGAGCCCCTGCGCGTAGGTCCACGCCGAGGGGAACTGCTCGGAGAGGGCGGTTTGGGCCCAGGCGACCGCGAGGGCGCCGACGACGGGGCCGACGAGGCTGGCGCGGCCGCCGATGGCGACGCCGAGGATGAACATGATCGAGGGGACGATCCCGATGCTCGCCGGGGAGATGATCCCGACGATCGGCACGAACACCGCACCGGCAATTGAGGCGAAGAGCGCGGCGACGGCGTAGGCGACGACCTTGACGTTCGCGGCGTCGTAGCCGAGGAAGCGCACGCGCTCTTCGGCGTCGCGGACGGCGACGAGGAGTTCGCCGTAGCGCGAGCGGCGCAGTTGGAGCGAGACGGCGACGACGACGAGGAGGACCCCGGCGACGATGAAGTAGAGCATCTGCTGGTTGACCGGGTCGTCGAGGTTGTACCCGAAGAAGTACCGGAAGCGGCTGAGGCCGTTGAACCCGCCGAGGGACTGCTGCCCGATGAGGAGGATCGCGAAGGCCCCGGCGAGGGCCTGGGAGAGGATCGCGAAGTAGGCGCCCTTGACGCGGCGCTTGAACACCGCGAGGCCCAGGAGCACCGCGAACGCGGTCGGGAGGATGAGGATCGCCGCGATCGTGAACCCCGCGGAGGAGAACGGGGTCCAGTAGGCGGGGAGTTCGCGGATGCCCGCGAGCTCCATGAAGTCGGGGACGGCGCCGGGACCGTTGCGGAACTCGGCGTCGGCCATCTTCAGGTGCATGGCCATCAGATAGGCGCCCATGCCGAAGAAGACGCCCTGCCCGAGGGTGAGCATCCCGCCGCGGCCCCAGGCGAGGCCGATGCCGACGGCGACGATCGCGTAGCACAGGAACTGGGCGAGCAGACCGAGCCGGAACCCGGTCATGACCAGCGGAGCGAGTCCGAACAGGACGAGCGCGGCGGCGGCGAACCCGGTCCAGGTGCCGGCGCGGGTGCCGAAGAACTTAAACACAGCGTTTACTCCTGTTCGGGGAAGCGAGCGGAGCGAGCGGTGGGCGGGGTGACGGGTGCGGGGTCATGCCAGGCTCCGGGTTCGCAGCGTGAACAGGCCCTGCGGGCGCAGCTGGAGGAAGACGACGATCACGATGAACACGCCGACCTTGGCGAGCGACGCGGTCGAGTAGGTCTCGAACACCGCTTGCAGCGCACCGAGGGCGACCGCGGCGACCACCGCGCCCTTGATGCGGCCCAGGCCGCCCGCGACGACGACCAGGAACGCGTCGACGAGGTACGACTGGCCGGTGGTGGGGCTGGTGGACCCGATGAGCGTCAGGGCGACCCCCGCGACGCCGGCGAGGCCGGAGCCGATGAAGAACGTCCCGGCGTCCACGGTCCGCGAGGAGATCCCCGCGGTCTCGGCGAGGTCGCGGTTGCCGACCACGGCGCGGATGCGCCGCCCGGCCGGGGTGAACCGCAGGACCAGCGTCACCGCGGTGACCGCGACGATCGCGAGGGCCATGATGAACAGGCGGGTCTTGGGGACGGTGACGCCGAGCAGGTCGACGCCGCCGCGCAGGGCCTCGGGGACGGACACGTTCACCGCGGGCGCCCCGAAGACGTCGCGGGCGACCTGCTGGAGGATCAGGCCGACGCCGAAGGTGACCAGGAGCGTGTCGAGCGGGCGGTGGTAGAGGCGGCGGATGAGCAGGGCCTCCAGGACCAGGCCCATCACGCCGCCTACCAGGAATCCGATGGGGAGGGCGATCAGGAGGGAGGCCCCGGCGTCCCCGACGACCTGCTGGACGACGTACGCGGTGTAGCAGCCGGCCATGATGAACTCGCCGTGCGCCATGTTGATGACGCCCATCTGGCCGAAGGTGAGCGAGAGTCCCAAGGCGGCCAGCAGCAGGATCGAGCCGGTGCTGAGGCCGGTGAACAGCTGCCCTACGAGGAGGTCCACGGTGTCTCCTTCCTGATCGTCTGAGTCGGCTACTCGGTGACCGCGAGGTCGGCGGCCCAGTCGTAGCCTTCGAGGAACGGGTCGGGCTCGATGGGGCCGTCGGACTCCCAGACGGTGTAGAGCAGGCCGTCGGCGCTGATCTCGCCGATGCGGGCGGTCTTGGTGACGTGGTGGTTGTCGCCGTCGATGACGACCGTGCCTTCAGGGGAGTCGAAGGAGACGCCGTCGGCGTTGGCCTGGACGTCCTCGACCGCGAACGAGCCGGCCTTCTCGACGGTGGCGGCCCACAGGTACACGGAGTTGTAGGCGGCCTCCATCGGGTCGGAGGTGACCCGGTCGGCGCCGTACTCGGCCTTGAACGCCTCGACGAACGTGGTGTTGGCGGGCGAGTCGACGGTCTGGTAGTAGTTCCAGGCGGCGAGCTGGCCCTCGATGTTCTCGACGCCGATGCCGCCGACCTCTTCTTCGGCGATGGAGACGCTCATGACGGGCATGTCCTCGGCGGTGAGGCCGACGTTGGCGTACTCGCGGAAGAACGCGACGTTCGAGTCGCCGTTGAGGGTGTTGAACACGGCGTCGGCGTCGGCGGACTTGACCTGGTTGATGATCGTGGAGAACTCGGTGGAGCCGAGGGTCACGTAGTCCTCGCCGAGGACCTCGATGCCGTGGGCTTCGGCGTAGGCGTTGATGATCGCGTTCGCGGTGCGCGGGAAGACGTAGTCGGAGCCGACCAGGTAGATCGACTTGACGCCGGTCTCGGCGAGGTAGTCGAGCGCGGGGATGATCTGCTGGTTCGTGGTCGCGCCGGTGTAGAAGATGTTCTCGCTGGCTTCGAGGCCCTCGTACTGGACGGGGTAGTAGAGCAGCGAGTCGTTGTCCTCGAAGACCGGGAGCATGGCCTTGCGGGAGGCGGAGGTCCAGCCGCCGAAGACCGCGGCGACGCAGTCCTCGCGGATGAGCTTCTCGGCCTTCTCGGCGAACACGGTCGGCTCGGACGCGCCGTCCTCGGCGACGATCTCGACCTCCTTGCCCTGGACGCCGCCGGCGGCGTTGATCTCCTTGACGGCCAGCGCGATCGCGTCGCGGACGGTGGTCTCGGAGATGGCCATCGTGCCGGACAGGGAGTTGAGCGAGCCGACCTTGATCGTGTCGCCGGAGGTGTCCACGCAGGACTCGGTGGCCGCGGTCTCCTCGCCGGCGCGGGAGCCGCAGGCGGCGGTCGCGACGAGGCCGGCGATGGCGGCGGTGGCGGCGAAGGTGCGGGCGAGGTCTCGGGCTTTGGGCTTGAGGCGCAGTGGCATGTGCGGTTGACCTTTCGCAGAGGAGCGTCCCGGCTTCTGAGGGGGGCCGGGTCTGCAAGGAAGCGCCGCCGCAGGTCGCGGCGGTGTACGAGTGCGTATACAGCGTCGTATCCGCTCTGGGTACAAGCTATGGGCGCGATGTTTCACGGCCGTTCACGTCAAGCACAACCGCATGAACTCTCGTTGCCTGTAGGTAAAGAACCCCGCACAACGGAGGGCGCCGCCGGGGAGCTCCTCCCCCGGCAAGTTGTGGACCTGCTTGGCACGAAACCGGTATGAAAAGTCCTGCTCCTCGAACGTTCAGTAGTTGAACACCGACGCAACGAGAAGGAGCACCCCCATGCGCCGCCACCTGATCACCACCACCGCCGCCATCGCCGCGCTCGCGGGCCTCGCCGCCTGCGGGACCGCCGAAGGCGGCGAACCCGACCCGACTCCCACGACCTCCGCCAGCGCCTCCGCGAGTGCGTCGCCGACCGTCGCGGAGTCCACCTCGGAGCCCGGTGTCGACCCCCGCCTGGAGGTCCTCGTCGGCACCTGGGAGGCCGACTCCGACGAGGTCGGGCCCCACGGCTCGACCCTGACGATCAACGAGGACGGCACCGCCGAGCTCTCCTCGTTCGCCAACCAGCACGGCTCCTACGAGGGCGAGATCATCCTCGGCGACGCCGACCCGCACCGCTTCGAGGGCACCGAGCCCGAGACCGGCGACGACATCGTCCTGGAATTCGAGTTCGACGCCGAGGCCGACACCCTCGCGGTGACCTACCCCGAGGGCGAGACCTACGTCCACACCCGGGCCTGACGCCCGACCGCCTGACGCGCCCCGCGGCTTCGGCTGCGGGGCGCGTCAGGCGTTCTGGAGGTAGCGGGCGACCAGTTCGGTGCGGCCGGCCGTGCCGGTCTTGGCGAGCAGGCGGGACATGTGGACCTCGACGGTGCGCTCGGAGATCCCGAGCGCGGCGGCGATCTGCCGGTTCGTGGCGCCCTGCGCGGCGGCGCGGAGGACCTCGGTCTCGCG
>NZ_QFRW01000270.1 GCF_003265355.1 Glycomyces dulcitolivorans | reverse complement strand
GCCGTCGACGAGTCCGCCGGGGCCGTCCCGATCGTCGCGCCCGCCGGGCTCGGCACCGCGCAGGCGGCCGCGTTCGCCCGGGACGCCGAGGCCGCCGGGGCCGACGCGGTCCTGCTGTTCCCGCCCTACCTCACCGAGGCCGGCCAGGACGGGCTCTTCGCCCACGTGAAGGCCGTGTGTGACGCGACCGCACTGGGCGTCATCGTCTACCATCGTTCGAATGCCGTGTACGAGGTGGAAACCGTTGCGCGCCTTGCTGATTCGTGCCCGAACTTCATCGGGTTCAAGGACGGCGTCGGCGACATCGAGTTCATGACCCGCCTCTACGCGACCCTCGGCGACCGCCTCCTGTACGTCGGCGGCCTCCCCACCGCCGAGACCTTCGCGCTCCCGTACCTCCAGCTCGGCGTCACCACCTACTCCTCGGCGATCTTCAACTTCGTCCCCGAGTTCGCGCTCGCCTTCTACGACGACGTGCGCGCCCAGGACGGCGCCGAGGTCTACCGCCGCCTCCGCGAGTTCGTCCTGCCCTACCTGGACATCCGCAACCGCGGCAAGGGCTACGCCGTCTCGATCGTCAAGGCCGGGATGCGCGCCGCCGGCCGCCCCGCCGGGCCCGTGCGCCCGCCGCTCACCGAACTGCGCGACGACGAGTTCGCCGCGCTCGCCGCACTCGTGGAGAAGGTCAAATGAGCGAGTTCCCGCAGGTCGACACCGCCGTCACCGCCGCCGTAGCCGCGTTCGGCCCCTACCGGGAGACCGACCCGCTGACGCGGGCCGCGCTCCTCGACGCCATCGCCGACGGGATCGACGGCCTCGGCGAGGACCTCGCCGCCACCGTCCACCGCGAGACGAACCTCCCGCTCGCCCGCGCCCGGTCCGAACGCGACCGCACCACCAACCAGCTGCGCATGTTCGCGCGCCTCCTTGAAGGCCCGGACTGGAACCGCCCGCGCATCGCCATCGGCGACCCCGGCCGCGAGCCGCTGCCGCGCCCCGACCTGCGGCTGCGCCACATCCCGCTCGGGCCCGTCGCCGTCTTCGGCGCCAGCAACTTCCCGCTCGCGTTCTCCGCCGCCGGTGGCGACACCGCCGCCGCGCTGGCCGCGGGCGCGCCCGTGGTCGTCAAAGCCCATGAGGCCCATCCGGAGACCTCGCGCCTCGTCGGCGGCGTCATCACCGAGGCGCTCCACGCGCTCGGCCTGCCCGCCGGGGTCTTCACGCTCCTGTTCGGCCCCGGCCGCACCCTCGGCCAGGCGCTCGTCGCCCACCCCGGGATCAAGGCCGTCGCCTTCACCGGCTCGCGCGCCGCCGGGCTCGCCATCGCCGCCACGGCCGCCGCCCGGCCCGTGCCGATCCCCGTGTACGCCGAGATGTCGAGCGTCAACCCGGTGTTCCTCCTGCCCGGCGCGCTCGCCGACGCCCCCGAGGACCTCGCGCGCGGCTTCGCGGCTTCGGCGGTGCTGGGCTCCGGGCAGTTCTGCACCAACCCCGGACTCGTGTTCGCCCGCAACGGGTCCGGTCTCGACGAGTTCGTGAAGACCGCCGCGGCCGCCATCAGTGAGACCGCCGCGCAGCCGATGCTCACCGACGGCATCCGCGCCGCCTACGAGGCCGGCCGCGACCGCCTCGGCGAGATCCCCGGCGTCGAACTCCTCGCCCGCGGCACCGGCGAACCCGCGCCCGCGCTCTATCGCGTCGACGCCGCGACGTTCCTCGCCGAGCCCGCCTTGCGCGACGAGGTCTTCGGCGCGACCTCGCTCATCGTCACCGTCGAGGACGAGGCCGAGACGCACCGCCTCCTCGACGTCCTCGAAGGCCAGCTCACCGCCACCATCCACACCGGACAAAGCGACCTGGACGAGGCCGCGCGCCTGATCCCGCGGCTCGAACTGCTCGCCGGGCGCATCGTCCACGGCGGCTGGCCCACCGGCGTCGAAGTCGGCCACGCCACCGTCCACGGCGGTCCGTTCCCGGCCACGAGCGACGCCCGCAGCACCTCGGTCGGCACCCTCGCGATCGACCGGTTCCTGCGCCCCGTCGCCTACCAGGACCTCCCCGCCGACCTGCTGCCGAAGGAGCTGCGGCCGTGACGCCCAAGGTCACCGACCTGCGAGTCGTGCCCGTCGCCGGGCGCGACTCCATGCTGCTCAACCTCTCCGGCGCCCACGCGCCGTTCTTCACCCGCAACCTGGTGATCCTCACCGACGACTCCGGCGCCACCGGCGTCGGCGAGGTCCCCGGCGGCCAGGCCATCGCCAAGACGCTCGAAGACGCCCGCGACCTCGTCGTCGGCCGGCCGATCGGCGCCTGGAACGCCGTCCTGAACGAGGTCCGGCGCCGCTTCGCCGACCGCGACGCCGCCGGGCGCGGACGCCAGACCTTCGACCAGCGCGTCGAAGTCCACGCCCGCACCGCCCTCGAAGCCGCGCTCCTCGACCTGCTCGGCAAGCACCTCGGCGTCCCCGCCGCGGCGCTCCTTGGCGAAGGCGTGCAGCGCGACCGCGTCCCCGTCCTCGGCTACCTCTTCTACATCGGCGACCGCACCCTGACCGACCTGCCGTACCGCGCCGACACCGCCGCCGACGACCCCTGGTTCCGCCTGCGCGACAAGGAAGCCCTCACCCCCGAAGGCATCGTCGCCCTCGCCGAGGCCGCCCGCGACCGCTACGGCTTCCGCGACTTCAAGCTCAAAGGCGGCGTGCTGCCCGGCCCCGAGGAGGCCGCCGCCGTCACCGCGCTCGCCGAGCGCTTCCCCGACGCGCGCATCACCCTCGACCCCAACGGCGCCTGGTCCCTCAACGAAGCGATCACCTTGTGCCGCGACCTGGACGGCGTCCTCGCCTACGCCGAGGACCCGTGCGGCGCCGAGGACGGCTACTCCGGCCGCGAGGTCATGGCCGAGTTCCGCCGCGCCACCGGGATGCCCACCGCCACCAACATGATCGCCTGCGACTGGCGCGAACTCGGCCACGCCGTGCGCGCCGGCGCCGTCGACATCCCCCTCGCCGACCCGCACTTCTGGACCCTGTCCGGCTCCGTGCGCGTCGCCCAGCTCTGCGAGGCGTGGGGCCTGACCTGGGGCTCCCACTCCAACAACCACTTCGACGTGTCGCTGGCGATGTTCACCCACGCCGCCGCGGCCGCCCCGGGCGACATCACCGCGATCGACACCCACTGGATCTGGCAGGACGGCCAGCGCCTCACCAAGGCGCCCTTGACGATCGCCGACGGCGAGATCGCCGTCCCGGACGCGCCCGGACTCGGCGTCGAACTCGACCTCGACCAGGTCGAAGCGGCGCACGAGCTCTACCTCGAACACGGCCTCGGCTCGCGCGACGACGCCGCGGCCATGCAGTACCTGGTCCCCGGCTGGGCCTTCGACCCGAAACGCCCTTGCCTGAACCGATTATCTTCTTTGTTGCCAATTGCCTTCCACTCAATGAGGAGTCAGAGAATGAGCCCCTTCCCCCGACGGGTCCTGCTCGCCGGAATGGCCGCGACCCCGGTCGCGGCGCTGGCCGCCTGCAACGGCGTCCAAGGCGGCGCCGACGCGGCGTCCGCCGACTTCCCGACCCGCGCGGTCGACTTCATGATCCCCTTCGACCCGGGCGGGTCCGGCGACCTCGTCGGCCGCGCGGTCGCGAAGGCCGCGGAGGACCCGCTCGGCGAGTCCATCGCCGTCAGCAACAAGCCCGGCGCGAACGGCGCCGTCGGCCTCAAGGAGCTCCTCGCGGGCGACGCCGACGGCTACACGATCTCCCTGGCCGTCAAGTCCCTCTTCGCGATCACGCCGCTCGCGGTCGACGACCCCGACGCCGTCGTCATCGAGGACTTCCGCATCGTCACCACGCTCACCCAAGAGGCGTACGTCCTCGTGGTGCACGCGGACTCGCCGTACCAGACCCTCGCCGACCTGCTCGCCGCCGACTCGGTCAACTACGCCACCACCGGCGTCGGCACCGGCTCGCAGCTGTCGGCGCAGCTGCTGTTCACCGGCGCGGGGATCGACGCCACCGACGTCCCGTTCGACGGCGGCGCCCCCGCGGTCACGGCCCTGCTCGGCCAGCAGGTCGACGCCGTGTCCGCCTCCCTCGCCGAGACCATGCCGCAGATCGACGCCGGCGAGCTGCGCGCCGTCGCCGTGTTCTCCGAGGAGCGCAGCCCGTTCCTCAACGAGATCCCGACCGCGGTCGAGTCCGGGTACGACGTGGTCGTCGACCAGCGCCGCTTCATCGTCGTCCCCGCCGCCACCCCCGACGACGTCACCGGCGTGCTCGCCCTCGCGTTCGAGGAGGCCAAGGAGTCCGGCGAGTACGGCCAGTTCCTCCAGGACAACTACATGGACCGCTGGGAGGTCGACGGCCTCGAAGCGCAGACGCACCTCGCCGAGGCCGCCGAGCAGTACGCCGCGGACGTGGCCGACGCGGGCCTCCAACTCGGTGAAGGCTCATGAGCGAGGCGGTCATGGCCGATCCGGAACGTGAAGCGCCCGAAGGGGACGCGTTCGACGAGGCGCGGCCCGGCGGACGCGTGCAGGCCGTCGTGGCCGGCGCCCTGCCGGTCGCGCTCGGCGCGTTCGCGGCCTGGCTCGCGTTCGGCCTCGACGTCGGGAGCCTGACCGACCCGGGCCCGGGGCTGTGGCCGCTCATCGTGTCCGGACTGCTCGTCGCCTGCGGCGCCGGGATCATTATCGTGGCCGCGACCGCCAAGGGCCCCAACGGGACCGAGGCGTTCACGAAGGGCACGATCAACGTCCTCGTCGCCGCGGGCGCCCTCGCCGTCTACGCCTCGCTGTTCGAGGTCGTCGGCTTCGAGATCCCCACGGTGCTGCTGCTGTTCGCGTGGCTGCGGTTCCTGGGCCGCGAGTCGTGGCTGTCGAGCACGGTCATCGCCGTGGTCGCGACCGCGGCGTTCTACGCCCTGTTCATCCTCGGCCTCGGTGTGCCGCTGCCGCACCTGATCGCCTTCTAGGAGCCGGCGATGGACTTCTCTTCCGTGCTCTCCGGCTTCGCGGTGGCGTTCGAGCCGCAGAACCTCCTGTTCTGCCTCATCGGCGTCACCGTGGGGATGCTCATCGGCGTGCTCCCGGGCCTCGGCCCGGCCGCCACGATCGCGATCCTGCTGCCGATCACGTACAGCCTGGAGCCGACCGCCGCGGTCATCATGCTCGCGGGGATCTTCTACGGCGCCCAGTACGGCGGCACGATCACCTCGGTGCTCCTGCGCATGCCCGGCGAGGCGTCCACAGTGGTCACCGCGCTCGACGGGCACGCGCTGGCGCGCAAGGGCGAGGCCGGGCCCGCGCTCGGCGTCGCCGCCATCGCGTCGTTCATCGGCGGCACCGCCTCGATCCTGCTGCTGACGTTCATCGCGCCCGCGCTCGCGGGGGCGGCGCTGGCGTTCGGGCCCGCCGAGTACACCGTCCTGGCGCTCATCGGGATCTTCCTGGTCGGCACGCTCGGTTCGGGGTCGCTCGTCAAGAGCGCCGCGGCCGCGGCGCTCGGCCTGCTCATCGCCACGGTGGGGCTCGACCCGCTGCTGGGGACGCCGCGGTTCACGTTCGGGACCGACCAGCTCGCCGACGGCATCGACTTCACCATCGTCGCCATGGGGCTCTTCGGGGTCGGGGAGATCCTGTACAACCTGGAGCACCGGGACCGGCCGCAGCCGGCGGTGCCCGCCTTCGGACGGGCGATCCCGAGCCGGCTGCACTGGCTGCGCTCGCGGATGGCGATCCTGCGCGGCTCGGTCACGGGCTTCGTGCTCGGCATCCTGCCGGGCGGGGGCGCGACCATGTCGTCGCTGGTGTCGTACGCGGTCGAGAAGCGCGTCGCGAAGGACCCGTCGCGGTTCGGCAAGGGCGCCATCGAAGGCGTGGCCGGACCGGAGTCGGCGAACAACGCGGCGGCGACGTCCTCGTTCATCCCGCTGCTGACGCTGGGCATCCCGGCGAACGCGACGATGGCGGTCCTGTTCGGCGCCTTGATGCTCCAGGGCATCACGCCGGGACCGAACCTGATGAACGAGCACCCGGACGTGTTCTGGGGCGTCGTCAACTCGATGTACGTCGGGAACCTGCTGCTCTTGGCGCTGAGCATCCCGCTCATCGGGGTGTTCGTGCGGATGCTCAAGGTCCGCCCCGGCGTCCTCGGGCCGCTGACCGTGGTCATCACCATGCTCGGCGTCTACTCGATCCGCAACAACGCCTTCGACATGCTCCTGGTCATCGGCCTGGGCCTGCTGGGCTACGGGATGCGCAAGCTCGGGTTCGAGCCGGGGCCGTTCGTGCTCGCGTTCGTCCTCGGGTCCCTTTTGGAGGCGTCGTTCCGGCGCTCGATGCGGATCTTCGGCGGCGACGTCACCGAGTTCGTGCAGCGCCCCGTCTCGGGGACGCTGGTCGCGGTCCTGGTGCTCACCGCGGTGATCATCCCGGTCCTGCGCGGCGTGCGCGCCCGCCAGTCGGCGGCCGCCGAACGGGCAGCAGTGGAGTGACCTCAGGGCCGCACGTAGCCGAGGCGCCGGGAGACCCTCCCGGCCGCCTCGGCCACGAGCGGCCCGAAGTCCGCGCCGGTGATCCGCACCGTGGGCCCGGCGATGCTGACGGCGGCGGCGACCTCGCCGCTCTGCTCGAACACGGGCGCGCCGAAGCACGTGCTCCCGGCGTCGAACTCCCCGCGCTCCTCGGACCAGCCGCGCCTGCGCGTCTCGGTGATCTCGTCGCGGAGCCGGTCGGGGTCGATGACTGTGGAGTCGGTGAACCGCTCCAACGTCAGGCCCTCGATGAGCTTGTCGCACGCGGCGGGGGAGAGCCCCGACAGGTACGCCTTCCCGACCGCCGTGGCGTGCAAGGGCCTTCGCGCCCCGAGTTCGGATCTCACCTGCACCGCATGGTGTCCGAGCTCGCGGAACACGAACACGATCTCGTCGCCGCTCAGTACACCGAGGTTCACGGTCTCGCCGGTCCCGGCCGCGAGGTCGCGCAGCAGCGGGGGAGCGGCGGCGAAGACGTCCATGTGCTGCACGGCGGCCATGGCCATCCGCGCGGCCGCGGGCCCGAGCCGCCAGCGGCCCTCGCTGAGCGAGAGGTACTCGGCGGCCTGGAGCCGCTCGACGAGCCGGTAGACCGCACTCCGGCTGGCGCCCACGGCCTCCACGAGCTCGGCCGTCGTCGCCTCGCCGCGCACGGTGAGGACCTCGAAGATCTCCAGGGCCCGGTCGAGCGAGCCTTTCGGGGGCGCCTCCGCGCGGTGCATGAGGTGGTCCTTCGCAGTCCTGGGCGGCCGTCGCGCCGGGTGCCCGCCAGCGTAATCGGGGCCTCAGACGCCGAACGTCTCGGTCGCGGTCGTCCACGCCCGCGCCTGGTCGCTCAAGCTCACCCCGATGCCCGGCCGGGCCGGGACGATCATGCGCCCGCCCTCGGTCTCCAGGCGCTCGTTGAACAGCGGTTCCAGCCAGTCGAAGTGCTCGACCCACGGGTCGTGCTCGTAGGCCGCGGCCAGGTGCAGGTGGAGCTCCATCGCGAAGTGCGGTGCCATGCGCAGGCGCGCGGTCTCGCCGAGCGCCATGATCTTCAGGAACGGCGTGATGCCGCCGACGCGGGGCGCGTCGGGCTGGATGAAGTCGACGCTGCGGTGTCGGATCAGCTCGGCGTGCTCGGCGACGCTGGTGAGCATCTCGCCGGTCGCGATCGGGGTCGCCAGCTCGCGGGCGAGGTCGGCGTGGCCCTCGGCGTCGTACGCGTCCAGCGGCTCCTCGATCCACGTCAGGTCGAACTCCTCGAACGCCCGGCCCATGCGGACCGCGGTGCTGCGGTTCCACTGCTGGTTCGCGTCGACCATGAGGTCGATCCGGTCGCCGATCGCCTCCTTGACGGCCGCGACGCGCTTCAGGTCGATCTTCGTGTCCGGCTGCCCCACTTTGATCTTGACGCCGCCGATGCCGTTCGCCGCCGTCTGCGCCGCGTTCTCGATGACCTCCTCGATCGAGGAGGACAGGAACCCGCCGGAGGTGTTGTAGCACTGCACCGAGTCGCGGTGCGCTCCAAGGAGTTTCGCGAGCGGCAGCCCGGCGCGCTTCGCCTTCAGGTCCCACAGGGCGATGTCGAACGCCGCGATCGCCTGCGTCGCCAGGCCGCTGCGCCCCACCGACGCGCCCGCCCACACCAGCTTCGTCCAGATCCGCTGGATGTCGCTGGGGTCCTCGCCGAGGAGCTCGGGCGCGACCTCGCGGGCGTGCGCGTACTGGCCGGCCCCGCCCGCGCGCTTCGAGTAGCTGAAGCCGACGCCTTCCAGGCCCGCCTCGGTGCGGATCTCCGCGAACAGGAACGCGACGTCGCGCAGCGGCTTCTGGCGCCCGGTGAGCACCTTCGCGTCGCTGATCGCGCCCTTGAGCGGCAGCGTCGCCGCCGAGATCCGGACCGACGCGATCCGGTCGGTGCTCGCCTCGCCGCGCCGCAGCGCGCTGAAGTGCCGCTCGTTGGCGGCCGACGTCTCAGTGGCGCTGGTGAAGTCGAGGAACGTGGAGTCGCTCAAGGGGATCCCCCGTCAGTCCCGATGAGTGGGACTAGATGTCGATGAATGGGACTACCTGAATATAGGCCACCGGCCCGCCCCGCGCAAGACGGGAGCGGGCCGGGATCGATCAGCGCGGCAGCCGGTAGACCGACACGTGGTACGGCGAATCGGCGGTGAACTCGCCGCCCTCCCAGTCGCTGTGGCGCGATTCGAGCTCGAAGCCCGCGAGCTGCGCCATGAGGTCCAGTTCGGACGGCCAGATGTAGCGGTGCGGGCTGCGGCCCAGGCGGGCCCGGCGGCCGCCGTCCTTGGTGAAATCGCCGAACGTGAAGTGGTGCGAGACGACCTGCTGGTTGAGGACGTCGTAGGTGTCGAGCAGGATGTAGCCCGGCTCCACGACCCCCACGGTCGCCTCCTTGCCCGGCGGAAGCGTGCGCAGTTCGGGCACCCACAGCTCGATCACGAAGCGGCCGCCCGGCACCAGGTGCCGGGCGGCGTTGCGGAAGCACTCGACCTGCTCGGGCTGCGTGAGGAGGTTCGAGATGGTGTTGAAGACCAGGTAGGCGAGGTGGAACTCGCCCGGCGCGCGGGCGGTGGTCATGTCGCCCTCCACGACCGGGATCACCGAGTCGTCCACTTTGGTGCGAAGCTGCGCGATCATCGAGGGCGACAGCTCGATCCCGGTCACCGGCACGCCCGCCTCGGCAAGCGGGATGCCCACCCGGCCGGTGCCGATCGCGAATTCCACGGCCCGGCCGCCCTCGGCGAGGGCGGCCAGGCGGTCGACGGTGGGGCCGAGGACTTCGGGCGCGAACATGCCCTCGCCGGGCGTGTCGTAGCGGCCGGCCGTCTCGGCGTCCCAGATCTCGTTCGAATGCATCCGGCCAGCGTCGCGCACCCGCGACCCCGCTGTCGACCGAATTGCCGAGCTAGTGCGCGCCCATCTCGACCAGCAGCACCCCGGCGCCGACCAGGCCGATGCCCAGGACCATGAGCTTCGTCAGCGGCTCCTTGAACAGGAACCGGCTCGCGACCGCCGTCAGCGCGACTCCCGCGGCCACCCAGATCCCGTACGCCACACCGATGCCCAGTCCCGCGCCGAGCGCGAGCGTGATGCCGGTGAACGCCAGCCCGTAGCCGGCCGCCACGACCGCGTACCAGCCCTTCTTCCCGTCCGCGGCCGCCTTCAGCGACAGGCTCGCGGCCACCTCGGAGAGGATCGCCCCCACCAGGAACACCCACGCCATCAGACCGCTCCTTCCGTCTCGCGGGCGGCCGCCCGCTCCGCGCCCATCTCGATCGTGACCACCCCGGCGATGATCAGCGCGATGCCGACGCCCATGAGCGCCGTCAGCGGCTCGCCGTACAGGACCGCGCCGAAGACCGCCGTGAGCACCACGCCGAGTGCGCCCCACACGCCGTAGGCCACGCCGAGCGCCATGCCCGCCTTGAGGACCGCGCCGAGGAACACGAACGCGGTGATGAACCCGGCGCCGACCACGACGTACAGGACCGGGTTCTCCATCGCCGCCTTCAGTGACAGCGAGGCGGTCACCTCGCTGACGATCGCCCCCGCCAGCAGGAGCCACGGTCTCGCCCTCATCGGATTCCCTCCATCATGGATCGTGCTAGTCCCCTTATCTCGCTTCGCGTCTCGTCGCCGGGCGGCAGGTTGCCCATCGCGTCGGCGAACCACAGGCCGTCGGCCATGAGCCGCACGGCCGTGAGCCGGGCGCGCTCGCTCGGTCCGACGTCCTCGGGGACCGCCAACCACGGGCGCATCCGCTCGACCCAGTGCGCCGTCAGCCGCTCGCACAGCCGCGGGTCGGCGAACATGACCAGGTCACTCAGGTCGGCGTCGCCCGCGAGCGCCCACTCCAGGTACGCCGCCATGCGGGCCGCGGGCGACGCCTCGCCGACCGGGCCCTCCAGGAACGACGTGAGCCGCCGCTCCCAGCCGTCGACCACGTGGTCGACCAGGGCCAGCATCAGCGCCTCCTTGGTCGGGAAGTGGTACATCAGGCCCGGTTTCGTCAGGCCGGCGCGCTTCGCGGCCGACTCCAGGGAGACGGACCCGCCCGCCTGGATCATCGCGAGCGCCCCGTCGAGGATCTCCGCTTTCGAACTCATGCCCGCTACTTTACCTTCCGGAAGGTTGGTAGCGGCAAGTGACTGTGAGTCGTTCGACACCGCACTGAATGTCGATGTCGCACCGGGCCCATAGTCTCGAACCGTTGAACCCCTGCGGCACGAAGGACTGATATGACCGAACACGTTGCGCCCCAAGAAGACCAGATGATCCTGCCCGCCGCCTGGGCCGGGCGGGCGCTGTCGAGGCGCGGCCGCCGCGCCGGCAAACCGGTCGTCCTGGAGGAGCTCGCGGCCGAGCGGCTCCAGCGCAAACTCGAAGCCCGCGCCGAGAAGCTCCGCCTCGCGCTCGCCCGCGAGGACAACGCCGAGCACGCCGACGCCGTGGAGGCGTTCCTCGCCGGGAAGCCCGACCCGCACGGCGCCGCGGTCGCCGCCGCCCTCATGTGCGACGTCCACAGCCGCCACAACGCCTCCTGGCTGCGGCCGGAGTTCGACGCCTGGGTCCAGTGGCACGGCGCCCCGTTCGCGGTCGCCGCCGCCGTCGAGCGCCTCGCGATCCACCACGAGTCCCACAGCGGCAACGGGTACGAGCACCGCGTGGTCGCCGAGATCGACGTGGCGTACAGCAGCCCGCTCATGCACGAGTACGAGCAGGGCGGCATCGCCGCGGTCCGCTCCGTCGTCGCCGGCCTCTCCGACGAGGACTACGCCGAGGCGGTCGCCCTCACCGCCCCGCTCCGCGACACCCGCATGAAGCAGATCACCGCGGCCGTCCTGCTGCCGGACGAGACCGCCTGGACCGACGAGGCCGCGCTCGAATACGCGCAGGTCCGCTCGTACGGCTGGTCCGACCGGCTCTTCCTCCACTCGGTGACCACCATGGACCAGTTCAAGGCCGCCGGCATCGGCGTCCTCAACGAGTACTACACCGACGCCGGGACCGTCGCCGCGGTCCTCGTCAACCTCGGCGCCGACGCCCTCCCGGTCCTCACCGGCCCCATCGCCCAGTCCGGCCACCTCCCGGCCGAGTTCAAGAAGCTGCTCTACAAGGGCATCGCCGCCGTCCCCACCGACGAGGCGATGACCTACCTGCTCAAGCACCTCGGCGAAGCCCACGTCTTCGAGCCCGCCGCCGAGGCCGCCCAGCGCTACCCCCGGCGCGCCCTCCGCGTCCTCGTCAAGCTCGCCGCGACGACCACCGGCGACGCCCGCTTCCGCCTCGCCGCCGTCGGCAGCCTCATCGCCGAGGCCGAGCGCGCCCGCCTGGACGAGGCCGACCGCGAGGCCCTCGACACCCTCCTCGCCGGCAGCGGCCGCGCCCCCGAGGCCGAGGCCGCCGACCTCCCGGCCCTCCTGGTCACCCCGCCCTGGACCGTGAAGCGCCCCAAGGCGAAGCCCGTCGTCATCGAGGGCCTCGAAGCCCCGGCCGACGTCACGATCCACTGGGCCCCGGGCGAACGCGAGGAGTACCTCGAACTCAGCCAGCCCTGGGACGACGGCGTCTACGACTGGGACGAGCAGACCCTCAGCGGCAAGCTCGAAGCCACCGACTGGCGCGTCGAGACCTTCCTCGCCTTCGGCGACCCCGACAAGGCCGAGGTGTACCTGGACCGGTGGCTCGAACGCGAGTTCCACGGCTACGAGTACACCGTCCTGCGCATCTTCGCCCGCTACGGCGAGCGCGTCGTCGCCCCGGCCCTCGCCTCGGCCCGGAGGGACGCCACCTTCCAGCGCCTCCCCGGCCCGATCCTCGGCCTGGGCGCCGCCCGCCTCGCCGCCGAGCGCCTCGACCGGCTCAAGTCCGCCCGCGTCTCCGCCGCCAAGTGGTTCGAGCGCCACGGCCTCGCCGCCGTCCCCTTCCTCGTCCCCGACGCCCTCGGCGAGGACAAGAAGCTCCGGCAGTACGCCGTGACCGCCCTCCTCCACCTCGCCCTGCACCGCGGCGCCGCCGAAGTCGCCGCCGCGGCCGAATCCCACGGCCCCGAGGCCGCGGCCGCGATCGCCGACCTCGTCTCCGGCGACCCGCTCGAACCGCGCGGCGTCAAGGTCCCCAAGCCCGGCGCGTGGGCCTCCCCGGCCCTGCTCCCGCAGGTCCTCCTCAAGGGCGGCGAGCGCGCGCTCCCCGCCGAGGCCGCGCAGCACCTGCTGACCGTCCTCGCGCTCGCCACGCCCGAATACCCCTACCCGGGCCTGGACGTCGTTGCCGAGGCCTGCGACCGCGCCTCGCTGACCCGCTTCGCCCGCGCGCTGTTCCAGCTGTGGATCTCGGTGGGCGCGCCCGCGAAGGACTCGTGGGCGCTCACGCAGCTCGGGCACTTCGCCGAGGACGAGACGGTGTGGATGCTCGCCCCGCTCATCCGCGAATGGCCCGGCCAGGCCCAGCACAAGCGGGCCGTCACGGGCCTGGGCGTGCTCGGCGCGATCGGCTCCGAGGAGGCCCTGCGCGCGATCCAGGTCATCGCCGACCGCGTGAAGTTCAAGGCGCTCAAGGAGGAGGCGAACCGGCAGATCGCGCACATCGCCTCCGGGCTGGGCCTCACCCGCGACCAGCTCGCCGACCGGCTCGTGCCGGACTTCGGGCTCGGCGAGGACTCGGCGCTCGTCCTCGACTACGGGCCGCGGAAGTTCACCGTCGGCTTCGACGAGGCGTTGAAGCCCTTCGTGGTCGACGAGGCCGGCAAGCCCCGCAAGGTCCTGCCCAAGCCCGGCGCGAAGGACGACGCGGACGTCGCCGGCCCCGCGTACGAGCGCTTCACCGCCCTGAAGAAGGAGCTGCGCGCCGTCGCCTCCGACCAGATCGCCCGCCTCGAAGCGGCGATGTCCAACGGCCGCACCTGGTCCGTGGAGGAGTTCCGCCGCTTCTTCGTCGACCACGCGCTCTCGAAGCACCTCGCGCGCCGCCTCGTGTGGATCGCCGAGGCCGATGGCAGCCGCTTCGGGTTCCGCATCGCCGAGGACGGCACCTTCAGCGACGTCGAGGACGAGGCCCTGGACCTCCCCGCGGACGCGTCGATCCGCGTCGCCCACCCCGTCCACCTGGGCGAATCGGTCGGCGCGTGGGCCGAGATCCTCGCCGACTACGAGATCCTCCAGCCCTTCGACCAGCTCGCGCGCCCGGTCATGGCCTTCACCGCGGAGGAGCTGGAGACCGGCCGCCTCGCCCGGTTCGAAGGCGCGCGAGCGGAGGTCGGGCGCGTCCTCGGCATGGTCAAGCGCGGCTGGGAGCGTTCGGGTCCCGAGGACGGCGGCGTCGAACCGGGCATCTCCTACCGGCTCCCCGGCGGCGGCTTCGCCGTCGTGTGCCTCGACCCGGGCATCTACGTCGGGGCGATCGGCGAGACCCCCGAGCAGACGGTCCAGCAGGTGCGGCTCTCCGACACCGAGCGGTACTGGTGGTCCGACCACGACGAGGCGATCCGCACGTTCCCCAAGGACATCGACGAGGTCGCCGCCGCCGAGGTCCTCGGCTCGCTGGCCCGCCTCACCGGCCGCTCCTGACCTTCAACCCACTCATCGCGGAGGCGTCGCCCCGAGGTCGTATCCTCGGGGCGGCACCCCCACTGGACGCTGGAAAGACGTTGATGACCGAACACGCCGCGCCGCAAGAGGACCCCCTCGAACTCCCGGCGGCCTGGGCCGCGAAGCTCCTGCCCCGCCGCGGGAAGCGCACCGGGACCCCGGTCGAACTCGACCCCGACGCCCCCGACCTCCTCGCCGAGCAGTTCGAGGTCCACGCCGACCTGCTTGAGCAACTGCTCCACATGAAGAAGAACCGGCGCTACAAGGAGTCGATCCGCGCCTTCATCGCCGGCGAGCCCGACTCCCGCGGCGCCGCCGCGGTCGGGGAGCTGCTGCGGTACGTCGGGCCGCACACGATCGAATGGTGGACCCGCCTCGAATTCCAGGCGTGGCAGCTGACGCACGGCCTGCCCTGGGCCGTCGCGACCCTGGCGGAGCGCTACGCGATCCAGCCCCACGGCTGGTTCACCCCGGGCGTGCGGCCCCCGCTCGGGCACCTCCAGCTCACCGTCTCGTCCTGGCACGAGTTCCAGACCATCAACCGCGACTTGGACACCGGCTTCGTCGCCGAGGTCCGCGCCGTCCTCGCCGCCGCCTCCGACGAGGAGTACGCCGCGGTCGTGGCGGCGGTCGCCGACCACCGCGACCACCCCGCGAAGCGCTTCGCCGCCGCGCTCCTCCTCCCCGGCGAGACCGACTGGGTCGCCGAGGCCTGCGCCGAGTACGACCAGCACCGAGCCAGCGGCTTCACCGACCGGGTGCTCTACCACTCCGTCAGCGACCGCGCCCACCTCAAGGCCGCGAAGCGGTTCGAACTGGAGGCCTACGAGCTCGACCTGGAATCCATTGCCGCCGTTGTCGACTCGCTCGGCGCCGCGAGCCTGACGATCCTCGCCAAGACCCTCGACTCGCGCTGGTACCTCAACACCGACATCAAGAAGCAGCTCATCAAGGCGATCGCGCTGCTCCCCGGCGACGCGGCCGCCGCCCACCTCGTCGGCAGGCTCGACCAGCCGTTCGTCTTCGACGGCGCCGTCGAGTCCGCACGCCGCCACCCCCGCAGCGCGCTGCGCGCGGTCGCCGCGGCCGCGGACGCCGCCACCCCCGCGCAGT
>NZ_QFRW01000269.1 GCF_003265355.1 Glycomyces dulcitolivorans | reverse complement strand
CGCCCCGCAGACCCCGCCCCCGCCCCCGCCGTCCGCGTTCGACAAGAAGGAGGGCGGCGAATGAACCCGGCCCTGCGCCGCACGGGCGTCCTCGCGCTGATCCTGCTGGGCGCCCTCATCGCCCAGTCCACCTGGGTCGGCTTCTTCGACCACGAGGAGTACCAGGGCCAGCTCGACGCCCGCTCCCTCATCGCCGAGTACTCGGTGCCGCGCGGGCAGATCCTCGCCGGGGACGTCGTCCTCGCCGAGTCGGTGCCCAGCGGCGGCCAGACGTACCAGTACCAGCGGAACTATCCCGAAGGCGACTACTTCGGGAACATCACCGGCTTCAACTCGTTCAGCTACGGGTCCACCCGCATGGAGTTCGCCGAGGACTCGGTCCTCGACGGCACCAGCTCGCTCCTCGCGTTCGACGACTTCTGGGCGACGATCACCAAGGAGCAGAAGCCCGGCGGGAACGTCGTCACCACCCTCGACGCCGACCTCCAGAAGACCGCCTACGACGCGCTCGCCGACACGGGCGTCAAGGGCGGCGCGGTCGTCATCGACCCGCAGACCGGCCGCATCCTCGCCCAGGCGTCCTACCCGGGCTGGAACCCGACCGACGTGTCCTCCAACGACGGCGACGTCGCCTCCGCGGCGTGGAACGCGCTCATCGCCGAGGAGGGCGAGGGCGGGGACAACCCGGCGCTCGACCGCACCGGCCAGGACTGGTACCCGCCCGGGTCGACGTTCAAGACCGTCGTCGCCGCGGCCCTCATCGAGGACAAGGGCATGACCGCCGAGACGATGGTCCCGGCCGGCAACGAGTACACCGCGCCGAACACCGACCACACCATCACGAACTCCTCCGACCAGTGCCCGGAGGAGCAGATGACGCTCGAAGACGCGTACCGGCTCTCGTGCAACACGACGTTCGCGCGGCTGTGCGTCGAGGAGCTCTCCGCCGACGACATCGCGAACATGGCCGAGGCCTTCGGGTTCGGCGAGGCCTTCGAGACGCCCCTGGAGACCCTCGCCTCCCAGACCGGCGACATCTCCGAGGACGCCTTCCGCGCCCAGGCGTGCATCGGCCAGCAGGAGGTCCGCGAGACCGTCCTCCAGAACGCGATCATCGCCGCCACCATCGCCAACGACGGCGAGCGGATGCAGCCGCAGCTCATCGACCACCTCACCGACTCCAAGGGCGAGACCGTCGAGAACGGCGGCGAGGACTCCGCCGGGAAGGTCATCGACATCGACACCGCCCAGGAGCTGCGCATCCTCATGGAGGCCGTGGTCGAGAACGGCACCGGGAAGAACGCCCAGATCGATGGCTACGACGTCGGCGGCAAGACCGGCACCGCCGAGCACTCCGACTCCAGCGACAACACCCTCGAAGACCACGGCTGGTTCCACGGCTGGGCGATGAACGAGGACGGCGAACCCGCGGTCGCGGTCGCCGTGTTCCTCGACTCGTACGGCACCGGTGCTTCGGCAGAGGCCGCCGACATCTCCGGGACCCTGATGCAGCAAGTACTCGAAGGCAGCGCAGATTTATGGCTCGCAAGCTTCGCCAAGACAAGGGAGAGTAGGGAAAAGCGAGCAGGACACGGTTTCCTCAAGATCCCGGGGAACGGCAACCGAAGGGGCCGCCGGGACGTGGATCTTCGGAGACGGTTCGACGTCATCGCGATAACGAGCGCCCAAGTGCCGGGCGACCTGCAAGTACACTGAAGCGTCGATCCCCCCGGAGTCGATCCGTCCAACGAATTTGAGGAGACGCCGTGTTGAGCCCCGAAATGCTCCTCGGGCAGCGCTATCGCCTGCGCGAACGCATTGCCGTGGGCGGCATGGGCGAGGTCTGGCGGGCCGAGGACACGGTCCTTGAGCGCACCGTGGCCGTCAAGGCCATGCTGCCGTCCCTGCTGAGCGAGCCCGGTTTCACCCAGCGCTTCACCGCCGAGGCGAAGACCGTGGCGGCCCTCACCCACCCCCACATCGTCAACGTCCACGACTTCGGCAACGCCGACCTGCCCAGCGGCGAGACCACCGCCTACCTCGTCATGGAGTTCGTCGAGGGCAAGTCCCTCGCCGACCTCATCGCCGAGCGCGGCCGCATCGACGCCCGCGAGCTCATGCCGATCATCGCGGCCACGGCCGAGGCCCTGCACCACGCCCACGTGCACGGCGTCATCCACCGCGACATCAAGCCCGGGAACATCCTGGTGCGCGACCGGGACGGCCGCGCCGTCCTCACCGACTTCGGCATCGCCCGCTCCGGCGCCTCCGGCGACCTCACCCAGACCGGCGCCGTCATGGGCACCGCCTCCTACATCGCGCCCGAGCAGGCCGAGGGCACCGGCGTGCTGCCGGCCTCCGACATGTACTCGCTCGGCGTCGTCGCCTTCCACGGCCTCACCGGGCACCGGCCCTTCCAGGCCGAGAACCCGATCGAGCTCGCCCTGCACCACGTGCGGACGCCCGCGCCGCCGCTCCCGCAGGAGATCCCCCCGGGCGTGCGCGCGTTCGTCGAGCGCGCCATGACCAAGGACCCCCACCACCGGTTCGCCACGGGCGACGAGATGGCCGCGTCCGCGCGGATCGCCGTCGACGCGCCCCCCGCGACCTCCGTCATGCCGCCGGTCGGGCAGCTGCCGCGCCGCGCCGGCGTCGTCGCCATGAGCGGCCCGCCCGCGGGCGTCGCCGACCCCGCCCAGCAGCACTACCCGCCGACCGGGCCGCCCAGCCCTCCCGGCATCGACCTGGGAGCCGTACCGGGCCCCGCGGCGTCCAAGCCGGGGCCGAACCGCAACCTGCTCATCGCGATCGTGGGCGTGGTCGCCCTGGTCCTGGTGGGCGGTATGGTGTGGCTGCTGTTGTCGATGAACGGCGACGACGAGCCGAACGGCGGCGGCGAGGACCCCGCGTCCGACACCTCCACCAGCGGGTCCGCCGACGAGGAGACGGAAGAGGAGTCCGAAGCGCCCACCACTCCCGAGGACACGAGGGAGACCGGAGGCGGCGGCGTCGGCGAATGCCTCCCCGGAGCCAACTGCAACGACTGATAGCGGGCTTCCGGGCCTGGCGCTGCCACTAGAATCAATCCGCGATGAACGGAACACGAGGACGTAAAACGCGATGACGACAGAGCCCCGCCTGCTCGGCGGCAGATACGAGATCGGCGAGGTCGTCGGCTACGGGGGGATGGCTGAAGTCCACCGGGGCCGCGACCTGCGGCTCGGTCGCGACGTGGCGGTGAAGCTGCTGCGGGCCGACCTGTCTCGTGACGAGTCGTTCCTCATCCGCTTCCAGCGCGAGGCCCAGAACTCCGCCTCGCTCAACCACCCCAACATCGTCGCCGTCTTCGACACCGGCGAGGACATGGGCATCCCCTACATGGTCATGGAGTTCGTCAACGGCCGCACCCTCAAAGAGGTCCTGATCGCGGAGGGCCGCTTCGAGTCGGCCGCGGCCTGCGAGGTCGTCGCCGACATGTGCTCGGCCCTGGACTTCAGCCACAAGCACCACATCATCCACCGGGACGTCAAGCCCGGCAACGTGATGCTCTCGGACACCAACCAGGTCAAGGTCATGGACTTCGGCATCGCCCGGGCCCTCGCCTCCAACCAGGCGACCATGACCCAGACCAGCGCCGTCATCGGCACCGCCCAGTACCTCTCTCCCGAGCAGGCCCGCGGCGAGACCGTCGACGCCCGCTCCGACGTGTACGCCGTCGGCTGCGTCCTCTACGAGCTCCTCGTCGGGCACCCGCCGTTCACCGGCGACAACCCCGTCTCGGTCGCCTACCAGCACGTGCGCGAGGAGGCCCGGCCGCCTTCGGAGCTCAACCCGAACGTCCCGGCCTCGGTCGACTCCGTCGTCATGAAGGCCCTCTCGAAGAACCCCGAGAACCGGTACCACTCGGCCGCCGAGATGCGCGAGGACCTCATCCGCGCCGCCCGCGGCCAGGACGTCATGGCCCCCGCGGTCATGAATGCCGCCGAGCGGACCACGATCCTCGACCCCGATGCGACCGCGCCGATCCGCCAGCTCCCGACGTCCTCCAGCAAGCGCCGCCCGTGGCTCATCGCCCTCGGCGTGATCCTGGCGCTCGTCGCGGTCACCGCGGCGGCCTGGGGCATCATGCAGGCGATGAACGAGGCCGCCTTGAAGACCGTTCCAGGGGTGATAGGCCAGACCCAGGAGGTCGCGACCGAGACCCTCACGACCGACGGCTTCGAAGTCGACGTGGTCGAGCAGAAGGCCGAGACCGCCGACGACACGAACATCGGCAAGGTCATCGACCAGACGCCCGGCCAGGGCGAGGAGGTCAATGAAGGCACGACGGTGGAGATCACCGTCATGGTCGCCCCGGACGACGTGGAGGTCGCCGATGTCGTCGGCGACCAGTTCGCGGACGCCGAGGCGACGCTCACCGAGGACAACCTCGTCGTCGAGAAGAACGAGATCGCCAGCACCGACGAGCCCGGCACCGTCCTGGAGCAGAACCCGGCCGCCGGCGAGCTGGTCCCGCCCGGCACCACGGTGACGCTCACCGTCTCCGCCGGCGGCGAGGCCACCGTCCCGAACGTCGAGGGCATGACCACCGACCTGGCGATCGAGACCCTCCAGAACGAGGGCTTCGAGTACGACCTCCAGTACGGCAGCGGCGGCACCACCACCGGCGTCGTCTACGACCAGAACCCGAACAGCGGTTCCACCGAGGAAGAGGGCACCACGGTCACCATCACCGCCCAGGGCGTGGTGGTCACCTGGGACGCCACGACCACGCCGCAGGCCCTCATGGACACGCTCAACGGCCTCGGGCTCACCGCCACGATCAACGGCGACGCGACCCTGGAGACCATCGAGTCCGTCTCCGGCCCCGACGGCGAACTCACCAGCGGCACCGCGGTCGCCCCCGGCTCGGCCATCACCATCGTCCCCGCGGAGGACGACGGCGGCGGAGGCGGCGAGACCACCAGCGAATCAGAGTCCTGTGTCCCGCCATTCTGTGACGAGGGCTAGTTCAGCAGACGAATAGGGGCCCGGTGCTTGACGCACCGGGCCCCTTCGGTTTCCCCTCTGACACATACGGAAGGGCCCCGGCCATACCGGCCGGGGCCCTTCGCTTTCTCTCGCCGCACTCAACCCGCCTCGGTGTCGCGCGGCAGCGGCGGGGCCCCTGTGGAGGCCCCGCCGCCGAGTCCTGCTCCCGGAGCGAGCAGCGTCTCCGGGAGCGGATCACGGTCCCCTATGCGGGCTCGATGCCGCCCTCAAGGATGCGGACCATGATCGGGTTGTCGAAGTAGATGTCGTTGAGCTCGTAGGCGCCCGCCGAGATCTCCTTGACGCGCTCCCCTTCGATCGCGTACGAGACGCGCTGGTTCAGGAACAGCGGCAGGCGCGGCAGGGTCTCGTTGAAGACGATGCCGAGCGTCTTGTTCGCCTCGGCCTGCTCCTCGGGAGAACCCTTCTGCGAGGTCAGGTACAGCTCGTCGACGTTGACCGTGCCGAGCGTGGTCGTCTCGACCTCGGCGGTCGACAGGCCCATGCCCGGCGCGTCCGCGGTCTGCGAGTTGTCCGTGAACCACGCCATCTGCCAGGAGCCGTAGACGTAGGGCACGAACGGGTTCGCCCACTGGCGCACGGCGATGTCGAACTCGCCCGCACCCCAGATGCCCCACGGGTTGTCGGCCGGGACGTTCTCGTACGCCACGTTCAGGCCGAACTCCGTCAGCTGCGACGCCGCCTGCTCGCCGGTGAGCGAGAAGTCGGTCCAGCCCTCGACGCCGATGATCGTGTACTCGGCGAGCGACCCGTCCGGCTTGTGCCAGCCGTCGGACTCCTTCGCCCAGCCGGCCTCGGTCAGCAGCGCCTCCGCCTTCGCGTGGTCGGTCGCGTAGTACTCCAGCTCGACGTCGTCGAACAGGCCCTCCGCGTGCGGGTCGGGCAGACCCGAGTAGGTCGACGGCACGTAGTAGCCGCCGTTGCCCTTGGCGATCTCGCCGATGACCTCGGTGTCGAAGACGTACATGAACGCCTTGCGCACCTTGGCGTCCGCGAACTCGGGGAACCGGCCCTCGTTGAGCATCAGGCCGACGCCGTCGTAACCGGGGGTCGAGATCTCCTTGAGGCCCTCGACGCCCGCGATCGTGGAGCGGTCGGTCGCGCCGAGCACCTGGGTCGAGTAGTCGACCGCGGAGGACAGCAGGAACTGCACCGAAGCGGCGTTGTCGCCCTTCTGGACCTCGACGGTCTCGAACTTCACCTGGTCGGCGAACAGGCCGTCCTCGTGGACCGACAGGGTGATGACGGTCTCGCCGATCTGCTCGAACTTGTAGGCGCCGCAGGAGATGAAGTCCTCGTCGAGGAAGTCCTCGGCCGCGATCTTCTCGGCCAGGGCCACCTGGCCCGGTCCGCCCTGGACCTCGCCCGCCCCGACCAGACCCTCGGCCTCGTCCATCCACGCGCCGTAGCGCGAGTAGGGGAGGACCTGCGCCTTGAGCGCGCCGTGCTCGACGCCGATGAACGCCTCGGAGTACGTGACCGTGACGGTGGTGTCGTCGTCGGCGGTCGCCGACTGGAGCTGGTCCCAGCCGATGGTGCCCTGCGCGGCGTTGAGCTTCTGCAGGTAGATGGTGCCCGCGACGTCCTTGGCGGTGACGTCGGTGCCGTCGGTCCACTTGATGCCCGAGCGCAGCTTGATCGTCAGCGTGGTGCCGTCGAGGGTGACGGACTCGGCGAGCTGCGGCACCCACTCCTGCGTGTCCCAGTTCAGGATCGCGGCGCGAGGGATGAAGAGCTCGGCCACGGGGGCGGCCGTCAGCAGCACACCGGTGTTCAGGGCCGCGTTGTAGTGCTCGACGGAGATGTCGAACGGGTACACGTACACGAACTTGCCGCTGGCGCCACCGTCGTCACCGCTGTCGGCCTGGCACGCGCCGAGGACGGAGGTGGTCGCAACGGCGCCGGCGCCGAGGCCGACCGCCTGCATGAGATTGCGTCGGCTGATCTCGAATCGCTGAGAGGTCATCGCCGTTTCCTTTCGATGTAGAGGGCGATAGAGGTAATGAGGATGAGGAACAATCCGAGTCCGACGGTCAGCGCACTGATGGAGGACTCTGCGGTTCCGCTGGGCAGGAGGAGCAGGAGGAGCCCTGCGGCCAGGGTCAGCAGGACCCCGAACGCCAGCCCCGTGCGGGCGATCAGGCCGACCATGCCGCTCCCGGTGTCTTGTTTGGATCTTCGGTCGCCCCCGCGGAGGCGGGACGCCGCGAACCGGGGACGGCGTCGAGGGTGAGCGTCCGGTCCGGGGCCTCGGCCCCGCTCCGGACGGTGCTCTGCCGCTGGTCGCGCGCCACGACGTGGCACGAGACCCGGCGGCCGCGGCCGGCGCCGTTGCCGTTCGCACCCGTGCGTTCGAGCACTGGTTCAGTGCTGTCGCACAGGCCCGGTTCGAATGCGGGGCACCGGGGGTGGAAGGCGCAGCCGGCGGGGAGGTCGGTGAGGGACGGGATCTCGGCCGAGCGGAGCTGCTCGGCGGCCTGGTTGGCCCGGGCGAGGTCGGGGTCCGGCTCGCACACGGCGCCGATGAGCGCCTTCGTGTACGGGTGCTGGGGGTTCCCGATGACCTCGGGCGTGGGGCCGTGCTCGACGACCTTCCCGAGGTACATGACCGCGATCTCGCCGTCCCACGCGAAATACTTCGCGACGGCGAGGTCGTGGGTGATGAACAGGAAGCCGACGTCGAGGTCGTCGCGCAGGCGTCCCAGGGTGTTGAGCAGGCTCACGCGGATCGAGACGTCGAGCATCGAGGTCGACTCGTCGCAGATGAGCAGCTCGGGGTTCATGGCGAGCGAGCGCGCGACGTTGACGCGCTGGCGCTGGCCGCCGGACAGCTGGTGCGGGTAGGAGTCCAGGTAGGACTCCGGCGGGGTGAGGTCGACGAGCTGGAGCAGCTCGGCGGCCTTGGCCCGGGCCTCGGTGCGGTTCTTGACCAGTCCGTGGCGCTTGAGGCCGGCGGTGAGGGTCGAGGCCACGGTGCGGGTCGGGTTGAGCGCCGCGTACGGGTCCTGGTGGATGTACTGGACGGCGCGCCGGTAGGCGGTCTTCTCGGCGGCGCTCATGTCGGTGAGGGACTTGCCGCGGAACTCGACGGCGCCGGCGGTCGGCCGGGTGATCCCGGCGGCCGCGCGGGCCGTGGTGGTCTTGCCGCAGCCGGACTCGCCGACCAGGCACAGGACCTTGCCGGCCTTGACTTCCAGGTCGACGCCGCCGACGGCGGCGACGGGGCCCTTCTTGGTGTCGAAGACCTGCTCCAGGGCCCGGAGCTTCAGCAGAGGCGCGTCAGACATTCGCGTTCTCCTTGCGGCGGAGGATGACCTGGTCGTGGTGGAGGCAGGCGACCGAGTGGTGCATGGCCAGCGGGCGGTCGGTGAGCAGCTCCAGCGGGACGCGGTCCTGCTTGCACTCGGCCGTCGCGAAGGCGCAGCGGGGGTTGAACGCGCAGCCGTCGGGCATGGCCTTGAGGCTGGGCGGGTAGCCCGGGATCGACTCCAGCGCGGGCCGCTCGCCCTTGACGGGCATGACGGCGTTGATGAGCCCGGCCGTGTAGGGGTGCTTGGGCGCGTAGAAGATGTCGCGCGCGGAGCCCGTCTCGATGATGCGGCCGGCGTACATGGTCGCGACGCGGTCGGCGAGCTCGGCGGCGAGGCCCAGGTCGTGGGTGATGAACACCATCGTGAACCCGAACTTCTTGCGCAGCTCGTGGAGCTGCTGCACGATCGACCGCTGCGTGAGCAGGTCGAGCGCGGTGGTCGGCTCGTCCAGGACGAGGACCTGCGGGTCCAGGGCGATGGCGAGCGCGATGAGGGCGCGCTGCTTCATGCCGCCGGACAGCTCGTGCGGGTACGACTGGAGGACGCGGTCGGGGTCGAGCCGGACGGTCTCCAGGAGCTCCCCGGCGCGGGCCTCGACTTCGGCCTTCGTCCAGCGCTGCTTGCCGTCCGAGTGGTCGCGGAGCGTGTCGGCGAAGTGGTCGACGATGCGGATGACCGGGTTGAACGCGTTCATGGCGCCCTGGAAGACCATGGCGGCCTCGTTCCAGCGGAAGCGGCGCAGCTGCTCCTTCTTCATCTTGAGGAGGTCGGCGCGCCTGCCGTCCTTGAGCCGGTACGTGAGCGAGCCGGAGGTGATCTCGCCCAGGCCCGGCAGGAGCCGCAGCAGGCCCAGGCCGAGGGTGGTCTTCCCGCAGCCGGACTCGCCGACGAGGGCCAGCGACTGGCCTTCGTACAGGTCGAGGTCGACGCCGCTGACGGCGGTCACGGACTCTTTCCGTCCGGTGCGGTACGCGATCGCGAGGTCGCGGACGCTGAGAATCGGGTCGGTCATGGTCTCACCTTTCCCGGAGGCGCGGGTTGAGGGCCTGGTCGAGACCGCGGCCCATCGTGACGAGGCCGATCGTGAAGAGCACGATCATGAGCAGCGGGGCGATGACGAAGGGCAGGGCGACCGGGGTCAGGTAGAAGTTCTGGCTCCAGGACTGGTGGATCATGAGGCCCCAGTTCGGCGTGCCCGAGGGCATGAGGCCGAGGACGTAGAGGCCGACGATCGCGTAGATCGCCTGGTTCACCGAGATCACGAAGTTCACGAAGATGAACCCGGCCATGTTCGGCAGGATCTCGCGGAAGACGATGCGGGCCGGACCGAGGTCCTGGAGCCGCGCGGCCTCGACGAACTCGCGCTCCTTGAGGGACATGACCTGCGCCCGGATCGAGCGGAACAGGAAGGCCCACATGGTGGAGCCGACCACGATCGAGATGCCCCACGGCGGGATGTCCTCGAAGAACGCGACGACCGAGAGCATGAGCAGGAACTGCGGGATCGTGACGGTGACGTCGGTGAGCTGGAGCAGCACGGAGTCGATGCGGCCGCGGAAGTACCCGGCGATCGACCCGAGGGCCACGGCCACGAACGTCGCCATGAGAGCCGCGAGCGTGCCGACCCAGATCGGCTGGGCGCCGGAGTTCACCAGGATCGTGAACGTGTCCATGCCCCGATACTCGGTGCCGAGCCAGTGCTCGGCGGACGGCGAGGTCCAGATCTGGGTCGTGTCGGTCGGGTTGTGCTGGTCGATGACGAGCGGGCCGACGAAGGAGAACAGGACGATCGCGAGGACGAGGACCGTCCCGGCGAAGCCCGCGGGGGAGCGGGTGAGCCCGGTCCACAGGCGCCCGAAGAACGATTCCCGGCTGCGCTTCTTTGAACGACCCTGCTTGCGGGGCTTGGCGATGGCGGCGTCGATGGTGGTCACGCGTCCTGCCCTTCGGACTTGATGCGGGGGTCCACGCGGACGAGGAAGAGGTCCACGATGAGGCTCGCGATGACGACGGAGGTGGCGAGGATGATGACCGCCGCCTGCACGACCGGGTAGTCGCGGTTCGAGATGGCCTCCATGAGCATCTGGCCGGCCCCGGGGTACTGGAGGATCTGCTCGATGACGATCGAGCCGCCGACGAGGGTGCCCAGCTGGAGGGCGACCTGCGGGATGATCGGCAGGAGCGCGTTGCGGCCGACGTAGCTGCGGCTGATGCGCCCGGGCTTGAGGCCGCGGGCCTGCGCCACCGTCACGTAGTCCTCGGTGAGGACCTCGGTGGTGGCGGCCTTCATGTTGAGCATGAAGGAGCCGGTGGCGGTGAACGCGAACGCGATGATCGGCAGGATCGCGTGGAAGATCGCGTCCCCGAAGAACACGAAGTCGAAGCCCGGCTCCACGCCCGCGGTGATGCGCCCCCGCATGTCGAGGAACGGCAGGACGTCGAGCACCGTGTAGCCGATGACGATGACCGCGGCGATGAGGATGTAGTTCGGGACGCCGGTGAGGAAGGACCCGACGGAGGTCATCGCGTGGTCGAACCAGGAGCCGCGGCGGTAGGCCATGGCCATGCCCACGGTCAAGCCGACGACCGTGGCGAGGACGACGCCCGCGCCGACCGCGAACAGCGTCCACGGCAGGTACTCCATGACGTGCTCGAACACGGTCTTGGAGGGGTTGGTCAGCGAGTTGCCGAAGTCGAGGGTGACCAGGCCCTTGAGGAAGTCGAGGTACTGGGCCCAGACGTTCGCGTTCGGGTCGTAGCTGATGATGTTCGCCGCGGTCGCCATGGCCTGGTCGTGGGACATGCCGGCGCTGTTGAGGCGCCCGGCCATGATCTCGATCGGGTCGCCGGGCATGAAGTGCATCAGCAGGAAGGTGATCGTCGCGACCAGCCAGATGACGAAGACCGACTGGCGGATGCGGCGGAAGGCGTAGGAGGTCCACGCGCGGCGGAGGACGGACGAGCGCGCAGCGGGGGGCGGCGTACCGACCGCCGCGTCAGTTCGCGGCGGGGGTGCGGTAGGTGCGGTCACCTGGGCACTCCTTCGTGCGTGGGCTTGAACTCGGATCCCGAAACAAATTGGAAAGATTGTTTCTAGTTAACGAACTTACCTGTCGTGACCCGGCGCACGCCAGCCTTGAGACGGAATCGTTACGTTGAACTTCAGGAGACGTTTTCCCAGGTCTCATCCAACTGGCGAGGTTCGACGGTAGCCGGTTCGCGACCGGCCCGATCCATCATCGCGCTGGCCTCTGTGTCCAACGACTCCCCGGGCGGCCGACGGCCGGGGGATCGGGCCCAGTACGCTCGTACTGTTAGGAGCAGTCCGCTCCCCGTCCCGACCACGCGCGGCGAAGCGCAAGGAGAGGTGCCGAAACCCATGGCGAAGATCAAGGTCGCGAACCCCGTCGTCGAGATCGACGGCGACGAGATGACCCGCATCATCTGGAGCAAGATCAAGGACGAGCTGATCCACCCCTACCTGGACGTGGACCTGCACTACTACGACCTCTCGATCGAGCACCGCGACGCCACCGACGACCAGGTCACCGTCGACGCCGCCAACGCGATCGCCGAGCACCACGTCGGCGTCAAGTGCGCGACGATCACCCCCGACGAGGCCCGCGTCGAGGAGTTCGGCCTCAAGAAGATGTGGCGCTCCCCGAACGGGACCATCCGCAACATCCTCGGCGGCACCATCTTCCGCGAGCCCATCATCATGAGCAACGTGCCGCGCCTGGTCCCGGGCTGGACCAAGCCGATCGTCGTCGGCCGCCACGCCTTCGGCGACCAGTACCGCGCGACCGACTTCAAGGTCGACCGCCCCGGCACGCTCACCGTCACGTTCACCCCCGACGACGGCACCGAGCCCATGGAGTTCGAGGTCGCCCGCTACCCGGAGGGCGGCGGCGTCGCCCTCTCGATGTACAACTTCCGCAAGTCGATCGAGGACTTCGCGCACTCGTCGTTCCGCTACGGCCTCCAGCGGAACTTCCCGGTGTACATGTCCACCAAGAACACCATCCTCAAGGCCTACGACGGCATGTTCAAGGACGTGTTCCAGGAGATCTTCGACAACGACTACAAGGCCGACTTCGAGGCCAAGGGCCTCACCTACGAGCACCGCCTCATCGACGACATGGTCGCCGCGGCGCTCAAGTGGGAGGGCGGCTACGTCTGGGCCTGCAAGAACTACGACGGCGACGTCCAGTCCGACATCGTCGCGCAGGGCTTCGGCTCGCTCGGCCTCATGACCTCCGTGCTCATGACCCCCGACGGCCAGACCGTCGAGGCCGAGGCCGCGCACGGCACCGTGACCCGCCACTACCGCGCCCACCAGCGCGGCGAGAAGACCTCGACCAACCCGATCGCCTCGATCTTCGCCTGGACCCGGGGCCTCGCCCACCGCGGCAAGCTCGACGGCACCCCCGAGGTCACCGCGTTCGCGAACGAGCTGGAGAAGGTCGTCATCGACACCGTCGAAGGCGGCAAGATGACCAAGGACCTCGCCCTGCTCATCGGCCGCGAGCAGCCGTGGCAGACCACCGACGAGTTCCTCGACACCCTGTCGGAGAACCTCGCCAAGTCGATCGCCGCCAAGTAAGGCGTAACCGGGTCGTCACAGACTCGTTGTAGAGGGTGCGGTCACCGTTCGCGCGGAGACCGCCCCTTCCCAGTTGGAGGCCCCGGCCGACGTGTGCAGGCGCACACTCGGCAGGGGCCTCCCCCCTTTCGCGGCTTGTAAACTAGCCGGGTTGCACACCGGTTCGCGCGATTTGCGCGCGTCCCGCGCCCCCCGACCGAAAGGCAGACATGAGAGGCGTCATCCTCGCCGCCGGACAGGGGCAGCGCCTGCGCCCCGACACCGACCGCCTCCCGAAGACGCTCCTGCCGGTCACCGGGACCGAGACCATCCTCGACACCATCGTCCGCGGCCTCGCCGAGGTCGATGTGACGGACATCGCCATCACCGTCGGGCACGCCGCCGAGAAGATCCGCGAGCACGCCCCGGAGCTGGAGACCCGCTACGGCGTCCAGGTCACGATCGTCGACAACGACAAGCCGCACTGGAACAACGCCTACTCGCTGTGGACCGCCCGCGGGCACTACGCCGACGGCGCGGTCCTCGTCAACGGCGACACCGTCCACCCCGCGAGCATCGAGCGGAACCTCCTCGAAGCCGCGAAGGATGATCCACGGCTTCTCCTCGCACTGGATGACCACAAGCAGCTCACCGACGAGGCCATGAAGGTCCGCATCGGCGACCTCGGCGTCGAGCTCATCCACAAGGTCCAGCCGATCGAGGCCGCCGCCGGTGAGTACATCGGCGTCAGCCTCATCCCCGCCGGGATCGCCGAGGAGCTCACCAAGGCCCTCGAAGCGACCTACACGCGCGACTCGACCCTCTACTACGAGGACGCCTTCCAGTTGCTGGCCGAGGCCGGGCGCATCGGCACGGTCTCGACCGGGCCCGTGCGCTGGACCGAGGTCGACGACCACACTGACTGGGCCCTGGCGCGCGAGATCGCAGAGACGCTCTAGTGCCCACATTCGCCCGCACCGTCCTCGCGCCGATCACGGTCGAGGTCTCGTCGGGGGCCGTCGCGCGGCTGCCCGAGCTGCTCGCGGACTCGCGGATCTCCTCGGGCGGGCGCGTCGCGATCGCGCTCGGGCCCGGCCTCGGGGAGACCATCGCCGACCAGCTCGACCACCTGCCCGACGCGGTCGTGCACACCGTCAAGGCCGGCACCCTCGACAGCGCCAAGGACCTCACCAGGCGCCTGCGCGACGACCACGTGGACGCCCTCGTCGGCATCGGCGGCGGCAAGCTCCTCGACACCGCCAAGTGGGCCGCCTCCGACCTGGGCCTGCCGATGGTCTCGGTCGCCACGAGCCTTGCCCACGACGGCCTCGCGTCCCCGACCGCGTCCCTCGAACGCGACGGCGCCTCCGTCTCCTACGGGGTCCACCCGCCGCTCGCCGTCCTCGCCGACCTCGACTTCATCCGCAAAGCCCCCGCGATCCAGCTCCAGTCCGGCATCGGTGACGCCCTCACGAACCTCTCCGCGGTCGCCGACTGGCAGCTCTCGCACCAGGTGAACGGCGAGCCCGTCGACGGCCTCGCCGCCGCCATCGCCCGCACCGGCGCCGAAGCGGTCCTGCGCCACCCGGGCACCATCGAAGACGACGCGTTCCTGGCGACCCTCGCCGACGCGCTCATCCAGGGCGGCCTCGCCTCCAGCATGGCCGGGTCCTCCCGTCCCTGCTCGGGCGGCTGCCACGAGATCGCGCACGCGCTCGAAGCGCTCCACCCCGGCCTGGCCTCCCACGGGGCCGAAGGCGCGCTGGGGGCGCTCATCTGTACCTGGCTGCGGGGCGACGAGGCCCTGTTCGCGGAACTCTCCGCGGCGCTGAAGCGGCACGGCCTGCCGCGCACCGCGAGCGAACTCGGTCTGACCACTGCCGAGCTCGCCACAGCGGTGGCCTACGCGCCGAGGACCCGGCCAGGCCGTTATACGATTCTCGAACATCGTGAACTGGACTCGGTGGCGCTGGAGCGACACCTGACGGAGATGATGCATGAGCTCGATTAGCCCGCACCCCGACGGCGTCTCCGGCCCAGCCGGGAACCGCGACGGGAGCCCGGACTCCACCGATCCGGCCGCCCCCCAGGGCGGCTTCGGCGCCGGGCCTTCTCCCGCTCCCGCGGGTTACCCGCCGGGGGCCATGAGCTCCGGTTCGGCCGCGTTCGCGAGCCCTCCGCCGTCGGCCGCGCCCGGCATCACCCCGCCGCCGCACCCCGGCCAGGCCCCCGGTGCGCCGGGCGTGCAACCCCCTGCGCCGCAG
>NZ_QFRW01000268.1 GCF_003265355.1 Glycomyces dulcitolivorans | reverse complement strand
GAAGCGCCCGGCCCCCGGCCATTTGATGCGGTCGGCTACCTGGTCGCGGGGGTGGCGTCCGGGAGGGTGGGGTCGAAGAGGCCGGTGCCGTCGTTGGTGAAGGCGGGGTCGTAGGGGGACAGCTCGGTGGTCTGCTCGGTGTCGGCGTCGACGGGCTCTTTGGGGCGGCCGAGGCGGTCGAGGCCGAAGGCGATGAAGAGGCCGAGGAGGAGCAGGCCGGCGTAGAGGGCGCCGGTCCAGTTGCGGAAGAGCTCGGGATCGGAGGCCGGGCCCTGGAGGCTGTTCCACACCAGGAGGAGCGCCCACACCGCGATCGTGGCGAGGACGGTGCCGAGGACCGGGCCGCGGCGGCCCCAGGGGCTGGTGCCGGCGAGGAAGACCACGAGGAACACGAACGGGGTCAGGACCAGGCCCGAGAGCGTGCTCACCGAGAACATGCCGGTGAGGACCCACTCCGAGGAGGTCCCGCCGCCGCCGAAGACGGCCGGGAGGAAGCCGGCGACGCCGCCGAGGAGGAGCGCGAGGAACGTGCCGCCGAAGAGCGCGAAGACCGAGCCGGCCTCGCGGTCGCCGGTGCCGTCGGCCGCGCCCTTGACCTTGCTGAAACGGTCGCGCACGCCGGGGAGGAGGCCGAGCAGGCCGCCCGCCGCCGAGAGGGCGGCCGCGCCCGCGAAGAGCCACACGTTGCCCGGGTTCGTCCAGGTGCCGGGCTCGCCCGAGCCGACCCGCTCGGCGAGTTCGGTGAGCGCGGGGATCGACCCGGCGATGACCACGAGGGACGCGACGCCCGCGAGCCACGCGGGGATGCGCAGGACCACCGTGAGCACGAGGAACAGGATCGCAAGCACGAGCGCGGCCCCGGCCGTGTAGCCCAGGCCCACAAGCGGGTTCGAGCCGACGAACAGCGAGGGCAGGCCCAGCGCGAGCATCGGCATGGCCGGGACGGCGAGGTTGACCGCGCCCAGACGCAGCGTCATGCCGAAGCCGGTGACGATCAGCAGCAGCGAGGTGAGGCTCGCGAAGTACGGCCCGAGCGAGTCGAGGGTGGCGTCGCCGCCGAAGATCTCGTCCTGGCGCTGGTAGACCAGGAAGAGCGCGTTCAGGGTCAGCAGCAGGAGGATGGCCTCCCAGACGAACTGGAAGACCACCCGGTCCCGCACGGGCGCGGCGGTCTCGGCGTAGCCCACGGTCACCGCGGGCTGGCCCGCGAAGGGGTCGACGGGCTGGGCGCTCTGGTTGTCGACGCCGTTGCCGAGTGCGGGCAGGCCGGTGCCGGGGGCGGCCGCGATGTCGGGCCGCTGGGTCTGGTCCAGGGGCAGTTCGTCGCGTTCTGGGGGTACGTACGTCATGTTCTCTGTCCTCTATGGGGGATGGAGGGCGATGGGTCAGCGGCCGTAGCGGCGGTCGGTGTCGAAGCGGGTCCCGTACCCGTCGCGGAGGTCGTCGAAGGCGCCGGAGGCCCCGAACGGGTCCGCGGGCGCGGGCTTGGGGATGCCGCCGGTGTTGCCGGTCCGGATGCCGCCCGTGTTCGTGATCCACGGGTCGCCGCCGGAGCCGAGGTCGGCGAGGTCCTCGTCGTAGCGCTCGTACTGGCCGGTGTCGCCGGAGGAGCGGTCGCGCGGGTCCTCGTCGCGCAGGTCGTCGACCGACCCGGCGCGCGACGTCGAGGCCGCCTCGGCCTCGTCGACCTGGTTCATGGCCTCCACCAGGCGGGTCACCAGGAACCCGGCGACGATGGCGGACAAGGCGATCCAGCTCGGGTCGAAGCTCCAGCCGCGCGCCTCGGCCAGCCACATCAGGGACAGCACGAGGAGCGAGGCGAACACGGTGCCGCACACGCCGCCGCGGCGGCCCAGGAGGCTCGTCCCACCCAGGAGGGCCGCGCCGAGCGCGAGCACGGTGAGCAGGATCGGGTCCGGGAGTCCGGCGGCGCCGGCGTCCGGCACCGAGGTCCAGGCGGCGACGACGCCCGCCGCGCCCGCCAGGGACGAGGAGAGCAGCACGCCGAGGAACACCAGTCCCCCGCGCCCGTGCCGCTCGCCCGCCGGGGTGTCGCGGATCGGGGCGAGGCGCCCGCGGATGCCCGCGAACGCGCCGACCAGGCCGAGGAACAGCGAGATGCCGGCCGCGCCCGCGAGCGCGGCGAGGACGCCGGTGCTCGGGAGCGCCGAGAGCGAGAACGCGCCCGGGTCGCCGGAGGTCCCGGCCCACAGGCCGATCGCGCCGCCGACGGCGCCGCTCGCGGCCCAGCCAGGGGCGCGCAGCCACGCGGTCAGGGTGGCGAGGACGATGCCGGTGAACGCCGCGACGCCCAGGCCCATGGCGAGCGCCATGGCCGAGCCGGAGCCGGACGCGTCGACGAACATCCACGCCGACAGCAGCGCGATCGGCCCGACGGCGAGGTTGACGGCGCCGACGCGAAGCGACACCGCCATCGCGCAGGCGAGCATGACGACCGGCGCGAGCGCGGCGGTGAGTGCGGTCCAGCCGCCGTCGGCGAACGGGCCGCCGGAGGACTGGGTGAGGGCGAACAGGACGCCGCCGGCGAGCAGCAGCAGTCCGATCTCCCAGACCACGTGCACCGCCATGCGGTCGGCGGGCGTCTCGTCGTCGCCCGCTGAGACGGCTTTCATCTGCGAGGTCGAGTCGCGGTCGCCGCTTCGGGATGGGGAGTCGAATTTCATGGGGCGCACCTCTAAACGCGCGAGATATTGGGGATATGGGGGGATGGGTTCAGCAGTGTGGACGGGGTCGGGGAGGGTCGGTTCAGGGTCGGGCGGGGCGGTCGGACTCGTCCTGCGGGGGGATGCGGCAGGAGTGCTCCAGCCAGACCGCGGCCGCGGTGAGCGCGGCGCAGGCGACGGTGCCGAGCACCGCCGCGGGGAGGTCGGAGGCGGCGGCGGTCAAGCGTCCTGCCTGGACCGCCAGCCACACGGTGAAGCCGAGGTACGCGCCGAAGAACGCGGCCCCGGCGATCGAGGCGGCCTTGCCGAGGACGGCGAAGCGGGCGATCTGGAGCGCGTGCTCCGGACCGTCGAGCCGTCCGGGGGCGGGCGACGGGTCGCTCCCGTCGATCGCGGCCTGCTGTAGACGCTTCTTGCTGGGGTGCAGCGTCTTCCGCGTGGTCCAGGCGAGCCACGCGAGGAGCGCGGCGAGGGCGAGGACGACCACGGAGTTGTACCAGGCGAGGTCGGGGGCCTGCTGGTAGAAGCGGGCGACGAGGAGCAGCGTCAAGGCGGCTCCGACGAGTGCCGCCACCGCGAGGGTGGACGGCGCGGTCGGTCGGAGACTCGGTGTAGGACCGTGCTTCCCGTCACTCATGATGCTCTGACCATATCGGGTGAAGGCGGCGCAGTGCGCGCGCGTCCGCCGCGACGGACTCGTCCCGTAGCAGGTCCCTCACCCGGCCCTTCCCGGGAAGCTCGGCGTCGCGGTCGACCGCGAACCACGGGACCAGGACGAACGCCCGCAGATGCGCGAGCGGGTGCGGCAGCCGCAGGTGCGGCTCCTCGGAGTGCACGGGGGCGCCGCCGTCCCACACCGCGATGAGGTCGACGTCGAGGGTCCGGGGCCCGTACGGCCGCTCGGGGTCCCGCACGCGCCCGGCCTCGGCCTCCAGGCGCTGCCCGAGTTCGAGCCAGTCCTGCGGCGAGCGCGCGGGGTCGTCGGCGATGACGGCGATGTTGAAGTAGGCGGGCTGCTCGTCGTCCCCGCCCCACGGCGGCGTCTCGTACACGTCCGAGACCGCGGCGGGGGCGACCGCGTCGATGGCGGCCCGCAGGGCGGCCTCGCGGTCGCCCAGGTTGGAGCCCATGCTGAAGACGACCCGGCTCATGGCGCACTCCGCTCGATGGTGACGGCGACGTCGGTGAACTGCTGACTGATCGGCGCCTGTGGCTTGTGGACGGTCACTTTGGCGGCGCGGACGCCGTCGAGGGCGAGGCAGGCGCCGGCGAGTCGCTCGGCGAGGGTCTCGATGAGGTTGACCGGCTCGCCCGCGACGATCGCGGCGAGCGAGTCGGCGAGCGCGCCGTAGTCGACGGTGTGCTTGAGGTCGTCGCTGGCGGCGGCCTCGGCGGTGGAGGTGCGGAGGGAGACGTCGACGATGAAGTCCTGCCCGGCGTCCCGCTCGAAGTCGAAGACGCCGTGGCGCCCGTGGACGCGCAGTCCGGTCAGGGTGATCAGGTCGGTATCCACGGCCCGAGCCTACTCGAACCGCCTCCCCGGTCGAGGAAGGACGATCTCAGGGGGTTTCGGCCGCTTCGACCGCCGCATCCAGCTGGGCGTCGGCGCTCCGGCGCGGTTCAGGGACGGCGACCGCGGTCCCCGCCGCTCTGGCGGCACGGCGGGCGACCGCGCGCTGGCGCACGAAGTACCACGTGGCGACCGCCAGGACCGCGCCCGCGAGGAGGATCGGGAGGAGCCGCAGGTTCGCGTCGAACCAGTGCAGGAGTTCGCGGTACTCGGCGTCCGGGTCGAACAGGAGCACCGCGGCGATCCCGGCCGTGACGACGCCCGCGCCCGTGAACAGGCCCGACTTCCACCACAGGCCGAGGCTCAGGCGCCGGGAGAGGATGCCCGCGACGTCGATGATCCGCTTGGCGCGCAGCACCCGGATCGTCCCGACCAGGTACGCGAGGCGCAGGACCTGAGCGCCGCCCGCGGCGACGACGAGGCTGACGAGGGTCAGCGCGCACACCAGCAGCATCCACTTGTGCCGCCACAGCCAGTCGCGCTTGTGCTCGGCCGCGAGCAGCAGCACCACGGACTCGAACCACAGGACGGCCCCGGCGACCCAGCCGATCGCCTTGCCCGCGAACGCGAGGTCGCCGTCGGTCCAGACGGTGAGGAACACTGCGGGGATCGAGGCGCACACCGCGACGATGACCGGGACCCGCAGTTTGAACTGGAGGAACCGGGCGAAGACGGTGAGCTTGTCCGGGCGCGAAGGGGGTGGCGTGCTCACCCCTCCAATTTACGCGCCGGGTGCGCGGAGACGGGTGTCAGCCCAGCTCGCTGCACGTATCGTGAACGCATGCGCACGCCCGCCTCCTGGACCCGGTCCCAGGCCGGCCGCCTCTCCCCGGAGCGGCGGCGGGCGGACCTGGAGCGGCTCGGGAAAGAGGAGTTCGACGTCCTCGTCGTCGGCGGCGGCGCCACGGGCGCCGGAGCCGCCGTCGACGCGGCCTCGCGGGGCCTCAAGACGGCGCTCGTCGAGGCCCGCGACCTGGCCTCCGGCACCTCCTCGCGGTCGAGCAAGCTCGTCCACGGCGGCCTGCGCTACCTGGAGCAGCTCGAACTCGGCCTCGTCCACGAGGCCCTCACCGAACGCGGCCTCCTCGCCGGCAGCCTCGCCCCGCACCTCGTGCGGCCCGTACCTTTCCTCTTGCCGCTCAAGGGGATCTGGGAACGGGCCTACTACGGCGCCGGGGTCGCGGCCTACGACGTCCTCGCGACCGCGCTCGGCGCCGGCCGCAGCCGCGGGGGCCTGCCGTGGCACCGGCATCTGTCCCGCGCGGGCGCGCTGCGGGCGTTCCCCGACCTGGACCCGCACATCAAGGGCGCGATCCGGTACTTCGACGCGCAGGTCGACGACGCGCGGCTGGTGGTGGCGCTGGCCCGGACGGCGGCGTCTTTGGGCGCGGCGGTGGCGACCTCGGCGCAGACGGTCGGCTTCACCCGCGACGGGGGCCGGCTCACCGGGGTGGAGGTGCTCGACGTCGAGTCGGGCGTGAAGCGGAACGTCAAGGCGCGCACGGTGGTCTGCGCGGCGGGCGTGTGGAGCGACGAGCTGGCGCGGATGCTGCCGGAGCGGTCGGGCATGGCGGTGAAGGCGTCGAAGGGCGTGCACTTGGTGCTTCCCGGGTCGGCGATCAGGGGCTCGGCGGGGATCATCTCGCGGACGAAGTGGAGCGTCCTGTTCATCATCCCGTGGGACCGGCACTGGCTCATCGGGACGACGGACACCGAATGGTCGTTGGACCCGGCGCACCCGGCGGCTTCGGCGAGCGATGTCGCCTACCTGCTCCAGCAGGCGAGCGACGTGCTGGGCCGGAGACTCGATGTCTCCCAAGTAGAAGGCGTCTATGCCGGACTGCGCCCGCTCCTGCGAGGCGAGACCGAGGAGACCTCGAAGCTCAGCCGCGAACACGCGGTGGTGGAACCCGAGCCAGGCCTGTTCTTCGTGGCGGGCGGCAAGCTCACGACCTACCGGATCATGGCGAAGGACGCGATCGACGCCGCCGCGGCGCGCATCGGCCCCGACGTCCCGGCCAGCGGCACGCACCTTCTTCCCCTCCTCGGGGCGGACGCCTTCGAGGTCTACTGGGCGGCCCGCGAGAAGCTGGCGAAGCGGAGCAAGGTCTCGGTGCGGGTCGTGGAGCACCTGCTCCGGCGCTACGGAAACCTCGCGCCTCAACTCCTGCGGATGATCACGGAGCAGCCCCAGCTCGGCCGCCCGATCGCCGAGAGCGACTACCTGCGCGCCGAGGTCGTCTACGCGGCCCGGTACGAGGGTGCGCTGCACTTGGACGACCTGCTGACGCGGCGGCTGCGCCTGTCGATCGAGTCCTTCGACCGGGGCACCCGCGCGGCGATGGACGCGGCCTCCCTCGCGGGCGCCGTCCTCGGCTGGGAGGAGCCGCGCCGCGCCCTCGAAGTCGAGACCTACCTGCACCGCGTCGACGCCGAGCGCCGCTCCCAGCAGCAGCCCGACGACGACGCGGCCGAGACCGCCAGGCTCGCCGCAGTCGAGCTGCGCCGCCTCGCCCGCTTCCGACCGATCGGCTAGACTCGGCTTCCGTCGCCCCAGTAGCTCAGGGGATAGAGCGTCGGTTTCCTAAACCGTGCGTCGCAGGTTCGAATCCTGCCTGGGGCACCAGCCCGTTCAGCGGCAATCCCACTCCAGAACTCTCGGACAGATCACCGGAAATTCTCCGAAACTCACTGACGTGCCTTCGGGGCGCACTGAGGGCCCGGGCGGACGCGCCTCGCGTGTCGCATGAGGGTTCCCTCCGGGCGATTTGCAACGATCGTGCCATGCGGAAACCAAGTTCACAATGGATACGAATCGGCACCGTCGCCGCCGCGGCCACCGCGGCGGCGTTCGTCCCCTCGGCGGCCTTCGCGGCCGACCCCGGGTATGCGGGATGGAACGGCGGCAACGGGAACTACGGCATGTCGAGCCCGGCCGCGGGCTTCCCGGGGGCCGACCTCACCACGAACGGCTCGCCGGTGATGATCCGTTCGGGCCAGTCGATCTGGATGGGCGAGGACACCCCGTTCGGCGCCGCGTTCGGCTCCTCCAGGAACCAGGGCTACATGGGCATCGGCACCACGTCGAACAACAGTCCGTCGACGACGACCCTCACCTTCGACGCCGCGACGCCGCCCGCGGACTGGGGCTTCGCCTTGGGGGACATCGACGTCGACATGGTCCAGATCTCCGGCACCGACTCCTCCGGCAACGCCCTCACCGCCGCCGACCTCGGCTACCAGAGCTCGTTCAACCTCTGCCAGAACTCCCCGCGCCCCGCCGGCTGCAACTCCGCCGCCACCGACCAGCCCACCTGGAACGCGGCGACCATGTCGCTGACCGGCCAGAACACCGGCGACACCGTCGGCGCGACCGGCTGGTTCCAGCCGACCGCCTCCATCGCCTCGCTGACGTTCACCTTCACCGACTTCACCGGCATGCCCATGTTCCAGTTCTGGGTCGCCGCCGAGGCCTACGAAGTGGTCACCCCGCTCAAGCCGATCCTGATCTCCGCCCCGTCCGAACCGGGCGACCCCACCGACCCCGACACCATCGGCTCCTGCGACGACATGTTCGGCGAGGTCTCCCTCGAACTCCTCGACACCGAAGGCGCACCGGTCATCGTCGACGGCGCCCCGGTCGTCGCCTCGCTCTCCGAGGACGACACCTTCACCTTCGACCAGGTCTTCCCCGGCTCCTACCAGGTCCAGATCCTCAGCGACGCCCACTTCCCGGTCGACGGCGCCACCGTCCAGCCCATCGAAGTCACCGACGGCGACACCACCGGCCCGTCCTTCTCCGTCGAATGCGTCTCCGACTCCGCGCAGCCCGACCCCACCGACGAGCCCGCCGACGACGAGGACGAGGCCCACCGCCCCCGCCTCCCCGTCACCGGCCCCGGAGCAGGCCTCTGGATCGCCGCCCTCCTGGCCGTCGCTGGAGGGGCCCTGGCAATCCGAACGGCCCGAAACCACTAGCGGCGCAATCTAAGCGCTGGCCTCGGGGCGGGGAATGGACGTCGGAAGCCACTTCCTCGCCCCTGCGCGGTACAACGCCGCGGGTCGGCCGCCGTCACGGGTGGTCTTGCCGCCGGTGCTCTCGATGAACCCGTCGATCTTGGTGACCTTGCGGTAGAAGTTTCCCGGATCGAGCTTGCAGTCCCAGACGATCTCGTAGACGCGGCGCAGTTCGGAGACCGTGAACTCCTCCCGGCAGAACGCGGTGGCCGAAGTCGACAGCGCGAGGCTGTCGCCCGCCTTGGTCACGGCGTCGGCGAGGATCAGGCGGTGGTCGAATGCCAGGGGCTCCTTGAGCGCCTTGTCGACCGGCAGCCACTGGGTCGCGGCGGCGTCGCCGCCCGCCCGCGCGACCGGGGGATCGGGGATCATCGCGACGAACGCCGCCGTCACCACGCGCCCGCGCGGATCGCGACCGGGATCGGAGTAGACCCCCACCAGTTCGAGATGGGGCGTCAGCCCGTCCAGCGCGGTCTCCTCCTGGAGCTCGCGCTCCGCGGCCTGCCACAGGTCCTCTCCCGGTTCCAGGTACCCGCCCGGGATCGCGAGCATCCCCTCGAAGGGCGCTTTGCCGCGCCGGACCAGCAGGACCTCCAGGCGCTCCTCGCGGATGGTCAGGATGACCACGTCCGCGGTGTTCTCTCCCCGCGGTTGCCGTTCGCTCATCGAAATCCCCCTTCTTGGTGACTTGACAATAATTCGCGTTCACCCGTACGATCATAACAGTCAATTGGACAATAAACAATATTCGCCAGGGCCGGCCCTCCGGATCCCCGTCGCCGAGCCCGGACCCCACACCCCACGGAGCACCGCATGACCACCCGTCCGACCGCCGTCATCTGCACGCCTCTCGAACTCGAATACCGCGCCGTCCGCGACCTGCTCGGCGGCACGGCGACCGAAGAGCAGCGCCGCGACTCGATCTACGAGCTGTTCGACTTCCGGGGCCGCAAGGCCGAATGGCGACTCGTCCTGGCCCTCACCGGCAGGGGCAACGCCGAGACCTCGGCCGCGGTCGAGCGCGCCCTCGCCGCCTGGGAGCCCCAGGTCCTCCTGCTCGTCGGCGTCGGCGGCGGCCTCCGCAGCTCCGAGGTCGGCGACGTCGTCGCCGCGACCAAGGTCTACGGGTACGAGGGCGGCCAGGACACCGACCTGGAGTACCTCCCCCGGATCGACTCCCTCCCGACCTCCGCGGTCCTCGACGAGCAGGCCAAGCGGGTCGGCATCGAAGGCACCTGGATCTGGCGGGCCGAGCCCGAGGCCGACACCGCACCGGCGGTCCACCACCGCCCGATCGCCTCCGGCGGCAAGGTCGTCACCGGGAGCACCTCGTACACCGCCGAGCTCATCCGCCAGCACTGCGGCGACGCGACCGCGATCGACATGGAGGGCTTCGGCGCCATGGCGGCGGCCCGGAAAGCCCGCGGCGTCGAGGCGACCGTCATCCGCGGCATCTCGGACCGCCTGCACGACAAGGACAAGGAGACCGACAAGCAGACCCAGCCGATGGCGGCCCGCCGCGCGGGCGCCTTCGCCCTCGCGCTCCTCGACCGGTACGACCCCGAGCCCGTCACGCCGGTCCCGCCGGCGCCGAGGTCCGACACGACCTTCACCTTCACCCCCAACGGCGACATGTACACCGGCAGCATCGGCAGCCACACCAACACGACCATCGGTTCGATCGGCCCCAACTCGACCGGTCACGTCCACCAGCCCTACCGCCACTACGAGGAGCCGTGACCGCTACCGCGGCGACCCCGCCCAGGACGACCGCACCGCCCGACCGGGGGCAGCGGTTCCGCGGGGACGCCGCACTCCCGGCCGGGGACCGGCTCGTGCTCTTCGCCGCCCTCCTCGCCTGGCTCCCGATGCAGAGGAAGGAATCGTCATGAACGAGGACAGCGGATTCGACCTGTTCGGGGGCGCCCGGATCGGGAACATGCAGATCGGGGTCGTCGGGTCCGGTGCGACGGTGACGATCGGGGCGATGGGCGACGGGGCCCGCGGCTATGTCGGTGCGGCCCTGGAGCCGCGGGGCGCGGAAGGGCGGCACCGGCGCGAGGCCGGTCGCAAGGCGGACCCGGTCGGTTCCGGGCATTGACCGGCCGGGTACGAGAACGGGCGGGGCCGCTTGGGTCCCGCCCGTTTTTCAGTGTGTCAGCACTGTTCGCGATGTGTTCGAGTTGGTGAAGAGCTCGGGGAGGCCCCCACCGGCCTCCCCGAAGCTCTATCCCACCAAATAGAGAAAGGTCTCCGGGGCGCGCTGCGATAAGCGGAAGCGCGCCGTGTAGATGTCGCCGTCTCGGATCCAGGCGAGCTGGAGGGAGGCGAACATGTCGTCCACGATGTCCTCGTCGGGGAGCCCGTAGTGCTCGCCCATGCTGCGTCCGCGGTAGTGCCACAGGAGTCCTGCCTGGACCTGGGCGGCGTCCGCGGTGTGCTTGCCGCAGGAGCGGGCGCAGCGGTACAGCACCTGGCCGCTGCGGTCGTACTCGATGGCCATCACCTGCTGGCACATCGAACTCCGCAGCTTGCCTGCCGCGGCTGCCTGTAGCAACGTCTGCGCCTCGAGACGTTCCATATGGCACCCAACCCCTCTCCGGGCGACGATCGGGCCTCACCGGAGCGGGGCCCGGCCAGGCTCTGCATGACGACGACTGGCGTGTTCGGTTGTGCGATGCGCGACGCCCGTCCGCGAAGGCGATTGCCGCCATGAAACCGGAGGTTTCGGGCGGTTCCGCCTGTCGCTGCCAGGAACGTCGGTTAGCGGCATTTGAGTCCGTGACAACGGTCGCACACCTTCCGCGGCCGTGTCTATGTGCATTGTCACATTCATCGTAACATGCATCGACACCGGGCAGATGCACGTGCATCTGCGCGCCCATCCTCCCGTGCAGTGACTGTGTGTAATGTGCGACACTTGATCCGATCGACTACGGGGATGTCGGAATCGTCCGCCGGGGCGAGCATCTGGTAGGCCCGCGGAACCCGGTTCCACGCCTCCGGCGGTCGGTCGGCACGAGAGAATCCGGCCGGACCTACCGGCCACTGGTGGAAGGAATCTCTATGGACAAGGCACGCAACGGAATCCCGGCAGGGGAACTCCCCTCGTCGCTGACGTGGCGCAAGAGCAGCCGCAGCGGCCCGAACGGCGGCAACTGCGTCGAGCTGGCAGCGCTCCCCGGCGGGGACGACATCGCGGTCCGCAACTCACGCTTCCCCGAGGGCCCCGCCCTCGTCTACACGATCGCCGAGATCCGCGCCCTCGTCGAGGGCGCGAAAGACGGCGAGTTCGACGACCTGATCGCTTAGGGCCGGAAGACGAAAGCCCAAGGGCTGCACACTCACCCTGGCAGGACCGGCCCGACGGGCTACCCTGTCAGGGTGAGTTGTTCCCTACGGAGAGATCCCCGCGAGAGGAGGTGGGCGGTATGGCGAGCAAAGAGGACAACCCGACCGGGCCCACAGCCCTGCGGATGATCATCGGCGGGCAGCTGCGCCGCCTCCGCGAGGGCGCGAACATCACCCGAGGCGAGGCCGCCTACGAGATCCGCGGCTCCGAGTCGAAGATCAGCCGCATGGAGCTGGGACGGGTCTCGTTCCGGCTCAGGGACGTCGAGGACCTCATGGTCATGTACGGCGTCACCGACGAGGGCGAGGTCGAGCGCGTACTCGAACTGTGCCGCGAGGCCAACCGGCCCAGCTGGTGGCACCGCTACGGCGAGGCGCTGCCGGACTGGTTCAGCACCTATCTGGACATGGAGACCGCCGCCTCGACCATCCGCACCTACGAGGTGCAGCTGGTCCCGGGCCTGCTCCAGTCCCGCGACTACGCCCGCTCGCTGCTCATGCTCGGCTACGGGCACACCCCGCTCCAGGAGATCGACTACCGGATCGACGTGCGCATCGCACGCCAGAAGGTCCTCGACCGCGAGCACGAGCCCGCCACACTGTGGACGGTCATCGACGAGGCGGCGCTGCACCGGCCGTTCGGCGGGCGCACCGTCATGCGCGAGCAGCTCACCTCGCTCATCGAGGCCTGCGACCGCCCCAACGTGCGCATCCAGGTCGTCCCGTTCTCCAGCGGCGCCCACTCCGGCGCCGGCGCGCCGTTCACCTGGCTGCGCTTCGCGTACCCGGAGCTCAAGGACGTCATCTACATGGAGCACCTCACCGGCGGCCTGTACCTCGACCGCGACGCCGATGTGGACGCCTACCAGGCGGCGATGGAGCACCTGTGCGTCCAGGCCGCCCAGCCGCGCGAGACGCCCGACATCATCAACCGGATCATCCGCGACCACTACTCCTAGTGATCGATCCTCGGTTTCGATCACCGGGATCCGGGCCTGGACGCTCCTGTCCGTTCCAAACGAATTCACCCCATCGGGTGAGACCCCCCGGTAACCTCCGGACACGCCGAAGGCGCGCGACCGCGGTCGCGCGCCTTCGAATCGCGTTACGCCTTGTAGGCGACGCCGCCCATCATGATCTTGTGCCACGGCTCGATGTCCGCTTCATCGGGCACCTCGCGGTCGGGCTCGCCGGGGAACCAGCGCGGGATGAAGTCGATCTTGTCGTCGACCAGCGGCAGGCCCAGGAAGTGCTCCCTGATGCGCTCCGGCGTGCGGATCCAGCCGTTGCCGAGGGACTCCAGGCCGGCCTGCTCGATGGCCTTCTGGAGGGGCTCCCCGGTGTTCACGAAGTCGGTGATGAGCAGGTAGGACCCGCTCGGGCAGGCCTCCATGAGGACCCGCACCCACTCGTCGGGCTGCTCGTCGTCGTGGAAGTGCATGTGGAGGCCCACGACCATGAGCCCGATGGGGCGCGTGAAGTCGAGCGCGTCCAGGATCTCCTTGTTCGTCAGGATGCTCTGGGGGTCGCGCAGGTCGGCCGTCACGATCGTCGTGGACTTGTTGGTGGCCAGCAGGGCCCGGCCGTGCGCCAGCACGATCGGGTCGTTGTCCACGTAGACCACGGTGGCGTCGGGGTTGACCGCCTGGGCGATCTGGTGCGTGTTCTGCATCGTCGGCAGGCCGGCGCCGATGTCGAGGAACTGGTCCACACCCTGCTTGGCGATGTACTCGACGCCCTTGCGCAGGCCCTCGCGGTTGTCGAGCGCGACGTCCTTGGCGTTGGGCACGTACTTCATGTACGCGTCCCGGCCCTCGCGGTCGGCGGCGAAGTTGTCCTTGCCGCCGAGGATCGCGTCGTAGACGCGCGCGATGGTCGGCCTGGAGATGTCGAAATCGGGCACGTAATCTTCGTTCTCTGCCATGGCTCAGCCTCTTCATCGAAGGAACGTTGCGCACATCGTACGACCTTGATCACACTGCCGGGCTTCGGGATCACCCTATGCAGCCACACGAGTCCCAATGGGCGCAACCGAATCGGTGACATCATCGGCCACTTCGGACTTACGGCTTCGCACTGGTGTCGGGAGACGGCGAAGGGCCCGGCCTTCCGGCCGGGCCCTTCGCGCGGTGCCTATTCCTCGCCGAGGCCGGCGAGGTCGGGGTTGGCGTCGATCCAGGCGCTGACGGTGTCCTCGCGGATCGCGTCCCAGAGGGTCGTCGCCTCCGGGTTGTCGTTCGCGGCGTTCTCCAGGTCGTACGAGTAGACGACCACCGACTCGCCGTCGATCGTGTCCGTGCCGAGGTTCGGCGTGGTCATGAAGACCAGGTCGTCGCTGCGCAGGTCCATGAGGCTGATCGCCGTCGCCACGACGTTGAACTCGGTGTCGACCTTCACCGCGTCCGAAGTGGAGTCGATGAAGTCGGTGAGCTTGCCCTGGTCGGTCAGGACGCCCGCGCTCAGCGCGGAGTCCATGATGGCCTTGATGAGGTCCTGCTGGTGCTGCATGCGCGCGAAGTCGCCGCGGGCCCACTGCTTGCGCTGGCGCACGTAGTCGAGCGCCTGCTCGCCGGTGAGCTCGGTCGGGCCCGCCGGGAAGAACATGTGGTCGCCGTGGATCGACTCGACGCCGGGCTCGTCGGTGATGTAGCCGTCGGCGTCGGCGGCCTCGATGTCGATCGTGACCGTGCCGAGGGCGTCGACGACCTGCACGAGGCCCGCGAAGTCGATCTCGACGACGTGGTCGATGCGGACGCCGGTGAAGTCCTCGATGGTGAGCACGGTCAGCGGCACGCCGCCCCACGCGTACGCGGCGTTGAACTTCGCGTCCGTCCCGGTGTACTCGGGGTAGTTGCTCGCCTCGGCGTACTCGGGGATGTGCACGTAGAGGTCGCGGGGGATGGAGACGCCGTACGCCTCGGTCCCGTCCTCGGAGACGTGCATGATGATGTTGGTGTCGGAGCGCGCTTCGCTCTCGTCCTGGCCCTCGCGGGCGTCGGAGCCGACGATGAGGATGTTCAGGGCCTCGTTGAGCCGGTCGGGGCGGTCCTCGTCGGGGATCGCCTCCAGGTCGAACGGGCGGTCGAGGTCCGCGTCGGTGGTCTTGGCGGTCGACCAGATCGCGAAACCGCCGCCGGTGGCCGCGATGGAGGCCACCAGGCCGATCCCGGAGCCGATGAGGCCCCGCCGGGTCGGTCCGCCGGCCGCCGCCGAGGCGACGCGCGCGCCGCCCCC
>NZ_QFRW01000267.1 GCF_003265355.1 Glycomyces dulcitolivorans | reverse complement strand
CGGCGGCCCCCGCCGCCGCCGAACCCGCCCCCGCCGCCGAAGCCTCCCGGGCCGCGGCTCCCGCCGCCGCCTCCGAGGATCTGGCCGAGCAGGATGCCGCCGAGCATCGCGCCCGCGTTGCCGCCGCCACCGCCCATCGAGCCCTTGTTCGGGTTCGAGGGGGCGAGGTAGCCCTGCACGTCCTGCTGGGCCAGCTGCGAGGCGGCGTTCGCGAGCTGGTCGGCGCGCTGCGCCAGCGCGAGCGCCTGCACCGGGTCGGTGTCGGCGAGCGCGCGGGCCTGCGCGAGCTGCTGCTTGGCCTCGTTGAGGCGGGTGCGGGCCTCGGGGCCGACCGCGCCGCGGTTGGTCGTCACGTAGTCCTCGACGGCGGCCGCGGTGCTCTGGGCGGACAGGAGCATCTGCTGGAGCTGGGCCTTCGCCTTCTGCGCGTTCTGCACGGCCCCTTGGAGGGCGCGGACCTCCTGTTCGAGGTCGAGGGAGGCCTGCTCGACGCGGCCGGTCGCGGCGAGCGGGTCGCCGCCGGACTGGGCCTTGACGTCGGCGATGGCGGCGCGGAGGTTCGCGGCCTTCGCGGCGACGGCCTGGCCGCCTTGGGTCGCGGCGAGGCGCTCGGCGTCGGCGGCGTCCTGCTCGGCTTCGGCGAGGACACCGGGGAGCTGGGCGGCGGCCTTGTCGAGTTCGCTGGCGCGGCGCACGACGGCGCCGCTCATCTGCTCGGCCTGGCCGACGGCCTCTTCGGCGGCGCGCAGGAGGACGGCGGCCTTCCCGCCGTCGTCGGCGGAGACGGCCTGGTCGGCGGCGGCGAGCTGCTCCTGGGCGAAGCGGAGGCGGTCGGCGGCGTTGTCGGGGAACTCCCGGACCGTCTCAGTAGCGGTGGCGGGGTAGGCGGTGCCCATGGCGGCCAGGACGGTGCGGGCGGCGTCGAGGTCGACTTTCGCGGCGCGCTGCTTGAGGGCGGCGATGGCCTCGGGTGCCCTTTTGCCGAGGTCGCGGAGGGCGTCGAAGTCGTCGGCGACGGCGTCGAGGTCGTCGTTGGCCTTGGTGAGGCGGTCGATGATGTCGGCGAGCATGCGGCGGCGCTCGTCCTCGGTCTCGGGCTTGTCGTCGTCGAGGAGCTGGCGGGTGCGGAACGACTGGGACAGCTGCTCTTTGGCGGCCTGGAGGGTCGCGGTGAACTTGCCGGTGGCCTCGTCGCCGAACTCGGCGACGGCGAAGCCGAGCTCTTGCTCGCTGGTGCGGAGGGCGTCGTCGGTCTCGACGAGGAGCCGGTTGGCCTCGCTGTTGAGGTCCTCGGTGGAGCGCTGGTCGACCGGCGGGCCGCCACGCCCGCCCGCGACAGGAGCGTTCTTGCGGCGGCGGCGCATCCAGACGACGGCGGCGATGACGAGCGCGGCGACCACGAGGAGGCACAGGACGATCCCGAGCCAGTTGGTGCCCGAGCCGGAGCCGGCCCCGGAGACGCTGTCGCCGTTGTAGGCGGCCTCGTATCCGGCGGCGGCGTCGACGGCGGCCTGGGCCCAGTTCTCGTCCTGGAGCTGCGGGGCGATGAGGCTGGAGGCGACCTCGTTGAGCTGGGTGTCGGTGAGCGGGAACCCGGAGTCGACCGACCAGGTGTAGCGGCGGTCGCCGGTGGCGATCACGAGGAGGATGTCCTGCGTGCCGAGGCCGGAGTCGACGGCGCTGGTGTCGGCCCAGGTCTGGGGGTCGTAGGAGTCGAAGCTCTCGATATAGGCGACGTAGAGGCCGATGCCGGTGGAGGACCGGAGGTCGTCGATGGACTCCTGGACCTCGCCGCTGCGGTCGCCGAGGGCGTCGACCTGGTCGGTGACGGTGCCCGACAGGAGGATGGGCGCGACGGCCTGCACGGCGGCCGGCAGGAGGAGGACGGCGGCGGCGAGCGCCGCCGCGATCACTGCCGCGGCGGCGTGCCTGGCCTTGCTGCCGGTTCGATTCATCGCGGACCGCACCCCGTTCGGTCGGAAACGAAGTCAGTCTAGGAGCGCGTCGTCGCAGGTACGGCGCTTTTTGAAGAACTCCTCGGGTCCGGGATGGACGCAGGTCTTGCGACACCGGTGCGGTGACGCCGGTCACGGCTGAAATATTCGAAGCCGCCCGGGCGTCTTTAAGGTCGTTAGCACTCAACACCCGAGAGTGCTAATCCTGAACACGAGGAGACCACCATGATCGTTCGCTACCAGCACCCTTATGCGGCGTTCCGCCAGTTCGACCGCGAGTTCGAGCGCCTCGTGCGCACGGGCTTCGGCCGCGGCGCCGTGCAGTACTCCCTGCGGGCCGACGTCCTCACCGAGGGCGAGGACCTGGTCGTCCGCGCCGCCGTCCCGGGCGTGGCCGCTGAGGACGTGACCGTCGAGCTCGACGGCCGCCGCCTCTCGATCACCGCCGAGCGCAAGGCCCGCGAGACCGCCGAGGGCGACCGCTACCTGGTGCGCGGCCTCTCGTCCGGTTCCTTCCGCCGCGAGTTCACGCTCCCGGAGGGCACCACGGCCGAGCAGCTGAGCGCCGGGGTCGCCGACGGCATCCTCACGGTCCGCATCAGTGCGGCGGTCAAGCCCGCGCCGGAGGCCGTGCGGATTCCCGTCACGGGCGCGCCGGTCGAGGTCGAGGCCGAGACCACCGAGTCCGAGTAAATCGAATACAGCGGAAGGCCCCGGAGCGATCCGGGGCCTTCCGCGTGCCCGAGTCACTTCAGGCGCTTGCCGATGAGGGCGAGGTTCTGGATGGTGGCCAGGCCGCACTGGGCGGCGTCGTTGGTGGAGAGCGTGCGCGCCTCGTCCACGGGGGCGAGCACCTCGGGCGGGAGGATCTGGACGGCCCGGAAGGCGTCCTCCCCCATGAACTCCCCGCCCGCGAAGTAGGCACGCCAGGCCCGGTCGGCCAGCACGTCGTCGCCGAGGCGGTTCGCCGCGTAGGCCGCGAGCCGCGAGTGCGCCTGCTCCAGGTGGATGCCCGAAGGCGCGACGCCGAGGTCGGCGTGCTGCTCGGCGGGGTCGGCGAGGTAGAGGCGGCAGTACCGGAGCCAGGCGTCCTTGAACCCGGGGGCGTCGATGAGTCCGGCGTCGATGAGGGTCACGAGTTCGCTGCACACTTCGACGAGGCCGAAGACGGCGGAGAGGTGCGAGACGGAGACGCGGTCGCGCGCGGTGTCGAAGCGGCCCTTGTCGAGGTCATAGAGGGCCTCGCCGGTGAAGAAGCCCTTCGGGAGCGCCCCGATGTCGCGCATCGTGCCGACGAGGCGGTCGCGGGACCGCTCGTTCCCGGTGATCTCCCAGTCCGCCAGCCAGGTCGCGGCGAGGGCGCTCCAGTCGGTGCCGAGGCCGACCGCGAGCGCGGCGCGCTCGGGCCGGTAGGTCGCGGCGTCCGTGCGCACTTTGCGGGTCGGGTCGAGGGCGAGGAACGTCGCGTCGGAGTCGCGCAGCGCCAGCATGAGGTCGCGGGTGTGCTCGTCGCCGGTGAGGAGGTAGTGCGGGCGCCGGTACGCGGGTGTGGAGATGCGGACCTGCTTGGCGCTGCACCCCCAGTGCTGCACGTTGTGCCTGGTGCCCAAGCCCTTCCAGGGGCCGGCGTGGTAGACGTCGACGTCGCCGGTGTGGCGGGTCATGCGCTCGGCGAGCCGGTAGACGTCGGCGCGGCCGGTGCGCAGGAACGAGGTCCACAGCCACAGGTCGGGCGAGAGTTCGGAGTTGTCCCAGGCGTAGCCGCCGACGTCGTAGCGCCAGATGTGGCGGTCGGCGTCGTAGGCGTGCATGACGTCGCCGAAGTTCCAGAACCCGTACCAGGACCGTTGATCGACTTGGCCCACATAGAAGTCGAGGAGGAAGTCCAGCCGGTCTTCGAGGGCGGCGCGCTTCGGGTCGGTGCGGTCGGGCAGGTCCCAGTCGCCGAGGACGCCTTGGAGGGCTTCGGGAGTGGGCGCGAGCTGCGGGCGGAGGGCGGTGCCGCGGGCGAGGCGCGCGAGTTCGGCGACGGGCGGCGTCGCGGCGTAGGGGGTGACGGTGAGTTCGTGGGTGCGGCCGATGCCGTGCGCGGTGCCGAAGCCGGGTTCGTAGTCCTCGTACGTGATCTCGAGGGCGTCGAGCTGGTAGGCGTAGTCCTCCTGGCCGAGGCCGTCGTGGTAGAACCGCAGGTCCATGGGGGCGGCGTCGGGCGACCACAGCCAGAGCGTCAGGTGGGCGGCGTCGGAGTCGGCGCCGCCGATGTCGAGGCCGGTGGGGTGGGACTGCCAGAACCCGGTGAGCCCCAAGGTGAGTCCGCCTTCGACGTCGCCGACGTAGGCGAGCCCGTCGGCGCGGGTGCCTTGGGCGACGTCGATCCAGGGCCGGTCGGCGGCGGTGCGCTTGTGGACGGTGTAGCCGTTGGCGTTGGGCTGGCGGAGCGTGTAGTCGGCCCAGGCGGGGATCCACCGCGAGAGGCGCTCCACATCGCGGTCCCAAGTGGATGAGGGTGGGGTGGGGCGGCCGTCGAGTTGGGCGGCGCGGACTTCGGGGCCGGGGTCGCGGCGCAGACCGGTGAGGCCCCGCACGGCTTCGCGCAGGAACCCGCCGTCGGCGCCCGCGAGGCGCACGTGGCGGTCGTGGAGGGCGGCGCGCAGCGGCACGGTGAACCGCAGGCCGAGCGAGGACAGGAAGTCCCGCTCGGGGTCGCCGTCCCAGACGAAGGAGTGGACGATCCGGAACGTCGCGGCCCCGGCGGCGAAGACGAGGCGCACGGTGAACGGCAGCCATTCGCGGCCGGTCGCTTCGCGGTGGACGCCGGCGACGCGGACGACGGCGCGCAGCGGGCCGTCCTGCTCGACCTCGCAGCCGGTGACGTGCCCGGTGGCTTCGATCCGGCCGGTGTCCTCCTGGCGGCTGGAGACGAGGCGGCCCGAGGAGGAGACTTCGGTGTCGCCGACCAGGATCGAGCGGACGAGGTCGGTGCCGTTGCGGGACAGGACGACTCGGGCGGCGCAGGTGTCGACTTCGACGGCGTCGGCGGTCTCGGTGACCGTGATCCGCGCGGCCGGTGCGATTCTGGGGCCGCGCACGACCCGGTAGCCGTCGGCGGGCTCGCCCGCGCCGAGCGCGACGCCCGCCCACTTGACGGAGCCATCGGGCCAGGCGGCGAGCCGCCAGGTCTGGGCGGGGACCGGGGCGCCGGAGTCGTCGAGCACCGCGAGGTCGGCGGGGTCGAGGACCGCGCCGGGCGCGAGCGGCACGCCGCAGGTGACGCCCGCCAGCGCGAGGTCGGGCGCGGTGTCGTCGAGCCAGCGCAGGGGGACGTCGACGGGAGTGTGATTCACAGTGCGGTCACCTCAAGGTCGCGGTAGTGGGAGACGAGCGGGGCCATCTGGCGGAAGCCGATGCGGCCCGCGCCGAGCGGTACGTCGTCGTGGAAGGTGAAGAGCGTCAGGCCGTCGATCGCGAACGAGACTTCAGGGCCGCGTTTGACGACGCGGGCGCGGTAGTGGCAGTCGGCGTCCTCGGGGCCGGGCAGCGGGTCCGCGCCTTGGGCGACGAGGTGGAAGCCGGGGCTCTTGCGGAGGTTGCAGGTGCGGAAGCGGCGCTCGGTCGGCCATTTGCGGCGCAGGTAGGACACGTGCAGCGTCGAGACGTCGCCCGAGTGGTACTGCGGGTAGCGGCCGGTGCGCGGGGCGAGCGACGGGTCGAACAGGTCGCGGCCCCCGGTGCCGGTGGCGGCGAAGAAGAGCATCGCGAGTCCTTCGCCCGCAAGGGGTCTGACATCCCATTCGATCGCGACGTCGGCGGGGAACACCTCGGGGCACCAGAGGGTGAAGTGGGCGTGGTCGCCGCGCCCGGCGGCGATGAGGGCGGCCTCGTCGGCGGTGCTGGAGAGGACCAGTCCGCCGTCGGCGTGGGCGATCCCGGCTGGTCCTTCCGCGATCCAGCCGTCGAGGTCGGTCGGGTCGGCGAGCGGGTTGCGGTAGGTCACGGCCGGACCAGCCACTGCCCCAACGGCTCCTGGTCGGCGCCGGCGCCGTCGAGGACGTGCAGGTGCTCGGCCACGAACCGGGCGACCGCGGCCGCTCCGGCGGTCGTGTAGTGGGTGTTGTCGTTCCGCAGCTTCTCGTCGACCTCGACGCCCTTGACCGCGGCGGCGCCGTGGACGAACAGCGCGGCCGACCCGGCCTCGCCGAGCCAGGTGTAGAGCCAGCGCGTGAACGGCGTCAGGTCGATGACGGGCACGTCGAGCTCCTCGCCGAGGGCGCGCACGGCGGCCGGGTAGGGGCCGTGCGAGTGGCGAAGGGCCCCTTCGTGGAAGAGGCGGCGCTCGACGCTGGTGGCGAGGACCGGGCGGGCCCCGGCGGCGCGGGTCTCGGCGACGAAGGCGGCGAGCCGGTCCCGGTAGCCGCCGTCCGCGGCGAGGGTCTCGGGCTCCTTCTGGTCGTTGTGCCCGAACTGGATCACGACGGTGTCGCCGGGTTCGAGGGCGGCGGCGAGGGCGTCCCAGCGACCTTCCTCCCGGAAGGACTGGGTGGTCGCGCCGCCCTTGGCGTGGTTGCGGACCGGCTCGTCGGTGAATTGCTGGAGCTCGTCGCCCCAGCCGAGGAGCGGCAGGTCGGGGCGCCCGGAGGTGGCGCCGTCGTCGGTGGGGGCGACGGTGGAGTCGCCGGCGAGGTGGATGGTCATCAGCCCTTCACACTTCCTATGAGCATGCCTTTGGCGAAGTGCTTCTGGAGGAACGGGTACGCCAGGAGCACCGGGATGGTCGCGATGATCACGACCGCGAACTTGATCCCCTGCGCGGGGGGCGGCACGTCGGTGGCCATCTCGTCGGCCGAGAGTGAGGCCGCGGCGGTGACCTGCCGCAGGATCATCTGGAGCGTCCACTTGCTCGTGTCGCTGAGGTACAGGAGCGGGGAGAGGTAGTCGTTCCAGATGCCGACGGCGTAGAACAGCGCGAAGGTGGCCAGGACGGGTTTGGAGAGCGGGAGGATGACGTGCCACAGGACCTGGAGTTCGTTGGCGCCGTCGATCTTCGCGGACTCTTCGAGCTCGTGCGGGAGCTGCTGGAAGAAGTTCTTGATGATGATCAGGCTGAACGGGTTGATCGCCATCGGGAGGATGAGCGCCCAGTACGTGTCGAGGAGGCCGAGGTCCTTGACCACCAGGAACGTCGGGATCATGCCGGCGCTGAAGACCATCGTGAAGACGACCAGGCTCAGGATCGTGCGGCGCCCGGGGAGGTCGGGTTTCGCGAGCGGGTACGCCATCAGCGCGGTCAGGCCCAGCTGGACGAACGTGCCGACGAAGGTGACGACGACGGTGGTCGCGAAGGCGCGCACGAACACGTCCGAGGACAGGATCGACGCGTACGAGGCGGTGGTGAACTCGTTCGGCCACAGGAAGAACGGCCGGGTCGTGATCTCCAGTTCCGTGGCGAAGGACCCGGCGAGGACGTACAGGAACGGCAGGATCGCGAGCAGGCCGACGCCGGTGAGCACCGCGACGTTGAGGACGTCGAAGGCGCGCCCGGCCCGGGTGTTGAACCGCTTGTGCGTCGTGGACATCAGAAGATCCCCTGCTGGTTGAAGCGCTTGGCGAGCCAGTTGGTGCCGAAGATGAGGACGAGCCCGACGAGGGCCTTGAACAGGCCGACGGCCGTGGAGTAGCTGTAGGCGCCCTGCTCGATGCCGGCGAAGTAGACGTACGTGTCGAACACGTCGGCCACGGTCCGGTTGAGGGAGTTCGACATCAGGTAGATCTGCTCGAACCCGGTGTTGAGGATCTGCCCGGTGTGCAGGATCAGGAGCACCACGATCGTGGGGAGGATCGAGGGGATCGTGATGTTCCAGACGCGCTGCCAGCGGCCCGCGCCGTCGATGATCGCGGCCTCGTACTGCTCCTGGTCGACCCCGGCGAGCGCCGCGAGGAAGATGATCGTGCCCCAGCCAGTGTCCTTCCAGACCATCTGCATGAGCACGAGCGGGCGGAACCAGTCGGGGTCGGCGAGCATGTTCGCGTCGGTGCCGAACAGCCCCGCGAAGAACGTCCACAGGGGACCGGTGTCGATGGCGAACAGCAGCGCGGTGATCGACACGACGACGGTCCACGACAGGAAGTGCGGGATGTAGACCAGGGTCTGCACCGTGCGCTTGAGGATCTGGAGCCGCAGCTCGTTGAGCAGCAGCGCGAGCACGATCGTCAGCGGGAACGCGATGAACAGGCTGAGCGCGGCGATGACCAGCGTGTTGACGAGCAGCCGCGGGAAGTCCGGGTTCGACAGGAACGCCTGGAAGTGGGCGAAGCCGACCCACTCGCTGCCGTCGATGCCGAGGAAGGGGATGTAGTTCTTGAACGCGATCCGCGCCCCGTACATGGGCCAGAAGCGGAACAGCGCGAAGTAGACGACGCCGGGGAGCATCAGGAGGAACAGCCAGCGGTAGCGCACCACGTCCTGGCGGAGGCGCCGCCGCGCCGGTTTGCGCACGCGCGGCGGATCGGCCTCAAGGGCGGTCGTCATCGCAGTCTCCTTGGGGGGTTCGGCGTGCGGGGCCGGGTCGGCCGGCCCCGCACGAGGGGTCAGTTCAGGTCGGCGTACAGGTCGTTGATCTCCTGGGTGACGTCGTCGCCGCCGCTGGAGCGCCACGTGTCGATGGCCGCCTGGAGTCCGGCGTCGTCGATCTGGCCCGCGATGTACTGGATGCGGGCGTCGGCGATGATCGTGTCGAGCTGGGCGCCGCTGGTGGTGTAGGTCGGCGACACGAGCCCGGCCGCGGGGTTGAACACGGCGTTCGCGAGGTCCTCGGCCTGGAGGTCGAGCCGCTGCTGGTACAGGGCCTGGTCGTACTCGGTCTCCTGCTGGAGCGGGTAGGCGTTGTAGCCCGCGACGTTCATGCCGAGCTGCGCCCAGGCGCCGGTGACCTGGTCGGTGAAGTCCTGCTTGGCGGTGTCGAAGACGGCCTCGCCGTCGACGACCGTGTAGTTGTCCCCCTCGATGCCGAGGTTCATGAGGTTCTGGGCCTCGGTGGAGTTGAGCTCGTTGAGGGCCGACAGGACCTGCTTGAGCTGGTCCTCGGTCTGCACGCCCGCGCGCGGGACGGCGAGGAAGCCGGAGTACCCGGCGGTGGGCAGCGCGTAGGTCCCGTTCGGTCCGTCGAGCTGGCCGACCAGCGCGACGAACTGGTCATAGTTGTCGGGGTCCTGCTCCTTGAACAGGCCGGCGAGCTGGGCGGCGCGGGACTGGACGTCGATGATGATGCCGCCCTTGCCGTTGAGGAACGGCTCGTTCCAGGTGGCGGGGTCCATCGTGGCGTAGTCGGCGTTGACGTAGCCGTTGGAGACGAGGTCGCGCTCGTACTGGAGGGCCTGGAGCCATTCGTCGGAGGTGAAGGCGGGGACGAGTTCGCCGCCCTCCTCGCGCCACAGGTTGCCCGAGCCGTACCAGGTCTCGATCGCGTCGTAGGGGCTGCCGTTGCCGATGCCGCCCCAGGCGGGGTTGATGATCCCGTAGGTGTCGTCCTCGCCGTTGCCGTCGGGGTCGTCCTCGGTGAACGCGCGGGCGATCTCGTACAGGTCGGCGGTGGTCTGCGGCCGGGCGAGGCCGAGGTTGTCGAGCCAGTCCTGGCGCAGGATCACGCTGGTGCGGATGACGTCGCGGGCGCGGTAGACGCCGTAGACCTTGCCGTTGACGCTGGCGGCCTCCTGCACCTGCGGGTTCGCGGTGACGAGGTTCGGGTAGTCGCCGGAGGCGAGGTACTCGGTGAGGTCCCAGAACCCGCCGGCCTCGGCGGTCTGGACGAACGACTGGTCCTTGCCCTGGATGACCATGACGTCGGGGATGTCGTCGCCCGCGAGGACCGTGTTCGTCTTGCTGCCGTAGTCGGTGTTGGGCACCCACTGGACGCTGAGGTCGAGGCCCGCGAGTTCGCTGAGCGCCTGGTCGACCGGGTCGTCCTCCTCGGGCGGCACCGCGGAGAAGAACGGGGCCATGATCTGGAGCGACTCCAGCGGCTCGCTGCTGCCGCCGCCGTCGGAGCACGCGGTCAGCGCGAGGCTCGCGACGCCGAGCAGCGCCAGCGGTATGCGCTTTCTTTTCAACATGGGGGTCCTTTCGGAAGGGGATTTCGGTTGCGGTCCCGCCGGCGGCGCCGACGGAGCGTGTCAGGCCGCGCCCGGCAGGTTCCGGTCGTTCGCGGCGAAGAAGGAGAGGCACAGCGCGGTGCACAGGTGGATCCACACCCCGACCGACAGCACCGGCGCCAGCCCGGGGACGAACGCCGTGATCGCGCCGATCAGGGCGGTCGTGGCGATCAGGAGCAGCGGCGCGCCGGGGAACCGGAGCCCGAACTCCCAGGCCAGGCGCAGGCACCGGCCGCGGCGCAGCTCGTAGTGGGCGTCCATGGTCACCGCCAGGAGCAGGTGCGCGAGGCAGAGGGCGACGGCGGCGACCAGTGCGACCTGGAGCCACCGCGCTTCAGCGGCGGCGAGGTTCCAGCCGAGGACGGCGAGCACGAGTCCCGAGGGGGCGGCGAGGAGGTTGGCGTGGACGAACTGGCGCCGCCACCGGGAGGCGAAGGCGCGCAACAGCTGCTGGGTGTCGCCGCGCAGGCGGGTGCGGCTGCACGCCGCGGCCGCGGCCAGCGCGGGGGCCCAGCCGAGGACGATCCCGCCCGCCAGGGTGAACGCGACGACCAGGAGGTTGAGCGCGCCGACGTACGTGACGGCGTCGAGCCGGCCGTACCAGCGCTCGGTCCGCGACCCGTCCCTCTCGGGCGCCGCCGGACCGCGGGGGGTGTCCAGTGTCGTCATGCGCGTACTCCACATCTCCGTCGATGCGCCCGGGCCGAGGGACCCGAGGAGGGGTGCCGCTTCAGGGCGGCGCGGATATTACACAGAGTTGAAAGGATTCAAACGTGATTGACACAATAGTTAACGATCAACTTCCCGTCAACCGGGGGTGCATTCCGCGCGAATCCCCTCCGCCGGACCGCCGACAGTGGACTTTCGGGCCGCAGAAGTTGCATCGTTTCAATGTCGAACGCCGACAGCCGGGTTCGGGAACCCCGGCCGGAGGCTCAGGAGCGCTTGCGGAGGACCACCGTCAGCTCGTTCCGGTTGTGCATGAGCTGGCGCGCGAACTCGATGTCGTACTTGGCGCGCAGGAGGGCGAACGAGTCGTTGATCTGCGTCAGGACGCCGCGGCTGCCGGTCTTCAGGGTCAGCACCACGAGTCCCGAGGGCTTCAGCAGGTCGGCGCTGTCGAGGACGAGGCGGCTCGACATGAGCGCGTCCATCTTCATGTCGTTCACGATGAGGTCGAACCGGTCCCTGCTGCGGCGGATGAAGTTGCCGGCCGTCGTCCGCTCGTGCCGGACGCCGCCCAATGCGAGCACCCGCCGGTCGAGGTCGCCCGGATCGACCGCGGTGACGGCGAGCCCCTGCTCCGCGAGGATCCTGGTCCAGCCTCCCGGCGCGGCCCCGAAATCGAGTGCGGTGCCGTTCGCGGGGAACGTGAACGAGTGGTACTTGAAGAGCTCTTCGAGTTTGAACTCGGCCCGGGACACCTGGTCCGGGGACTTGGACAGGCGGACCTCTCCCCCGGGCCAGGAGCTGAGGCTGTCCGCGACCCGGTTGAGCCCCACGATCACCGATTTCGGTGCGTAGCAGAGGGACAGGGCGTACTCGGTCCCCGTCCGCGAGACCCGGTAGCCGCGGTCGCGCAGCACCTGCGAAGCGGACTCCCACGCCTCGTAGCGGTTGAACTGGTACGGGACCCGCCCGCTCAGCCAGATCTGGAGCGACACCTCGGCGTCGCCGGTCCGCGCCCGGATGAGCTCCTCGATCGACGGCTCGACCGACGCGAGCGTCCCGCCGTCCGGATCGAATTCGGCGACCACGTCGGTGATGTGCCGGGGGAACGCCAGCGGGGCGTCGAGGATCACCTTCGCCAGGTCGCCCGCGGTCGAATGCGAGGTCTCGACGACGGCCGCGTTCTCTCCCACCCTGGTGAACCCGACGATGTCGCGGATGTTCCGCAGGAGGTCCTCTTTCGCGAACGGCATCGAGTCCGCCGCGATCGAGACCAATGACTTCCGAGTCGCCAATGCAATTCCTTCCGAGCCCGCGAGGAACGCGCGTGGAGAAGGCCCGGCGATCGCACCGCTTGACGCTTCTGATGATGAATGGAGGTGGGTACGGGATTCGAACCCGTGTGCACGGCTTTGCAGGCCGTTACCTAACCACTCGGACAACCCACCCTGATTGCGAAGAAGGCCCGGGCCTTGCGACCCGGGCCCCTTCACAGCTGTGGACGATACTGGGATTGAACCAGTGACCTCTCCCGTGTCAGGGGAGTGCTCTCCCGCTGAGCTAATCGTCCGGGATAGCGCTCTTTCGAGCTCCGAGCGGACGACCGGGATCGAACCGGCGACCTACACCTTGGCAAGGTGTCGCGCTACCAACTGCGCTACGTCCGCATGTCTTCCGGGGAGTTTTTGCTGCTCCCTGGCGACGGGATAGAACTTTACCCAATGCCGAAGCGAGCGTCCACCGGGGGGTCGGGGCTACCGGCTTCGGGGCGCGTTGTCGCAGCGCTCTGGCAGAATCCTCCCGTGGCTCAAGCTATCGATCAACGCATCGCCGAAGAACTCGCGGTCGGCGCCCACCAAGTCCGATCGGCCGTCGCGCTCCTCGACGACGGCTCCACCGTCCCGTTCATCGCCCGGTACCGCAAGGAGGCCACCGGGGGCCTCGACGACGAGCAGCTGCGGACGCTCGAAGAGCGCCTCGGGTACCTGCGGGAGCTGGAGGCCCGCCGCAAGGCGGTGCGCGAATCGATCGCCGAGCAGGGCAAGCTCACCGACGCGCTGGCGGCGCAGATCGACTCGGCCGACACGAAGGCGCGGCTCGAAGACCTGTACGCGCCCTTCAAGGTCAAGCGCCGCACGAAGGCCCAGATCGCCCGCGAGGCCGGGCTGGAGCCGCTCGCCGAACTCCTGCTGAGTGATCCCTCACAGGACCCCGAAACCGCTGCCGCGGCGTTCCTCAATCCCGAGAAGGAGGTCGCGGACGCCGCCGCGGCGCTCGCCGGGGCGCGCGCGATCCTCACCGAGCGGTTCTCCGAGGACGCCGACCTCATCGGCGACCTGCGCGAACGCATGTGGCGCAAGGGCAGGGTCGTCTCGAAGGTCCGCGACGGAGCCGAGGAGAAGGGCGCGAAGTTCTCCGACTACTTCGAGTTCGCCGAGACGTTCACCACGCTCCCCTCGCACCGGGTGCTCGCGCTCTTCCGCGGGGAGAAGGAGGAGGCGCTCTCGCTGTCACTGGAGCCGGGCGACGCCGAGGTCGAGGGCGCCGACTGCGAGGGCGTCATCGCCGCGAAGTTCGGGATCAGGAACGACGGCAAGCCGGCCGACGCGTGGCTGGCCAAGACCGTCTCCTGGGCGTGGCGGACCCGCATCCTCGTCAAACTCGGCGTGGACCTGCGGATGCGCCTGTGGCAGCAAGCCGAGGACGAGGCCGTCCGGGTCTTCGCCGCGAACCTCAAGGACCTGCTGCTGGCGGCCCCGGCCGGGCCGAAGGCCGTCATGGGTCTGGACCCGGGCTACCGGACCGGCGTCAAGGTCGCCGTCGTCGACGCGACCGGGAAGGTCCTCGACACGACCGCGATCTACCCGCACCAGCCGCAGAACCGCTGGGACGACTCCCTCGCGGTGCTCGGGGCCCTGGTCAAGAAACACGGCGTGCAGCTCATCGCCATCGGCAACGGCACCGCCTCGCGCGAGACCGACCGGCTCGCCGTGGACCTCGTCAAGGCGTTCGCGGGCGTGGCGGAGATCTCCAAGATCGTCGTCTCCGAGGCCGGCGCCTCGATCTACTCGGCGTCGGCGTACGCGACCAAGGAGCTCCCGGGCATGGACGTGTCGCTGCGCGGCGCCGTCTCGATCGCCCGGCGCCTCCAGGACCCGCTCGCCGAGCTCGTCAAGATCGAGCCCAAGCACATCGGCGTCGGCCAGTACCAGCACGACCTCACCGAGTCGAAGCTCACGCGCTCGCTCGAAGCGGTCGTCGAGGACGCCGTGAACGCCGTCGGCGTCGACCTGAACACCGCCTCGGTCCCGCTGCTGTCGCAGGTGTCGGGGCTGAGCGAGTCGGTCGCGGCGAATATCGTGGCCTACCGCGACGAGCACGGCCGCTTCCCCGACCGCAAGGCGCTGCTGAGCGTGCCCCGTTTGGGCCCCAAGGCGTTCGAGCAGGCCGCCGGGTTCCTGCGGGTGCCGGGCGGGGACAACCCGCTCGACGTCTCGTCGGTCCACCCCGAGGCGTACCCGGTGGTCGAGCGGATCATCGCGGCCACCGGCGTCACGATCGCCGGGATCGTCGGCGACGCGAAGACGCTCCGCAAGCTCAAGCCCGGCGACTTCGCCGACGACCGCTTCGGCGTGCCCACGGTGACCGACATCCTCGCCGAGCTGGAGAAGCCGGGCCGCGACCCGCGGCCGGAGTTCAAGGCCGCCGCGTTCAAGGAGGGCGTCGAGAAGGTCTCCGACCTCAAGCCGGGGATGCTCCTGGAAGGGGCCGTGACGAACGTCGCGGCGTTCGGGGCGTTCGTCGACATCGGCGTCCACCAGGACGGGCTCGTGCACATCTCGGCGCTCGCCAACCGGTACGTCGAGGACCCGCGCGAGATCGTCAAGCCCGGCGACGTCGTCAAGGTCAAGGTCGTCTCGGTGGACCTGGCCCGGCAGCGGATCTCGCTGACGATGCGCCTGGAGGACGAGCCGGAGGCCGGCGGCGGGGGCCAGGGGCAGCGGCGCCAGGGCGGCCCGAACCCGAAGGGCGGCAAGGGCGGCGGACGCCAGCAGCCGCGCCAGGGCGGCGGGCGGCAGGCT
>NZ_QFRW01000266.1 GCF_003265355.1 Glycomyces dulcitolivorans | reverse complement strand
GGCGCGGCGCAGGCGCCCGGGCGGGGCGGCGTGGACGGGTGCGGCGGGGGTGGCGCCGGAGGCGAAGCGCTGCCAGCGCTCGTGGTCGTCGGCCCCGGTCTCGGCCTTCCCTTCCGGCCGCTCGTCAGTCCCCGCTTCCGGCCGCTCGCCGATGCCGCCTTCCGGCTGCTCGGCCGTGCCTTCTTCCGGCTGCCCGCCGGTGTCGGGCTCGGGGCCCTCGGGGGTCGACGCGTCGGCTTCGGGCTCGCGCCCTTCGCCACGGTCGGGCTGGGTGGAGTCGGGCTCGGTGATCACCATGGGGTTCCCGCGGTCTCGCTCGGTGCTGTCTCAGGGCACATCCTACGGACGGTCGCGTTCCGGTGCCCTACCGCATGAGGGTGCCGCATGAGGACGGCCGGCGAATCGACCGGGGGCGGGGCCGTCACCTTTCGGCCGCCGGTTCGTTGAACGGGGTTGAGACCTGATTCCCGCGGTGGATCGGGTCCGCACCCACAGACGGTATCGCGGTTGGAGAGACGCAGGCATGGGAAGACACACCACGAAGCTCGGTCACCAGTCCCGGGCTCAGACGCGTCCTCCACTGCCGTACCCGGTGAACGACGGCCGGATCGCGCCGGCGATCCAGGAGGCCATGGACCGGCGCTCGCAGCGCCGGCGGTCGCGCCTGGCGGCGCTGTCGGCCGCGGCGGTCATCGCCGCGGGCGGTGCGGCCGGGGTCAGCATGGCCACGGCCGACGAGCCGGAGGCGGGCACCGGCAGCGAGATCGTCTTCAGCGGCGACTGCGGCACCCTCGGCCTGCTCTCGGCGTCGTCGATCCCCGACGCGTCGGAGCTGACGGTCGAGGAGGGCTCGCAGGTGCGGTACGTGAACGAGCTCGGCGCGAACGCCGAACTGCACGTGGGCGACGAGGTGTACGACATCTCCGACGGCTCGACGCAGGTGTTCGAGATGAACCGGTCGGCCGAGGTCGCGATGGTCCCGCAGTGTCACGGCCTGTTCGCCGAGTACGACTCCGCGCAGGTGCACGTCGTCGCGCCGCAGGCCGATGAGAACGAGTCCGGCACCGACGAGGAGCCCGACTCGCACGACCTGCCCGCCCCTGACGACGAGGACCGCGGCGAGGGCGATTCCGAAGGCGCGCAGTCGGGTGACGACGCGGCGGCCCAGCAGGGCCCCGACGCGGAGGAGCCCGTCCAGGACGAGCCGACGCCGTCCGTCGAGGACGAGGTCAACGCGTTCGGGGAGCCCGGCGCCGACGGCGGCGTGTTCGATCCGGCCGCGGAGGAAGAGGTCGTCGCGGTCGACCCGAAGGCCGTGGCGGACGGCGCGAACGGGCTGCTGGCCCTGGTCGCGATCATCTGCCTGGTCGGCGTGGCCGCCGCGGTGACGCGCACCCTCCTCAAGCAGCGGGCGACGGCATGACGGCCGTCGCCTTCAAGACCCCGGCGCCGCTGTCGGCCGCCGCGTCCGGTTCCCCGCACGGCTCCCCGGCTTCCTGTCCGGGCGGGCGGGTGCGGAACCGGCGCGAGCGGCAGCGGGCGGCCCGGTGTTTCACCGGCCCCGAACCGGTCCGCCGCACAAGGCGGCCGGAGCCTTCGAAGGCGGTCCCGGCCTCGCTCGCGAGCCGTCAGTCCGACCTGTCTTCGATCGCGCTGTCCTCAGGGCAGTCGAGGCGCGGCACGGTGGAGTCTCCGTGAGGCACTGCGGCTCGGGCACTCGTTGATGGTCATTTCCTCCCCAGGTCCCACACCGAACGCCCGGACCAGTGCCTCACGGCCCCGCCGGAACTGAACAAGGCTTGACATGAAGCGCCCGCCTGGACGGCGGGCGCTTCGTCGTGCCGTGCGCGGTTTCGGCTGGTGCGGACGGTTCCGCAGTGACGGGCGACGCTGGTCGAGGCGGGCGGGACGAGGGATCATTGAGGGCCCGGCAGCGGGGGTCCGGGGCCGGGCGGCCTGCGCACGCACCGATGCGCAACCGTTACGGAACTCACGATTGACCCTGCTTGTGGTCGCTTCCGCGGCTGCTTTAGCGTGGGCCGCAGCAACTCGTTCACACCCCCGCCTTTTGAAGAGTCAGGTTCCCAGCAGTGACCTCGAAACACGCCGCCTCGCGGCGGCTCTGGCCCTACCTCGCCGTCCCCGGCATCGCCGTGCTCGTCGCGGCGGTGATCTTCATCGTGAGCTCCGGCCGTGACGACGGCGGCTCCGGCGGGTCCTCCGACGAGAGCCTCCCCGGCTCGCAGGCCGAGGACCTGGAGAGCTCCTCGCTCCAGCCGTCCGAAGAGGAGATGCTGGAGGCCGCGCAGGCCCAGCTCCAAACGATGCTCGACGAGCAGGTGGCCGCGTACCTGGCCGAAGAGGACGACGAGAACTTCTACGCGGCGGTCGCGGTGGACGACAGCGTGTTCCGGCTGGACTACGACGGCGAGGTCCAGTACGACACGGCGTCGGTGGTGAAGGTCGAGATCCTCACGATGCTCCTGGAGGAGTACGGGACGCTCGACGAGGTCCCGGACTGGCTGCTGGACCGGGCCGAGCTGATGATCCGCGAGTCGAACAACGACGCGACGAACGACGTCCTCTACGGCGGGCCGTTCGACGACGGGCACGCCGCGATCCGCCAGGCGCACATCGACTTCGGGCTGGAGAACACGAACCCGAACGAGACCGAGCAGTGGGGGAAGACCCAGACGACGGCGATCGACCAGCTGCGGGTGCTGGAGATCGCGCTGTACGAGGACGCGGGCGTCCTCGACGCCGAGCAGACCGAGTACGCGCGCTCGCTCATGGGCGACCTCGCGGACTTCCAGCAGTGGGGCGTGTCCGCGGCGGCCGCCGACGGCGAGACCGTGTGGATGAAGAACGGCTGGGACACGCGCGACGCCATGGGCGGGGAGTGGGTCGTCAACTCGATCGGCGTCGTCGCCGGCGACACCGACGCCCCGATCGAGATCGCGATCCTCACCGGCGGCTCGTCCTCCCAGGAGGAGGGCATCGAGCGGGTCGAGGCGCTCGCCGAGATCGTGCGCGGGATCGTCGACATCGACCCGCTGGCGTAGCCGCGCGACAGAGATCCTGTTTCCTATAGGATCTACGATCCTCCGCGGATCGGGGCGGTCGGCCGGTGAGCGACAATCGGGGCATGAGCGATCTGATCCCCGCACTGGAGGCCGCCGGCCTGGCGCCCGTCACCGACCCGGACGTCCTGGCCGCGCACTCGACCGACCACGCCGCCCTGGTGCCGCCCGGGCGGGCGGCCGCGCTCGTGCGGGCCCGCTCGACCGAAGAGGTCAGTGCCGCGGTCGGCATCGCCGCCGAGCTCGGAGTGCCGGTCGTGCCGCAGGGGGCCCGGACGGGCCTGGCCGGAGCGGCGACCGCCGTCGACGGCGCGCTGCTGCTCGACGTCTCGGGGATGGACCGGATCATCGCCATCGACCCGGTCGACCGGCTCGCGGTCGTCCAGCCCGGGGTCCTCAACGCCGCGATCTCGCAGGCCGCCAAGGAGTTCGGGCTGCGGTACAGCCCCGACCCGGGGTCGTGGCAGATCTCCACGATCGGCGGGAACATCGCGACCGCCGCGGGCGGGATGTGCTGCGTCAAGTACGGGACGACCCCGGAGTACGTGCTCGGCCTCGAAGTGGTGCTCGCCTCGGGGGAGGTCATGCGGTGCGGGCGGTGGACCGCGAAGGGCGTCGCCGGGTACGACCTGGTGCGGCTGTTCTGCGGCTCGGAGGGGACGCTCGGGATCATCACCGAGGCGACGGTGAAGCTCTCACCCGTTCCGGCGCAGCGGCTCACGCTCGCGGCGGTGTTCGACACGACCGCCGACGCCGGGCGCGCGGTCACCGCGATCATGGCCGCGGGGAAGCAGCCGAGCCTGCTCGAACTCATCGACAACGTCCACCTGCGGGCCCTGGAGGCGTTGCGGCCCATGGGGCTGCCGACCGAGGCGGCCGCGATGCTGCTGGTCGCCGCCGACACCGACCCCGAGAACGAGCTCATCGTGATCGAGGCGCTGTGCCGCGAAGCGGGTGCGACCGAGGTGTACCGGGCGACCGACGCGGAGGAGGCCGACGCGCTCCTGGAGTCGCGGCGCAGCGCCTACCACGCCATGGAGAAGCTGGGGACGGTCCTGGTCGACGACGTCGCGGTCCCGCGCGCCCGCCTGGCCGAGGCCCTCGACGGCGTGCAGGCCGCCGCGGAGAAGCACGGGGTCGTCATCGGGGTCATCGCCCATGCGGGGGACGGGAACCTGCACCCGAACATCATCGTGCACCCCGAGGACCCGGCGTCCCTCGCCGCGGGGCGGGCGGCGTTCGACGAGATCCTGGAGATGGCGCTTGCCATGGGCGGCACCATCACCGGCGAGCACGGGGTGGGACTGCTCAAACGCGATTGGCTCGCGAAGGAGGTCGACCCGGTGAATCTGGCGGTGCAGCGGCGGCTGAAAGCGGCGCTCGACCCGCTCGGCATCCTCAATCCGGGGAAGGTCCTGGCCTGAGTCCCGCCTGAATGGGGGCGGCGTCTTCGCTGGCGGCACCGCAGTATGACTGCCGCCGATACGGTTTCGTGTCGGTCCTGTGACACGTTAATGGGGCCGCAGCGCTTGCCCATTCGCTGCGGCCCCGATAAAGTGGAGGAGCTCCACTTTTCATTGGCACCGGTAGGGCTGTGCCCGATTGCCCTTACCGGCTTGTGCCCCCGGATTGTTCCGTGCCTCCTGGAAGACTGCCCATGTCCCTCCGATTGGCTTGTCGGCGTGACCGGAACACTCATTACTATGAGGACCGTCTCTGAGCGGAGCCTGTGGCGAGCCTGGGAAGAACCTGGGAAACGATGCCCAACCGTTACGAAGGCACTTCGAATCCGGCGAGTTTGTCCAGCTCAGCCGTGATGTCCGGGCGCTGCGCGACCACCTCGCCGTCGATCTGAGTGATGAAGGCCACACCTCGGACGGAGGAGCTGAGCCACGCCGCCTCGGCGTTCTTCAAGTCCCCCACCGAGATCAGCTTCTCGGCGGTCTTCAGGCCGGCCTTCGGCGCCTGCTCCAGCAGGTACGCGCTCGTCGTCCCCGGAAGGATCCCGGCCGACGTCGGGGTCGTGCAGATCGTGTCGCCTTCGAGCCACAGGAGCGACGAGGTCGGGCCTTCGAGGGCGAACCCGTCGGCCGAGACCCACAGGGCGTCGTCGGCGCCCTGGGTCTTCGCCCAGCGGGTCACCGCCATCATCGACGCGTACGAGAGCGCCTTCACCCCGCCTAGAAGCCACGGGGCGTCGCCCCGCGCATCGGCATTCACCCCCAGGGTCGCCGTGGCGATCCGCAGCCCGTCGCGCCGCGGCAGGATGCGCTCGCGCGGAACGGGATCGACCGTGGCGTAGACCGTGGGCGGGCCGCCGTGCTCGCGGCCGCGGGTGGCGACCAGGCGCAGCGCGCCCTCGCCCTCGGCGCGCTCGCGCCACGCGACCAGGGCCTGCTCGGCCAGCTCGGCGAGCTCGGCCTTCGCGGGCAGCTCGAACTCCATGCGCCGCGCCGAGTTCGCCATCCGGTCGAGGTGCTCCGAGAGCAGGAACGCGGCCCCGCCGCGCACGTTGATCGTCTCGAACACGCCGTCGCCGCGGAGGACTCCGAGGTCGTCGGCGCAAAGGAGCGGCGCGTCGGAGTCGACGACGCCGCGGTGCAGTACTGCGGTTACCAATGCCATGCGCTCATTGTGCTCCCCGCGGCGTCGCGATCCGGCGAGCGCCCGGCGCAGTACCATGCAGACATGCCCACCGAAGCCGAGGCCGAGACCGAACTGGCCGCGGTGCTGCGCTCCAGGGGCCTGCGCATGACCGCGCAGCGGCAGCTGGTCCTGGAGGCGGTCCGCGCCCTCGGGCACGCCACCCCCGAACGGATCCACGAGCGCATCCGCGACCAGGTCGAAGGCGTGAACATCACGACCGTCTACCGCACCCTGGACCTCCTCGAAGAGCTCCAGCTCGTCTCGCACACCCACCTCTCCCACGGCGCCCCCACCTACCACCTGTCCGGCGACCGCGGCCACGCCCACCTGGTGTGCCACCGCTGCGGCCGGATCACCGAAGTCGATCCCTCGATGTTCGCCAACGCGCGCAAGGAGGTCGCCGACGCCACCGGATTCGTCATGGACGTCGGCCACGTCGCCCTGTTCGGGACCTGCGCCGAATGCCTGGAGAAGCACGCATGACCGTGATCGAACCGTCCCCGCTCCTGACCGCCCCCGGCGCCGTCGCCACCGCCGAGGGCCGCACCGCCTGGCACTACGGCGGGCCGCTCAAGGAGCAGCGGACCGCGATCGAGTCCGGCGCCCTCTTCGACCGCTCCGACCGCGACGTCATCTCGGTCACCGGCGAGGCCCGCCTCACCTGGCTGCACTCCCTCACCACCCAGCACCTCACCAGCCTCAAGCCGCACGAGGGCACCGAGACGCTGATCCTCTCCCCGACCGGGCGCGTCGAGCACCACGCCAACGTCTACGACGACGGCGCCACCACCTGGCTCGACACCGAGCCCGGCCGCGGCGAGGCGCTCCTGAAGTACCTGGAGCTCATGAAGTTCCGCACCGAGGTCGACATCAGGGACGAGACCCCCGACTGGGCCCTGGTCACCTACACCGGCCTGCAGGTCGACGCCTCGGAATCCGACGACGCGCTCGCCCGCGGCCCCGAGGTCCAGCCGGTCCCGGTCCCGAAGTTCGTCGCCCGCGACATCCTCAAGGTCCCCACCGCCGTCCACCCCGGCACCGCCCTCCCCAACGGCTGGATCCGCCGGACCGACTCCCTGCGCCCCGGCACGTTCGACCAGCTCACGCCCCGCGCCGAACTCGCCTCGATCCTCGAAGGCGCCCACCGGGTCTCCCTCGCCGGCACCTGGGCCTGGAACGCCCTCCGCATCGCGGCCAAGCTGCCGCGCTTCGGGATCGACACCGACGAGAAGACCGTCCCCCACGAGGTCGCCCACTGGCTCGCCAACGCCGTCCACCTCGACAAGGGCTGCTACCGCGGACAGGAGACCGTCGCCAAGGTCCACCACCTCGGCCAGCCCCCGCGGCGCCTCGTCATGCTCCACCTCGACGGCACCGACGAGCACCCGCCCGCCAACGGCACTCCGGTGTCCCTGGGCGACAAAGAGGTCGGATACATCGGCACCGCCGTCCAGCACTACGAGCTCGGCCAGATCGCGCTCGCCATGGTGAAACGGTCCGCCGTCGCCGATCCGGACGTGCGCCTCATCACGGGCGATCAGGCCGCGAGCCTCTAGCCGCCCGGCTAGCCTCGCAGTATGAGTGCTTCGTACCGCGGCGGCGAGCCCGTCGCCCAAGTCGTCAGGTCCGGATTCGCCGAGAGCTTCCACCGGGGCAGCGTGGCCGTGACCGACCCCACCGGCAACCCGGCCGCCTCGATCGGCGACGCCGACTCCCCGGTGTTCCCCCGCTCCTCCAACAAGCCCATGCAGGCCCTCGCCATGCTCCGCGCCGGATGGGAGCCCGACTCCGAGGCCGACCTCGCCATCGCCGCCGCCAGCCACCGCGGCGAACCGTTCCACCTCGAACGCGTCCGCTCCGTCCTCGCCCACGCCGGCCTCACCGAGGACCACCTCCAGTGCCCGCCCGACCTGCCCAGCAGCCCCGACGCCCGCAACGCCGTCATCGCCGCCGACGGACCCGAACCCAAGCGCGTCTACATGAACTGCTCCGGAAAGCACTCGGGGATGCTCGCCGCCTGCGCCGCCGCCGGCTGGGACCTCGCCACCTACCGCGACCCCGAGCACCCCCTCCAGGAGCTCATCACCGCCACCGTCGAAGAACTCACCGGCGAGACCGTCGAGCACGTCGGCGTCGACGGCTGCGGCGCACCCGTCCTCGCCGTGTCCCTCAACGGCATCGCCCGCGCCTTCACCCGCTTCGTCGAAGCCCCCGAAGGCACCCCCGAACGGCGCGTCGCCGACGCCATGCGCGCCCACCCCCGCCTCGTCGACGGCACCCGCGGACCCGACAACCGGTCCATGACCGCCGTCCCCGGCCTCCTCGCCAAAGGCGGCGCCGAAGGCTTCCACGTCGTCGCCGCACCCGGCGTCGGCGCGGTCGCCGTCAAGATCGACGACGGCGCCGGACGCGCCTCCATGCCCGTCGCGCTCCGCGCCCTCACCACCATCGCCGGCCTCGACGTCCCGCTCTCGGCCAAACCCGAGATCGACGCCCTCACCTGGCCCGAGGTCCTCGGCGGCGGCGAACCCGTCGGCCGCGTCCGCACCCTCCTGTAGTGGCCCCGGCCTCAACGCGGGGAATACCCCGTTGAGAGGCCCCGGACCAGCAAGGTACTATTGCCCGCGTTGCAAGTCCCACACTCGCGCGAGTGGCGGAATGGCAGACGCGCTGGCTTCAGGTGCCAGTGTCCGTAAGGACGTGGGGGTTCAAGTCCCCCCTCGCGCACCGCAAAGGCCCGGAGGTTTCGACCGCCGGGCTTTTTCGCTATCCGGGGCCGGGATGGCGAGCGGGAACACCCCCGGGGGTTCCCGCGTTAGGCTCGAAGCAAGGGAAAGCAGAAGCCACCACCGACACGACTGCGGGGTCACACCGACCATGAGCGAAGCGAACACCGAACCGGACCGCGACGAGACCGGAGACGAACTGCTCATCGTCGACGCCGAAGGCAACCCGGTCGCCACCGCCAAGCCCGCGAAGGCCGCCGAGCCCGACGACGACCACGACGACCCCTACGAGACCGACCCGACCCGGCTCGTCCACGAGCCCGCCAAGGTCATGCGCGTCGGCTCCATGATCAAGCAGCTCCTCGAAGAGGTCCGCGCCGCCGAACTCGACGAGAAGGGCCGCCAGCGCCTGCGCGACATCCACGCCCGCTCCATCGCCGAACTCGAGACCGGCCTCGCCCCCGAGCTCCGCGACGAGCTCGAACGCCTCTCCCTGCCGTTCAGCGCCGACGAGATCCCCACCGAAGCCGAACTGCGCATCGCGCAGGCCCAGCTCGTGGGCTGGCTCGAAGGACTCTTCCACGGCATCCAGGCCGCGCTCGTCGCCCAGCAGATGGCCGCCCGACTCCAGCTCGACCAGATGCGCGGCGGCGAACTCAAGGCCCTGCCCGCCGGCAGCGATCTCCCGCCGCAGCTGAGGGCCGTCATGGCCGAGCGCGCGGCGCGCGGTGACGACCGCGACCACCCTCCCGGTCAGTACCTGTAGGGATGCCGAATGCCATAGACTCGGCCCTGCCTTCCTGGCGGGGCCGCTGTGGTCTTCTGGGATCCGACGGCTCGCGGGTTTCGCCTTTTGCGGTTCGCGAGCCATAATTGTGCCGACCCGTCCCTAGGGTGAGACCACTGGAGAGCTGAACACGGTGCTGTACAAGACGCTGCAATGGACGGCCGCGCCGGCCGTCAAACTGGTGTACAGGCCATGGATCGACGGGAAAGAGAACATCCCCGAGACCGGGCCGGTGATCCTGGCGTCCAACCACCTCTCCGTCGCCGACCACTACTTCCTGGGCCTGACCACGAAGCGGCACATCGCGACCATGGCGAAGATCGAGTACTTCACCGGCGCGGGCCTCAAGGGCAAGCTCATCTCCTCCACCGTCAAGGCCCTCGGCCAGGTCGCCGTCGACCGCTCCGGCGGGCGCAAGAGCGCCTCCGCCCTGGAGCCGTCCCTCGAAGTCCTCGAAGAGGGCCGCGTCTTCGCGATCTTCCCCGAGGGGACCCGCTCGCCCGACGGGCGCCTGTACCGCGGCAAGCCCGGGGTGGCGCGCCTGGCGCTGGCGTCGGGGGCGCCGGTGGTCCCGATCGGGCTGATCGGCACCGAGAAGGTCCTGCCGATCGGGGAGTCGCGGCCGCGCGTGGCGCCGGTGGGCGTGCGGGTGGGCAAGCCGCTGGACTTCACCCGCTACAAGGGCATGGAGAACGACCGGGTGGTGATCCGGGCGGTCACCGACGAGGTCATGGACGCGATCCGGCGCCTGACGGGCCAGGAGTACGTCGACAAGTACGCCAAGCGCAACAGCCCCGGTAAGGAAAACGAGGACTAGTCCCGGCCTCCGGTGGTGCCGTCGGTCGGCGTCGCGGTGCCCGTGGGGGTCCCGGCCGGGGTTCCCGAAGGCGTGCCGGTCGGTGTCCCCGACGGGGTCGCGGTTCCCGGAGGGGTCTCGCCGACCGTGTCCGGTCCGCTCGGCAGGTCCGAGAGCTCGGTGACGGTGATCCCCCAGATCTCGACGGGGACGGGCGGGGCGTCGTCGAACTCGACGGTGTCGGAGAGCGCCGCGATCTGGTCGAGGACCTCGTAGCCGTCGACGATCCCGCCGATGACGCTCACGCCCGCGGTCGGGACGGCCGCGCCGCGGATGAGCGCGAACGCGCTGCCCGCGCGGCCCCGGTCGTCGGTGACGAGCGCGAGGACGTCGGCGACGTCGTTGCCGGCCATGCCGGTCTCGGCCTCGAAGCGCCAGCCCGGGCCGTACGAGTCGTCGGAGTCCGGTTCGTGCCCGGGGCTGCCGCAGCGCAGGACCGCGGTCGGGTCGACCGCCTGCGTGGTGAGCCGGTCGCATTCGTGGTTGGCGTAGAAGCCGGTCGCCGAGAGGTGCGTGAACGCGTCGACGCCGCACGGGGCGAGATCGCCCCAGAGCATCACGGCGATCTCGCCGTAGTTCGTCTGGATCACCGCGAGGGAGCGCTCGGCCGGGGCCGCGGGTTCGAGCGGGTCGGCTCCGGCGCCGACGTCGTCGGCCTCGGTGATGTTGCAGCGCTCGGAGATCACCTCGCCGGTGTCGCCGCCCTCGCCGTCGCCGTCGCCGTCGCGGAACGCGAGCCAGGCGACGCCGGCGATCGACCCGGCGGTGAGGACCACCGCGCCCAGGCCGGCGAGTCCGCGCTTCCATCCGCTGCCGCGCTCCCAGGGGGGCGTGGAGCGGAAGGGGCTGGAGGCTACCGGCTCGTGCTCGGCTTCGGCTGGGTTCGCGGGGCGGCTGGGCTCCATGATTCAGCATCGTACGGGGCGGCGTCTCGCGCGAGGTAGGCGTATCCGACGCAGATCAGCGCGTAGGCGGCGACGACGCCCCAGAGGGTGCCGGGGGCGTAGCCGTCGGCGGGGACGAGCATCGCGGCGGCGAAGAGGCCCGCGAGGTAGCCGACGTTGTAGACCGTGTCGTTGACGGAGAACACGCGGCCGCGGTAGGCGTCCTCGACGCCGCGCTGGATGGCGGTGTCGACGGTGATCTTCAGGCCCTGGGAGGCGATGTTGATCAAGAGGACGGCGACGGCGAACATGACGGGGATCATGGTGGCGGCGATGGCGCCGACGACGACGGCGCACAGGGCCATGAGGACGACGACCCAGTTGCGCGGGCCCCACACGCGGGTCGCGCGGGGGGTGACGATCGCGGCGGCGAGCACGCCGACGTTGCCGAGGATCGCCAGGACGAGGAGCCAGGTGATCGTGGTGGTGCGGGACGGGTCGGATTCGGGGTCCCAGAAGAAGCCCATGAACAGGGCGATGGCGACGATGAACACGATGCCGTACAGGAACCGGTGCAGCCCTTGGACCGCCATCACCAGGGCGGGTCCGCGGCGGCGGCCGAGGTACTTGAATCCGGCGACCATCCCGGCGGTGGTGGCGGCGACGCCGCGCCACAGTCCGCCGGGGAGGGCCTCGTCCTCGGTGGGGCCCAGGGCGTTCCGTTTGAAGACGGCCCGCACGATCAGCGCCGAGGCGAGGTAGCCGCACCCGGCGGCGAAGGCGAGCATGGAGTAGGAGACGTCGGAGTCGGCGAGTTTGGCGATGCCGGTGGTGGCGAGGCCGAGGCCGTAGGCGAGGGCGCCGAGGGTCGAGGCGAGCGAGTTCGCGGTGACGAGGTCCTGGGGCGGGACGACCTGCGGGTGGGCGGCGGCGAGGCCGGCGAGCACGAACCGGTTGGCGGCCAGGACGACCATGGCGCACAGGACCCACGTCCAGTTGAAGCCGCCGGGCAGCGTCAGGCAGATGACGACCATGAGGGCGGCGCGCACCAGGTTCGCGCCGCCGATGAGGTTGCGGCGGCTGAACCGGTCGAGGACGGTGCCGACATACGGGCCGAGGAGCGAGTAGGGGCCGAGGAGGAGCGCGACGGCGGCGGCGTACCGGAACGGGTCGTTCGCCTCGCCGAGCGCGGGGTTGAAGAACACCGACAGCGCCAGGGAGGCCTGGAACATGCCGTCGGCGACCTGGGAGGTGAGGCGCACCGCCAGCAGATGCCGGAACCGGCGGTTGCCGGCCAGGTTTCGGACGTGCCCGTCGGTGCGCATCGTCCGAGGATATCTCCCTTGAACACCAAGGGGGACTCCGATTTCAGCATCGGAGCCCCCGTTCGTGAAGCAGTGTCGTGATGAAACGCAGTCGCCTACAGTCCGGCGATGAAGTTCTCGACGGAGACGCGGGCCTCTTCGTCGGAGAACTGCTTGGCCGGCGACTTCATGAAGTAGCTCGACGCCGACTCGACCGGGCCGCCGTGGCCGCGGTCCATCGCGATCTTCGCGGCGCGCACCGCGTCGATGATGACGCCCGCCGAGTTCGGGGAGTCCCACACTTCGAGCTTCAGCTCCGCGTTGAGCGGCACGTCGCCGAAGGTGGTGCCCTCCAAGCGGATGTACGCCCACTTGCGGTCGGTCAGCCACGGCACGTGGTCCGACGGGCCGATGTGGACGTCCGCGCCGAGCATCTCGTGCGGGATCTGGGAGGTCACCGACTGGGTCTTGGAGATCTTCTTCGACTTCAGGCGGGTGCGCTCCAGCATGTTCATGAAGTCCATGTTGCCGCCGAAGTTCAGCTGGTACGTGCGGTCCAGGCGCACGCCCCGGTCCTCGAACAGCTTCGCCAGCACGCGGTGCACGATGGTGGCGCCCACCTGCGACTTGATGTCGTCGCCGACGATCGGGATGCCGGCGTCGGTGAACTTCTGCGCCCATTCGGGGTCGGAGGCGATGAACACCGGGAGGGCGTTCACGAACGCGCACCCGGCGTCGATGGAGGCCTGCGCGTAGAACTTCGCGGCCTTCTCCGAGCCGACCGGCAGGTAGCAGACGACGACGTCGGCCTTGGCGTCCTTCAGGGCCGCGACGACGTCGACGGGCTCCTCGGAGGACTCGGTGACCATCTCGGTGTAGTACTGGCCCAAGCCGTCGTGGGTCGGGCCGCGCAGGACGGGGATGCCGGTCGGCGGCACTTCGGCGAACTGGATGGTGTTGTTCTCCGAGGCGCTGATCGCGCTGGAGAGGTCCTGGCCGACCTTCTTCGCGTCGACGTCGAACGCGGCGACGAACTCGATGTCGTTCACGTGGTAGTCGCCGAACTGGACGTGCATGAGGCCGGGCACCCGGTCCTCGGGCGCCGCGTCCCGGTAGTACTCGACGCCTTGGACCAGCGAAGAGGCGCAGTTGCCCACGCCGACAATGGCTACGCGCAGCTTACCCATCGCGCATGCCTCCTTTGCCTTGTTTATTTGGGTCTCCGGCACTCGCAGCCGGATCGGGTGTTCCCTGTTCCGGGAGGGCCTGGGGCCCTTCCGGTCCGGCGACGGGATCGCCGAAGTCGTTGCGCTGCCGCGGGCCGCGGCCCTCCTCGGTGGCGATGAGCTCGTTGAGCCAGCGAACCTCGCGCTCGGCGGTTTCCAGGCCGTGGCGCTGCAGTTCGAGGCCGTACGCGTCGAGCCGCTCGGCGGTGCGGGCCAGCGCCTCGCGGATGCGCTCGCGGCGCTCCTCCACGCGGCGGCGGCGCGCCTCCAGGATGCGGAGGCGGGTGGCGGGGTCGGTCCGGGAGAAGAAGGCGAAGTGGACCCCGAACAGGGCCTCGTCGGCGGACTCGGGGCCCGCGTCGGCCATGAGCTGCGAGAAATGCTCTTTGCCCTCGGGTGTGAGCCGGTAGACCTTCCGGGCCCTGCGGCCGCTCAGCAGCGGCTTCTCCGCCGCGGCACGTCCGTTGGCGCCCTTGGGTTCCGCGGCCCCCGCGGGGGTCTCCTCGACGATGAGGCCGCGCAGTCGCATCCGCTTGAGCGTCGGGTACAGCGAGCCGTAGCTGAACGCGGCCCGGATGGCCCCCAACAGTGCCAGGAGGCGTTTGCGCAGTTCATAGCCGTGCATCGGGGACTCGTGCAAGAGCCCCAGAATCGCCAGCTCCAACATCTCGTCACTCCCTTCACACGGCGATCTAACTGCTCGATGTATCGGGCCGATACATCACAGTAACCCTAACGGCAGGTGTAGATCACGTCAAGGCGCGGGTCCGCGCCCTGTTCAGAGCCACATACATCCGATAGGCTCGGGCCCACTGATCGATCTAGCAGAGTCCTCTCAGATTCGGTGTGCGAAACTGCGAGGCGTCCGGCCACCCCCCACGCCGGGATGTAGACCTTTGCGAACGCCGGTCTGCCGGAGCGCCCTGAGAGGGCGGCCACCCCTCCGGCGGCACCGGGCCGACCGGCAAGCCCCGGCTGGGGTTACACAGCACGTGGATGGTTGAGCATGAGCGACTACGGTTACCGCCCCGCCCCGCCGCCCGAGGAGGGCGGTCCGCAGGGCCGCGCCGCCGGACAGGGACGCGCCTACGGGAGCGCCTCCGGCGGCGGCTCGCGCGAGCCCGATTACGGGTGGGGCGGCGGACCGCAGCAGGGCCGGCAGCAGCCGCCGCAGCCGCAGGGGGGCGGCCGCGGATCGGC
>NZ_QFRW01000265.1 GCF_003265355.1 Glycomyces dulcitolivorans | reverse complement strand
CTGCGGCGGCGGATGCGGTGGGCGCCGGCGATGGCGAGGTCGGCCAGGGCCGGGTCCTCGACCGCGGTGGGCGCGCGCTCGGCCTGCTCGGCCAGCCCGCTGCGCAGGAGGGCCTCGATGTCCCCGTTCACGCAGCCTCCCTCCGTTCCATGGAGACGCCCAGCGCGGAGGCGGGCGTGCCGAGGCGCTTGCGCATGCCCGCGAGGGCGCGGGAGGCCTGGCTCTTGACGGTGCCGATGGAGATGCCGAGGATCTCGGCGATCTGGGCGTCGGAGCGGTTCTCGTAGTAGCGGAGGACGAGGACCGCGCGCTGGCGCTTGGGGAGGGCCGAGATATGCCGCCACATGGCGTCGCGGACGGCCGAGTGCTCGGTGAAGTCGCGGGAGAGGTCGGCCCGGTCCTCGAAGACCTCGGTGGGCTTCTCGCGGTTGGACCGCTTGCGCCACCAGGAGGCGTTCGTGTTGTAGAGGATGCGGCGGGCGTAGGCGTCGATCGAATCAGTCGTCCTGATCCGGCTCCACGCCAGGTAGGTCTTCGTCAACGTCGTCTGCACCAGGTCCTCCGCTGTCGCCCAGTTCCCCGTCAGAAGATACGCCGCACGGTGCAGCGCGGCTGAGCGCGCCGCCACGTACTCGCGGAACTCCTCGTCCTGAGACGATTTGACCTCGCTCACGCGTCTCCCTGGGGGGGTCGAACAACAGACGACATACCCCCGGTGGAAAGTTGCCCCGCAGGGCGGAATTCTGCCAAAAGATGGGTGTCATCGGCAACCGAGGGTTCGTGCAAAGGCGAGTATACGAAGTAGGTGCAACCCGCCGCCTCCCGGATTCATGCCACGAGACGCCCGTCATCGCCCTTGTGACGCGAAGCACCCGCCGGGAGTGCCGGCGGGTGCGGTCGTGACGGTCGGGATTCGGGGGTCAGGTGCCGTCGGTCTTCGACGGGACGGCGGGCTCCTCTTCGGGGATGAGGTCCTCCTCGGGTTCGGCCATGCGCTCGTCGACGGCCTCGGGCTCGTACATCTCCTCGCACATCTGGAGGTAGAGCTCGTTGGGGTTCGGCAGGTGCGGGACGTTCCGCAGCGCCTGGTCCTGGCCGGCCGACTCGATGATGAACTCGCCGTAGTTGAGCATCCGGCCCATCGGCGTCTGCGAGTACTTCATGTCGGTGACGCGGCCGAGCGGCATCATGGCGACCGAGCGGGTGATGACCCCCTGGATCAGCATGATGCGCTTGTTGGTGAGGATGAACCGGTCCATGTACCAGTCGAGGATCTTCCAGCCGACGAAGCCGAGGATGAGCAGCCACACGATGACGGTGACGGACAGGGCCGTGTCGCGGTTCTCGTTGTCCCACTTCGTGAGCATGCCGGAGGCGAGGCCCATGATGAAGGTCGAGAGCGTGCCGATGACGTACCAGGGCATGAGGTGCACCCAGTGGCGGCGCCATTCGCCGCGGTACTTCTCGGTCGGGAAGAGGTAGCGGGCGGAGATCGGGGACGGGACGTCGGGGACCGCGGGGGCGCGCACGCCGGAGAGCAGGCCGCCGGCGGGACTGTCGTCGAAGCGGACGCCGTCTATGTCTCCGGCGGCCGTTGCGGGGGCTCCGGTCGAGACGCCCGGAGGAAATTGGAACTCGCGCGTGGGGGACTCGGCGCCCGGAGCGGGGCCGTCGGAGGGGGCGCGCGGACTGGGGGGCTCCAGCGGCTCGGTGTCCTTCTTGTCCCCCGAGCCGCCTGCACCGGAACCGGTCATCGATCCGCCGACATCAGGTCACGAGGTTCGTGAAGAACGCCGCGAAACCGTTTGCGGCATCGAGGATTCCGCCCGCCAGGGAACCGACGACGCCGCTGGCCTCATCGGGTCGGAAAGCTACAAAGAATACTAGGAACGCAAGTCCGCCCCAGGTCAGAATCTTCTTCAACATCCTCACCCCTCCCGTCAAAGGGTCCTGGCCGATCGTTCGTCTGGCGCAGGCTGGCACGAGTCTACCGTACGAGTATGACTCGGCTTTCAGTTTTGTGATGGGCTCCAACGGCGTGATCCGAGGGGCCGATCGCCGGGGATCAGTGTAACGACATCGTTCCACTTTTGCCCGACTCCGCCTATCTACCAGCGGAATAACCTATTCGCTTATGACACCGGCGAGCTTACCCCAAGTCACGTTCCCTTGGCTCAATGTAGGCGCATCGCCCCCTCCGGCCCCAGGGAAGCGTCAGGTATCCGACACTGGACGATCAGGAGTCAGGCTTGCGGCCGCTGTCCGAACACGTGTTCCCTCACCCACGCGTGCATGGCGATCCCGCTGGCGACGCCGGCGTTGATCGAGCGCGTCGATCCGAACTGGGTGATCGAGCAGACCATGGAGCAGGCCTCGCGGACCGGTTCGGACAGTCCGGGGCCCTCCTGGCCGAAGACCAGGACCGCCTTGCGCGGCAAGGAGGCCGTCTCGATGGGGACGGAGCCGGGGAGGTTGTCGATCCCGACGACGGCGAGGCCCTCGTCGAGGGCCCAGGCGGTGAAGTCCTCGACGGTGGCGTGGTGCTCGACGTGCTGGTAGCGGTCGGTGACCATGGCGCCGCGGCGGTTCCAGCGGCGCTTGCCGACGATGTGGACCGTGGCGGCGAGGAACGCGTTCGCGTTGCGGACCACGGTGCCGATGTTGAAGTCGTGCTGCCAGTTCTCGATGGCGACGTGGAAGTCGTGGCGGCGCTCGTCGAGGTCGGCGACGATGGCCTCGCGGGTCCAGTAGCGGTAGCCGTCGACCACGTTGCGGCGGTCGCCGCCGCGCAGCAGCTCCGGGTCGTACCGGTCGCCCTGCGGGAGCGGTCCCTCCCATGGGCCGACCCCGACCTCCATCGCGTCCTCTTCGTTCACGCCGACCATTGGAGCACAGGGGCCGCGGGTGGGCCGAGCGCATAGCGCCGCCCCGGCGGCTACGGGGGAAACCGACCGGGGCGACACGAAAGATACTAACGACCGCACGTCTGCGATCGCGCACACACCCATTTGAATTCCCTTGCCGCAGAAGGAAATCGGGCTACCAGTGGCCCCACGTCACTCCGAGTTCCACTCGTCCCAGGCGGGGGCGGTCAGGGGCGCAGGAAGTACCGGAGCGCGTCGGGGTTGGCGAGGGCGTCGCGGGCGATGGCCTCCTCGGGCCGGACGCCTTTGAGGATCTTCTTGACGGGGACCTCGACCTTCTTGCCGCTGAGGGTCCGCGGGACCTCGGGGACCTGGCGGACCTCGTCGGGGACGTGCCGGGGCGAGAGCTGCTCGCGCAGGGCCGAGACGATGCGGCGGCGCAGGTCCTCGTCGAGCTCGGCGCCGTCCTTGAGGGCCACGTACAGCAGGAGGCGGTCCTGGCCGGGGTCGTCGAGGTGGACGACGAGGGAGTCGGCGACGCCGTCGACGGCCTCGACGACGGCGTAGAACTCGGCGGTGCCCATGCGGACCCCGCCGCGGTTGAGCGTCGCGTCGCTTCGCCCGGAGATGACGGCCGAGCCGCGCTCGGTGATGGTGATCCAGTCGCCGTGGCGCCAGATCCCGGGGAAGTCGGTGAGGTAGGTGTCGCGGTAGCGGTGCTTGAGCGGGTCGCCCCACAGGCCGACCGGCATCGAAGGCATCGGGGAGGCGATGACGAGCTCGCCTTCGCGGCCGATCCCGGGGTGCCCTTCGGGGTCGAAGGACTGGACGTCGGCGCCCAGGCACCGGCACGACAGCTCGCCGCGCCAGACCGGGACGGTGGGGGCGCCGCCGATGAACCCGGTGCACAGGTCGGTGCCGCCCGAGAGCGACTGGAGCTGCGCGGTGGGGCTGATGGACTCGTACACGTAGTCGAAGCCGACCGCCGGGAGCGGCGCGCCGGTGGAGCCGATGCCGCGGAGCCTCGACAGGTCGGCCTCTTCGGAGGGTTTGATGCCGCGGGCGCGGCAGGCCATGAGGAACGGCGCGCTGGTCCCGAAGTAGGTGGTGCCGGACCGCTCGACGAGGCGCCACATGCCGGCCGGGTCGGGCATGCCGTCGAACAGGACGACGCCGGCGCCGACGATCGGCGCGGACACCAGGTAGTTCCACATCATCCAGCCGGTCGTGGAGTACCAGAAGAACCGGTCGCCGACGCCGAGGTCGTGGTGGAGCGAGTGCATCTTGGCGTGCTCGATCGCCATGCCGCCGTGGGAGTGGACGATCGCCTTCGGCAGGCCGGTGGTCCCCGACGAGTAGAGGATGTAGAGCGGGTGGTCGAAGGTGAGGGGCTCGAACGCGACGCCTTCGTCGTAGGCGCAGAAGCGGTCCCAGGTCTCGCCCTCGGTGTCGGCGTCCGGGTTCAGGTACGGCAGGACGATGAGCGAGCCGAGCCCTTCGAGGCCGCGCACGACGCGGCGCACGTCCTCGGTGCGGTCGACGGCCTTGGGACCGTACCTGTAGCCGTCGACGGCGACGAGGACCTTCGGCTCGATCTGCGCGAAGCGGTCGAGGACGGCCTTGGCGCCGAACTCGGGGGCGCAGCTGGAGAAGACCGCGCCGAGACTCGCGGAGGCGAGCATGAGCGCGAACGTCTCGGGGATGTTCGGCATCCAGGCGGCGACGCGGTCGCCGCGGCGGACCCCGTGGGCGACGAGCCCGGCGCGGGCGCGGGCGACGGCCTCGCGCAGGTCGGCGAGGGTCCACTCGACCGGGTCGCGGGTGTCGGAGTAGGCGCGGACGAGGACGTCGTCCTCGGCGACGCCGGGGGCGGTGAGGACGGCGCGCGCGTAGTTGAAGGTCTCGTCGGGGAACCACACCGTGTCAGGCATGGTCTCGTCGGCGAGGACGCGGTGCTCGGGGACCGTGGTGCCGAGCCCGAAGTACTCCCAGACCGCGCCCCAGAACGGGCGCAGGTGCTCCACCGAGTACTGCCAGAGCGCCGGATAGGAGGTGAGGTCGCGCTCCTCCCGGCGCGACAGCCACTGGCCGAACCGGCCGATGTTCGTCGTCTCCACCGCGTCAGGGCGCGGCAGCCACAACACCTCGCTGGTCACGATCGCCTCCCGATTTCCACCGCACTGTGGTCCACAGCACTATCGTGGCACGGCTCAGGTTCGCGCCCGCCTGCGGGGGATCGTTTGCGCGCTATCGCCTATTGGCCCGTTTTCGACTGTCCCAGTTCGTCCTCGATGTACCGCTCGCGCGTGACGTACAGGCCGGAGAAGAACAGCAGCACCGTCAGGACGGCCAGCAGTGCGAACGGCACCGACCACGAGCCGGTGAGCCCGTAGACCCAGCCGACCGCGAGCGGCCCGGACCCGGCGAGCAGGTAGCCCCCGGACTGCGCGAACGAGGACAGCGCGCTCGTCCCGGCCGGCGTGCGGGCCCGCAGCCCGAACAGGGTCAGGATCAGCGGGAACACCGAGGTGCCGATGCCGAACAAGGCGATCCACAGCCACGTCAGCGGGCCGCCCCCGGCGAGCCACAGGCCCGCGAGCGCGGGCGGGTAGCAGGCGACGAGCACCAGGAACGTCGGGCGCGGGCCCCAGCGGACCGTGAGGATCGGGACGACCACCGACACCGGGATCTGCACCAGCGTGAGCAGGCCCAGCATCGACCCGGCTGCGGCCGCCGACATCCCGTCGGCGGTGAGGATCGTCGTCGTCCAGCCCATGAGGATGTACGCGATCGCCGACTGCGCGCCGAAGATCAGCAGCATCATCCACGCCAGCCGCGAGCGGCGCACCCCGTGCAGGTGCGCGACCGGGTTCGCGCCCGCCGCGGCCGCGGCCGGACGCCACAGCAGCCACGGCACGATCGCGATGAGCGCCGGCAGCGCCCACGCCGCGAGCGCGATCCGCCAGTCCCCCGACAGGTGCTCGATCGGGGCCGTCGACGCCGCCGCGACCGCCGTGCCGACCGCGAGCGTCGTCGAGTACGCGGTGGTCATGACCCCGATGCGGGTCGGGAAGTAGCGCTTCACGATCACCGGGACCGCCACGTTCCCGATCGCGCCCGCGGCCAGCGCGAACAGGCTGAACAGCAGGAACAGGGCCGTGTTCGGGGCGAACGCGCGGGCCACGAGCCCGGCGCTCATGACCAGCAGCGCGCCCGTCAGGAGCAGGCGCGGGCCGAAGCGGCGGGCCAGGCGCGGGGCGAACGCCCCGAGCCCGGCGAACGCGAGCACCGGGAGGGTGGTGAGGAGCCCGGCCAGGGCTTCTGACATGCCGAGGCCGCCGCGGATCTCGGCGAGGATCGCGCCGACGCTGGTGACGGCGGTGCGGAAGTTGAAGGCGGCGAGGACGACCCCCGCGACGAGCATCCAGCCCGCGGCGACCGCTTTGCGCCCGATCGGGTCGGCGATCTCGGCGGCAGGCGTGGGGACGGGGTGTTCGCGCTCCTGGGCGAGGCCGCCCTCGGGCAGGCTGGCGCTGGCGTCGGTCGTCACGAGGACGGCTCCTTCCGAGGCCGGGGTGTTCACGGTAGGCAGGCAGGCGCCGGCAATCGCTAGCCGAGCTTCCGGGAGGAGTACCGGGAAACGTAACTGAACCGATTCACGGCAGGCGGGCGACGCCGTCAGCGGCCGGGATAGAATCGGGACAATTCATGGGATGAATTGGCGGCCTGTCAACGGTATCGCGAGGGCTGTCTGCTTTAATCCTCCTAGTGTCAGGAAACACGCACCCCCCATGGCAGGCCCCCGCAGGCCATGGCCGCGATCCGGGAAGGTCAGGTCCGCCAGTGGCATTGCAGTCGACACGCAAGTCCGCCCTCGTCGATCAGGTGATCGAGCAGCTGCGGCAGCAGATCAGCGACGGCGAGTGGGGCCTCGGATCGCGCATCCCGACCGAGAGCGAACTCGCCGAGCTCCTCGGCGTCGGCCGCAACACCATCCGCGAAGGCGTCCGCGCGCTCGCCCACGCCGGACTCCTGGAGATCCGCCAAGGCGCCGGGACGTTCGTCGTCGGCCGCAGCGAGGTCACCGCCGCCGTGCGCCGCCGCATCGCCGCCAGCCCCGCCTCCGACGCCATGGAGGTCCGCCGCGGCCTCGAAGTCGAGGCCGCCCGCCTCGCCGCCCACCGCCGCGACGAAGCCGACATCACCCGCCTGCGCATCCTCCTCGCCGAACGCGAAGCGACCCACGAGGTCGGCGACACCGAGGCGTTCATCGCCGCCGACATCGCCCTCCACCAGGCCGTCGCCGAGGCCAGCCACAACAAGCTCCTCGCCGAGCTGTACTCCGAACTCGCCGACTCCCTGCGCGAGACCGTCCGCGCCGGCCTCGGACCCGTCCTCGCCGAAGAGCCCCACATCGACCACACCAGCGCCATCGAGGCGATCATCGCCGGCGACGCCGACCTGGCCGCCGCCGAGACCGCCGCGTACCTCAGGCTCCTCGTCGACGATTGACTGACGATCTCCGGGCGCCTCACAGCAAGCCCCTGAACCGCGGGAACGCAGCGGCCCTAGAGATAGAGTCGGTAGTGCCGCTTCGATCGAACGGCACCGAGAGGAGTCCCCATGCGCCTGTCCGCCCGCGTCGACTACGCCCTGCGCGCCGCCGTGGCCCTGGCAGGTTACGGCGACCGATGGGTCTCGGCCGAGCAGATCGCCGAGGACCAGGGCATCCCCCGCAAATTCCTCGAATCGATCCTCCTCCAGCTGCGCCGCGGCGGCATCGCCACCTCCAAGCGCGGCTCCGAAGGCGGCCACCAGCTCGCCAAGGCCGGCGACCTCATCAGCCTCGCCGACGTCATCCGCGCCGTGGACGGCCCCCTCGTCGGCGTCCGCGGCGAGCGCCCCGAGCAGGTCCCCTACACCGGGACCGCCACCGCCCTCACCAACGTGTGGATCGCCCTGCGCGTCTCCGAGCGCAACATCCTCGAATCGGTCTCCCTCGCCTCGGTCGCGAACGACGACCTCCCGACCTCGGTCACCAAGCTCCTCGAAGACCCCGACGCGTGGGTCATCCGCGACTGACGCGGCATGACCGGCCCGGCTCTGCCAGAATCGGTGCGTGAAGTTCCCTGACCTGGGGGCCTGGTGGGACCGGGTGCTCCTGTCGATGCGAAGACGGTCCAACCTGGTCGACCACGCCTGGCGGACCGCGGAGCGCTACGGCGAGGTCCACTGCGGCCAGATGGCGGCCGCCATCTCCTACTACGCGTTCTTCGCGGCGTTCTCCATGTCGCTGCTGGCGCTGGCGATCTTCGGCTACCTGCTGAACTTCCCCGACATCTACGACTCGGTCGAGAAGTGGCTGTCCCAGAACCTGCCGGTGATCGACATCGGGGTGCTGGAGAGCTCCCGGAAGTCGGTGACGATCTTCGCGGCGGTCGCGCTGGTCGTGGCCGGGGTGGCGTGGGTGCAGTCGGTGCGGGCCTCGATCCGCCTCGTCTGGGGGCTGGAGGCGCAGCCGGGGAACCCGTTCCTGCGGTGGGCGATCGACCTGGGCATCCTCGTCGGGGTCTCGGTCCTGCTGCTCATCACGATCGGCGCGACGGCGGGCGCGGAGTTCGTGCTGGCGTGGCTGGACTGGGACGAGGTCACCGGGAACCTGGCGCTGCTGGTGCGGGCCGTCTCGGTCCTGGTGGGGCTCATCGCGAACGCGCTGCTGGCGGCGGTGCTGCTCCAGGCGCTCCCGCGCGTGGTCATGCTGCCGCGGCGGGTGATCTGGGCGTCGATCGCGGTGTCGATCGGCATGGAGCTGCTCAAGACCGCGGGCCGGATCTACGTCCTGCACGTCTCCGACCGGCCGGCGTACCAGGCGGTCACGACCGCGGTCGGCCTCCTGGTGTTCCTGTACCTGTTCAACGTGATGCTGCTGGCCGCCGCGTCGTGGACGGCGACTTCGCTGCGCGGCAAGGCGATCGACCTGTACGAGCGGGCCGCGATCCCGAACGGGACCGGGCGGCTGTACGGGACCGGGGAGCAGCAGCGCGTGGACGACGACGGCTGACGGCCCGGACGCGAGCGCCCGGGCCGTCCACTGTGTTCTATTAAGCGGTCGCGCAGACCTGGCCGTTCATGAGGAACATGCCCGGGTCGTCGGGGTCGCCGGTCCCCTGGAACCCGATCTGCTTGGTGCGGCCGGGTTTCAGCGGGAAGTTCCAGAACGCCGGGTCGGCGGCCATGGCCTCGCCGTCGATGGCGATCTCGCCGCCCCAGTCGTACAGGACGGACTCGACCCCGCCGGACTTCCAGCGCAGGTCCCACTCGTCGATGTCGGCGTCGCCGGTGTTGGTGACCTTGATCTGGACGACGAACCCGGTCCCCCAGTCGGCGGCGACCCGGTACTCGACCTCGCAGGAGGCCGCGGCGTACGGCGCGGCGGCCGCGTCGCGGGAAGGACCATAAGTGACGGTCTCGTAGTCCGGGGCCTCCATGTCGTAGCCGATGAAGTAGCTCGGCCACGGCGGCTGGTTATAGGAGACGTTCTGCCAGGAGACCGCGAGGCGGTACTGCGGGTCGTTCATGAGCGTCGGCAGCGCGTACTCGGTCGGGATGACGGTGGTGAAGATCCGCACGCCGTCGTTGGACTCCTTGCGGAGGATCACCTCCTCGCGCCAGTCGCCGAGGAGGTCGGCGCTGAGGACGGGGTTGCCCTTGGTGCCGTTGTTGGTGTCGACGCCTTCGGGGGTGAAGATCTCCTCCTGGGTGCCCGTGGCGGGGTCCCATTCGGCGATGAACGGGTAGAGCGGCGTGTAGTTCGGCTCGTCGAACTCGTGGTCGAGGATCTCGCGGCCGAGGTCGCCGTCCCACCAGATCATGAAGTTCGCCGAGGGGATGGAGTTCCCGATGAGCGTGCCGTCGGCGGCGTGGAGTTCGCCTTCGCGGGCGTTCCACGCGCCGGTGGTGGACACGGCCCAGCATTCGGCCCCGGGGTAGGCGGGGTCGATGTCGCCGCAGGCGCCGCGGCCGGTGTCGCGGGTGCCCGGGATCGACCAGAGGACCTCGGCGGTGTCGGCGTCGCGGAAGGCCGCGGCCCGGTTGCCCGAGCAGCTCATGCACTCGAAGGGGCTGAAGATCTCCAGGCCCTCGTTGGAGGGGTCGAAGTCGGAGACGTGGAGCGCGTCGCCGTGGCCCAGGCCGGTCGTGTAGAGCGGGGTGCCGTCGTCGTTGATGGTCATGGCGCCGAACACGATCTCGTCGCGCCCGTCATCGTCCACATCGGCGATGGACAGGTTGTGGTTGCCCTGGCCGCCGTAGGCGCCGCCCCAGCGGTCGGAGCTGAAGCTCCAGCGCTTGGGCAGGTTGTCGCCGTCCCAGTCCCACGCGGTGATCTCGGTCTTGGCGTAGATGCCGCGGTTGGTGATGAGCGAGGGGTGGACGCCGTCGAGGTACGCGACGGCGGCCATGAGCCGGTCGCCGCGGTTGCCGTAGCAGTCGCCCCACGAGCAGATGTCGCCGCGCGCGGGCGAGAAGTCGACGGTCTCCATGGCGGCGCCGGTCTGGCCGTTGAAGACCGTGAGGAACTCCGGGCCCTCCAGGATGCGGCCGGTGCTGTTGCGGTAGTCCGCGTCGGCGTCGCCGATGACGTCCCCGACGCCGTCGACGGTGCCGTCGGCGGTCTTCAGGGCCACTTCGGCGCGGCCGTCCGAGTCGAGGTCGTAGGCCACGAGCTGCGTGTAGTGGGCCCCGGCGCGGATGTTGCGGCCGAGGTCGATGCGCCACAGCAGGTCGCCTTGGAGCGTGTACGCGTCGACGTAGACGTTCCCGGTGTAGCCGTTGTGCGAGTTGTCCTTCGCGTTCGACGGGTCCCACTTCTGGACGATCTCGTGGGTGCCGTCGCCGTCGAGGTCGGCGACCGTGGCGTCGGTCGGCGCGTACGTGTACGCGACGCCGTCGGGGGTCGTGCCGCCTTCGGGGCGCTGCATGTCGACGTCGACGTACTGGTCGCCCCAGACCTCGAACGCCGCGGTGTAGCCGGTCTCGACGCCTTCGGACACCGTGGCGACCCAGTAGGTCGAGTTGGCGGTGCCGCCGGCGTCGGTGAGGTTCGTCAGCGCGGTCGGCTCGGGGGTGAGGAGGCGGCCGTCGCGGTAGACGTTGAACGCCGTGCCCTCGGGGTCGTTGGCGAGGCTGCGCCAGGACAGGTAGTTCCCGTCCTCGACGCTGACTGCGACCGGGGCGCGGCCGAGGCTCTCGACCTGCTCGGCGCAGTCGGCGCACGGCTCGTCGGGGCCCTCGTTCCCGGAACCGGGGACGTCGCCGATCCTGGTGAGCTCCAGGCCGTTCAGGTGCCCGGTCTGGCCGGAGACGGTGACGTTCAGCTGGCCGTCCTCGACGACGATCCCTTCGAAGTCCTTGGTGAGGATCGACTTCGAGCCGGCGTTGGCCGCACCGTAGTCGACGCCCTCGAACTTCAGGTTCGAGCGGGCCGAGCCGACGTAGTCGCCGACGAAGACCCGCGCGGTGTACAGGCCGTCGGCCACGTCGACGGCGAAGTCGTAGGTGCCGCCGAACCAGGCCACGAAGTCGGAGCCGAGCGGGTCGGTGGTGACGCCGCGGTCGCGGTCGATCGCGGTCGACATGTCGGTGGTGAAGCCGTAGCCGCGCTCGGCGGTGTACGCGGTGCCGCGGTTGACCTCGGTGTACCCGGCGGCCACGGTCTGGCTCGCGGGACCGAAGTCGTACTTGAAGCCGGCGGTCGCGGTCGTGACCGACAGCGTCGCCGAACGGTCGGATTCGCCCTTGCCGTTCACGGCGGCCACGGCGAACTCGTACGTCGTCTCCTCGGCGAGGCCCGAGACGCGGCCGACCCCCACCGTGGCGGTGGTGCCGAGGCGCCACTCGGCCGCTCCGTCAACACCACCCGGTTCGCGCACGTAGACGCGGTAGATGTCCGCGTCGTCCTGGTCGGCCCAGTTGAGGGTGACGCTGGCGTTCGCGATCGTGGCGGCGAAGACCCCGCTCGGGGCGGCCGGGACGTCGGCCGGGGGCGCGACGTCGACCACGTGCTCGCTCAAGGGGAGTCCGAGGGTCGCGGTCTCCTCGGCGACGAGGCGGGCCATCTGGATGGCGCCGTACTCCTGGAAGTGGGTGTCGTCGGCGGTGCCGTTGGGCCGGTTCGGGTAGACCCCGGCCGGGACGTGCAGGAACACCGACTTGGCCTCTTCGGGGCCGATCTCGTTGAGGTACGCGCGGGAGGAGGCCGACAGGTCGATCATCGCGACGCCGGTCTCCTCGTGGAGCTCGTAGACCTTCTCGACGTACTCGGGGAAGGAGGTGTTGAACTCGCCCGTGGTCGCGTTGAAGCTGCGGCGCGACACCGGGGTCACGAGGACCGGGATGGCGCCCTTCTCGATCGCGCCCGCGATGTAGTAGTCGCGCAGATAGGTCTTGTAGTCGTCGGGCGAGGTGTACCGCTCAGGCACGGACACTGTCGCATCGTTGTGCCCGAACTGGACGAACAGGTAGTCGCCCGGCTGGATCTCGTTGAGGATCGCGTCGAGGCGGCCCTGCTCGATGAACGAGCGCGAGGACCGGCCGCCGATGGCGTGGTTCGCGATGGTGACGTTCTCGTCGAAGTAGCGGTCGATCACCTGGCCCCACCCGGCCTGCGGCTCCCAGTAGGGGTCGTAGGTCTGGACGGTGGAGTCGGAGGCGAGGTAGACGGTGATGCCGTCGTCCTCCTGGGCCTGGGACGGGGAGCCCGCGGAGAGGACGCCCGCGAGGGCGGTGGCCCCGATCGCGACCAGCGCGAGCGCGCGGCGCCAGGGGGGTGGGGTCATGGACCTCATTGTCACTTCCGTAGTGAGAGGAGGAGGGGGCTCGCGGGGCAAACGTGAATGAATCGTTTCAATCACGCCGGAGACTGCCGGGCAAGCGTTTACTACTTTCGGGACCGTACCGATTGGATCGCCGAATGTCAATACATGTCGATACCTGTGGGCCGTTGGGGTCACCCCGAGCGGCCGCTCGTGGCACATGTTCGACAAGTCGAACATGTGCCACGAGTCGGTCAGCGCACGTGCGCGGCGATCGATCGGCCGCTCAGGGCCCTCGCTCCCTCGGAGACCAAGCGCGCCATCTGGGTCGCGCCGTACTCGTGGAAGTGCGTGGAGTCGGCGAGGCCGTTCGGGTACGCCGGGTACTCCCCCGCCGCCAGGTGCATGTAGACCTCGGCCTGGGCCCGGGCGGGGGTGATCAGGTTGAGGTAGGCGCGCGAGCGGGCGCCGAGGTCGATGAAGGACACGCCGGTCTCGCTCACCAGCTCGCGGACCTTCGCGCCGTAGGTCGCGAAGGACTCGTTGAACTGGCCGGTCGAGGTGTTGTAGTCGAGCCGGTTGACCGGGGTGAGCAGCACCGGGATCGCGCCCTTGGCGGTGGCCCCGGCCATGTAGTGGTCCCGGAGGTACATCTTGTAGTCGTCGGGCGAGGTGTACCGCTCGGGGTTCCCGGTGCTGGCGTCGTTGTGCCCGAACTGGACGAAGAGGTAGTCGCCGGGCTGGATCGCGTTGAGGATCGTGGTGAGGCGGCCCTGCTCGATGAACGATCGCGAGGACCGGCCGCCGATGGCGTGGTTGGCGATCCGGGTGTTGGCGTCGACGAAGAGGTTGAGCTTCTGGCCCCAGCCGGTCATCGGGTACACCGAGGAGTTGTAGGTCTGGGCCGTGGAGTCGGAAGCGATGTAGACCGTCGGCGTGCCCGCGGCCGGGGCGGCGTCGGCCGGGACGATCCGCCACTGCTGGTTCTGCCCGCCCGCGTTGTCGTACTGCGACAGGCGCGAGCCGAGGGCGATGTTCCACTCCCAGACGTCGAGGGCCTTGCCGGAGTTGCGGTTGACGAAGCGCAGCCAGGTGCCGTCGTCGATGATCTGCCACTGCTGGTTGGTGCCGCCGTTGGAGGCCCACTGGACGATGTCGGCGCCGTTGGCGGTCGACTTGGCGTAGACGTCGAGGGCGAGCCCGGAGTGGCGGGCCTCGATCCGGTGGTAGCCGCCCCCGGCGTCGACGAAGCGGAACTGCTGGCTGGTCGCGTAGCTGCGCTGGCGCTGGACCAGCTTGGCGCCGTTGGCGGTCGAGGCGCCGTCGATCTCCAGGGCCAGCCCGTTGTAGCGGGACTGGAGGACGTACCAGGTGCCGGGGGTGAAGGCCGCCCCCGCCGCGGCCGCCCCGAGGACGCCGCCGGCGGCCGCGCCGGCGCCGAGTCCGGCGAGGAGGCCGAGCGAGCGGCGGGTGAGCTTGGCGCCGAACGGGTTCGGGCGCTCGGTCGGGTTCTGCATGTGCGCTCCAGAGCTCGAAGTCGAGGGCCGCGG
>NZ_QFRW01000264.1 GCF_003265355.1 Glycomyces dulcitolivorans | reverse complement strand
CGTCCCGCTCGGCGTGACCGGAGTCGACCACGGCCTCCCGCAGCCGCGCCGCCAGCGACGCGAGGCTCAGCGGCCGCCCGCGCCGCGGCGCGGCCACCGGCTCCACGCCCAGTTCGCCGCAGAACCGGCTCGGCTGGGCGTCGTCCGAATCGACCGCGGTGACCAGCAGCCGCGTGCGCGCCCGCGTGCACGCGTTGTAGAACAGCCGCCGCTCCTCGTCCAACAGCTGCGCGACCTGGTCGACGTCCGCACGCCCGTCGAGCACGTCGACGAGCGCCTCCGCCCCCAGGAGCGAACCCCTCGGCCGCAGGTTCGGCCACACGCCCTCCTGCGCGCCCGCCACGACCACGAACTCCCACTGCCGCCCGTGCGCGGCGTGCGCCGTAGCCAGCGTCACCGCGTCGCCCAGTTCCGCACGCGCCGAAAGGAAGTCGCCCGGCAGCTGCTGGTGCAGCACGTGCTCGCAGAACACGTCCACCAGCGCGCCCGGCTGCTTCTTCTCGTAGTCCGCGGCCAGGTCGAACATCGCGATCACCGCGTCCAGCTCGGCGTCGGCGCGCTGCGCCCGCCGGTCCGAGGACAGCGCCCGGCGCTTGAGCCGCTCGCTCAGCTCCGACGCCTCCCACACCGTCCACAGAGTCTCCGTGATCCCACCGCCCTCGCGGGCCGCCGTGAACAGCGCGTCCAGGCGCCGCGCCGGCTCGGCCCACTCCTCCTCGGGCAGCGCCGCGATCCGCGCCGGATCGGCCAGGGCCTCCACCAGCAGGTCCGCGCCGGGGGAGAAGTCGTCGGCCGCCACGGCCAGGCGCCGCAGCTCCTGACGCAGCCGCCGCTCCGCGAACGGGTCGGCGCCGCCGAACTGCGAATGCAGCAGCCCGGCAGCGACGGTCTCGTCGAGCCGGTCGGGATGGCGGCCCACCAGCACCGTCCGCAGCAGGTCGCGAACCGTGGGGTGCGCCGGAAGCGGCACGTCGTCGGCGGCCTGCCGGGTCGGCACGCCCGCGTGCTGCATCGCCCGCCGCATCTGCGGGATCGACGACGCCGACTTCACCACGACCGCCATGTCGCCGTAAGGGACCCCGTCGAGCAGGTGCGCGCGCCGCGCCACATCCGCGATGTACACCGCCTCGCGCGTGGGCGAAGGCAGGTACACGACCTCGGCCCGCCCCTGCTCCTCGGTCTCGGTCCCGCGCCGCCGGTCCCGGTCGGACCCGCGCAGGCGCCGCGACAGCACCGTGGTCGCCGCCAGCGGCGCGAGCGCCACCCCGTGCACGTCGTCCAGCTGCACCGTCGGCGCCTCATCACCCCCGGCCGCGGGGAACCGGAACGGGAACTCCCGTACCGACTCCGGGTCGCCGCCCTGGTAGCCGAACACGGCCGCGTCGGGCGACCCCGCCGCGACGATGTTCCCGCGCTCCCCGACCAGCAGCTCCAGCAGCCGCAGGTGCGCCGGGGTCGCGTCCTGGAGGTCGTCCACGAACACCCACGCCGGCCGCGGCAGCAGATCGGGGCGCGAACGCAGCGCGGCCGCGGCGGCCCGCACGATCTCCGCCGAGTCGTACAGCGCGCTCGACATCGATTGCAGCGCAAGGGTGGTGACGTACCGGTCGTAGAAGCGCGCGGCCGTCGCCCACTCGGGCCGGTCGTGGTCGAGCGCGAGCCGCGTCAGCTCCGGCGCCGACAGGCCGCGCTCGCCGCTGCGCAGCACCAGGTCCCGCAGCTGCTGCGCGAACGCGTACGTGCGCACCGCCTCGTCGAACCCGTCGGGCCACCCGAAGTCCTCGCCTTCGAGCATCGACCGGATGAGCGCGTCGGCCTCGGGGCCGGTGAGCAGCCGCGGCTCCTCCCGGCCGTCCATCGCCGCGGCCGACCGCAGCAGCGCGAACGCGAACGCGGGGAACGTGAACACCCCGACCTCGGCGGCCGAGAGCGAGGCGGTGGCGGCGTTCAGGCGGGCCCGCAGGTACGCCGTGTCCTGGCGGCGCAGTCCGAAGAACAGGATCGACGCCGGATCGGCCCCGGCCTCGACCTTCGCGGCCGCGGCCCGCAGCAGCGCCTCGGTCTTGCCCGTCTGCGGCCCGCCCCGGACCAGCAGCGGCCCGGCGGCGTGCTCGACCGCCGACCGCTGCGCCGGGTCGAGTTCGCACTCCTGCTCGGCGGGCGGATCGGTCAACTCATAACGGAGGTCGATCACGGACCCAATGGAATCACGCCCGACCGACAAACCCGGTGACTATTCCGCGAAGTCGAACTCGCCGTCCTTGGCGCCGCCGAGGAACGCCTCCCATTCGGCCCGTGTGTAGACGATGAGCGAGCCCTCGGGGTGGTGAGAGTGGCGTACGGCGACGCGCCCTGAACCATCGGAGAACGGCCCGGCCTCGACGCACTGGCCCCCGCCGCTCGAACTACGCGAGCTGACTCGCCAGCGGATACCGGTCAGCTCGTCGGGGGAGAGACGCTGCTCGGTGTTCATTTGATCTCCTTCAGGCGCTTGGTGATCAGCTCGGCCGACAGCTCCGCGTCGAGCGCCGATCGGTCAAGATCCTCCCACACGCTTCTGAATTTACTCACCTTCGGTTCCTCGACGTAGAGCATGCCTGCGGCAGTCTCGATATTCGCGACCGCCGGATACGGCTCAGGCATCTCGAAGAAGTTGAAGCTGCCATCGAGGCCGGCGTGGGGGCCGGTCTCCGCAGGAACGACGCGAATGGTCACGGCTTCGTGGTCCCCGAGCGCGAGGAGTCGCCGCAACTGCGAGCGCATCACCTCCGCAGAACCGATGATCCGCTCGATGACCGCGGATTCGAAGATCGCGTCGATCTTCGGTTGGCGGTCTGCAGTGAGGATCTGCTGCCGTTCGAGCCGCAAAGCGACCCATCGATCGATCTGGTCGGCCGATGCATGGCCGCCTTCCAACCTGGTGATGACCGCATCGGCATAGTCGCGGGTCTGGAACAGGCCGTGGACCAGGTAGTGCTGGTAGATGCAGATTCGCTCAGCCCGGCTCTCCAGCCAGGGGACATTGATGAAGTCCTCGCCAAGGTCGCTCTGATGGTCGTCCCACCAGTTCCGCTGCCACGCCTCATCGCAGATTTGGAGGAGGCCGTTGCGGGTCCGGTCGTCTTCGACGCCGTAGAGGGTCAACAGCCCCATGACATCGACACGCCGGAAGGGGAACAGGCCGCTCTCATATCGGCCCAGCATGGTCGCATCGCGCTGCATGTAGTCGGCAGCGTCCGACTGCGAGATGCCGCGGGATTTCCGCAGGTCGCGCATCTTCTCGCCGAGCCATTGCGAGCGAAGGTTCGGTTCCGGTCGTGGCTTCGCCATGGATCCTCCGATACTTACATCCAGAAAATGTAAGTTCAGCCTAGTGCAGACTTGCATTAGTCTCAACCGTCTGCGATCCTATCAACCAAGGGTGAGAAGAGCCTCACTGAAAAAGCCGACCGGGGCGGGGCCAGAGTTTGGACGCCGAGGCCCGCCCCGGTCTTGAGACAGCGGAGGTAGATCCGTGTCCGGACCCATTGTCGCCCAAGAAGCGCCCGAACCCAACTGCGAACCGCCTTCGGCTCCGCAGTCCTTCACCATCAGGTGCGCCGAATGCGGCGACACCTACGGCTCCCACCTGCCGCACTGCCCCGGAGTGCTCGCCATCGGATACGACACCGGCCGCGGCGCGGCTTCGATGGTCGTCTACCCGGATGCGGGCAGCAGCATGGGCAAGCACAACGATGCTCTCGGAACCCTCCGCTTCTACTCGATCTTCGGCCCGGTCGAAATGCACATGGAAGACGGCCGGGTCATCAGCTTCATGGACCTCCCCTTGAAGTGAGGCACCGAATGACGGATCCAACAGTGAAGAAGTCCTTCAAGTTCAGGCTGCGCCCCAACCGGCATCAGCGCCGCGCACTCGCCGCCATGCTCCGCGACCACTGCGAGCTGTACAACGCCGCCCTCGAAGAGCGGTGCTCGGCTTGGTCGAAGGCTGGTGTCTCGATCCAGTACGGCGATCAGTCGGCGCAGCTGAAAGACCTGCGCCGAGCGGATCCAGAAGGACAGGGCCGGTGGTCGTTCTCTTCGCAGCAGGCGACATTGCGCCGCTTGAATCGCGCATTCGAAGGGTTCTTCAGGCGAGTCCGCCAAGGCGGTGCCCCTGGCTACCCGCGCTTCAAATCAGTCTGGCGGTTCGACTCGGTGACCTGGCCGAGCAACGGTGACGGATGCAAGTGGGTCAACGGTGATGAAGCCGGCGACCGCATCACCCGAGTCCGCCTCCACGGAGTAGGCACGGTCCGGGTGCACCGCCACCGCCCGGTTGAGGGGCGGATCAAGACCATCACCGCAAAGCGCGAAGGATCGGCCTGGTTCGCAGTGCTCACCTGTGAGGTCCCGCAAAGCCCCGAAGCGGAGAAGTCCGGCGAGGCGACCGGCATCGACCTCGGCCTGACCCACTTCGCGACCACGGCGCAAGGCGACCACATCGCGCCTCTTCGGGCCCTCGAAGTCAATGCTGAGCGGCTGGCCGAGGCTCAGCGAGAACTCGCCCGATTTCAAAGACCTGCAAAGCGGTCGGACCGGTCGGCGAGGCATCGCCGCGCCGCACTCAAGGTGGCGAAGGCGCATCGGAAGATCGTGAACCAGCGCCGCGACTTCGCGCACAAGACCGCGCGGGCCCTGGTCGACAGCTTCGATGTGATCGCAGTGGAGCACTTGAACATCGCAGGGCTTTCCCGCAGCCCGAAGCCGATACCGGACCCGGAGAGACCAGGCAGTTTCCTTCCCAGCGGCAAGTCCGCCAAGAGCATCCTGAACCGGCGCATCCAAGACGCCGCGTGGGGCCAGTTCGTCGAGATCCTCACCGCCAAGGCAGCATGGGCCGGGCGGGAAGTGATCAAGGTGAATCCCGCGTACACGTCGCAGACCTGCCCCGCATGTGGGCATATCGACGCCGCGAATCGAGACGGGCAGCGATTCGACTGCACCGCTTGCGGACACACCGACCACGCCGATCGGGTAGGTGCCGTCAACATCGCCACCAGGGCCGGGCTGGCCCTTGGCGGGCGCGGGCGACCGCGGACGCCAGAAGCCCAGCGGCTCACGCCGCAGGGCGGAGTCACGAGATCACAGCGTTTCATAGGGATGCCACAATCCGGTCCCGTGAGCGGAAACGGGTCGGCGCCGCCGGTCCGGGGTGTCGGACCGACGGCGCCTGGTTTCCTTTCCTTACCTCAGTTGAAGCTCAAATTGCGCCTGCGCAGCCCGACGTAGCCGAGCCCCGCGAGCAGGATCGCGACCGCCGTCAAGATCACGAGCGCCGGGGTCGAGAAGTCCTCGGCCGGGTAGTCGCCCAAGTGGTAGTACGGCGAGATCGCCATCGCCCACTCCGGCAGGTCCAGCAGCGCGCCGAAGTAGACCACCAGCAGCGTCCACGTCCACGCCAGCCACCGCACCCAGCCCGCCCGCGGCAGCCATGCGAAGGCCGCGAACACGAACGCGACGACCACCCAGACCGCCGGGAGCTGCACGAGCGTGCCGATCAGGATCTTCCCGAACAGCTCGCCGTCGCCCGAGGCCCCGCCCGCGCCGAGCGCCAGGCCCGCAAGGAGGTTCGTGAGCGTCGCGGTGAACAGCGCCGCCGGCAGGTACGAGCCGGGCCAGCCGCTGCGGGCCACCGGCCCGGCGGCGATCAGCTCGCCGCGCCCGACGGTCTCCTCCTTGCGGCCGCGGCCGATCACCAGCACCCCGAACAGGGACGCGACGATCGCGTTGATCGCGACGAACGTCGTCGCGAACCCGAGCTGGAGCGTGGCGTCGCCGCGTTCGAGGATCGCCTGCTGCGCCTCCGACAGCCCGTCGGCGAACTCGTCCGCCCCGCCGAGCACCGACCCGTACGCCAGGCCCAGCAGGAACAGCGTGATCGCGCCGGTCCAGATGAGGCCCCGCGTGAGGCGGAACGTCAGCGCCGTCGCGGTCTTCAGCCCCGGCTTCGCCTCGGCGCGCCCGCGCCGGGACGCGAACATGCCCTGCCCGAAGTCGCGGTGGGAGACCAGCGTGAACGCCAGCCACACCGCGGCGACCGCGACGGCCGCGGCGACCAGGAGCGGCCACCACCGCTGCTCGGGCGTGAACGCGTACGTCAGCTGCGCCCAGCCGATGGGCGAGAGCCAGGTGATCCAGTCGCCCTCGGCGTTCCCGGCCCCGGCGAACAGCACCGAGGCGCCCAGCGCCGCCAGCCCGTACCCGGTCGAGGTCGACCCGTTCTCGCTGAGCTGCGCGGCGACCGCCGTGAGGCTCGCGAACACGAGGCCGATCACGGTGTGCGCGGCGCCGAACAGGAGCGCGCTGGTGCCGTCCCCGCCTTCGAGGCCCGAGGCCGCGAGTGTCATGAGCGCGCCGAGGACGACCGCGGCGACGGCGCTGAGCGACAGCGCCGCCGCCAGGTCGGCGCGGCGGCCGATCGGCAGGGACCGGATCACCTCCGAGCGGGAGGTCTCCTCGTCGGCGCGGGTGAGCCGGGTGACCAGCAGGACGAACATGACGGCGGTCATCAGGCCGGTCCACAGGAGCATCCGGTGCGTGAACAGGGCGCCGAGGCTGTCGGCGTAGGCGTTCACGTACTCGATGGGCCCGCTCATCGAGAGCATCGCGGGCGAGCTCATGGTGGCCGCGAAGCCCTCGCGCTCGGCGGCGGTCTGGTACTGGTCGGTGATGACGGGGATGGTCATGAAGGTGAACCCGGCGATGCCGGCGATCCACCAGAACAGGTACATGCGGGACCGGCGGGCCTGGAACCGCAGGAGCTTGCCGGTGCCGGCGAGCGTCCCGAGGCCGTCCTCGATCTCCGCGGTCGCGGCGGTCATCGCGCGGCCTCCTCTTGGACGCCCTTGGCGGCGAGCTCGTCGCCGTAGAAGCGCATGAAGATCTGCTCCAGCGACGGCGGCTCGCAGGTGAGGCCGGTGACGCCGGCGACGGCGAGCTGGGCGAGCACGTCGTCGAGCGCGGAGGAGTCGACCGAGCAGTCGACGTCGAGCCCGTCGGTCCTGAGGTCGTGGACGCCCTCGTGGTCCTCCAGGCCCCGCACGGGGTTCTTGAGGGTGGCGCGCAGCCGCGAGCGGGAGAAGTGCCGCATGTCGGCGAGCGAGCCGGTCTCGACGATGACGCCCTTGCGGATGATGCTCACCCGCTCGCACAGCGTCTCGACCTCGCTCATGATGTGGCTGGAGAGGAGGACGGTGCGGCCCTGGGCCGCGGCCTCCTTGACGCACTCGTTGAAGACGGCGCCCATGAGCGGGTCGAGCCCGGAGGTCGGCTCGTCGAGCAGGAGCAGGTCGACGTCCGCGGCGAACGCGGCGACGAGGGCGACCTTCTGCCGGTTGCCCTTGGAGTAGGAGCGGCCCTTCTTGCGCGGGTCGAGGTCGAAGCGCTCCAGCAGCTCGTCGCGCTTGCCGCGGTCGATGCCGCCGCGCAGGCGCCCGAGCAGGTCGATGGTCTCCCCGCCGGTGAGGCCGGGCCACAGGGCGACGTCGCCGGGCACGTAGGCGAGGCGCCGGTGGAGCTCGGCGGCGTCCTTCCACGGGTCGGCGCCGAAGAGCTCGGCGCGTCCCTCGTCGGAGCGGAGCATCCCGAGGAGGACGCGGATGGTGGTGGACTTGCCGGCGCCGTTCGGGCCCAGGAATCCGTGGGTCTCGCCTTGGGCTACTTCGAGGTTGAGATGATCGAGCGCGGTCACGTGACCGAAGCGCTTGACCAGGTTCTCAGTGCGGATCACTGCGTTCATGCGCTCAAGCTATCATAGTTTTCATGAATTTGTGAAACCTATGGAGTGTCAAGATATCATCAAGGGCCAACGGGGCACGGCTGAAGGAGAGCGATGGAAGAGCACACCGCGGAGCGCAAGGCGAGGCTCGAGTACGTCGAGCAGTTCGCGTCCATCCTGGTCACCAGCGGCATGCAGCGCATGGCCGCGCGCGTGTTCACGTACCTCCTGGTGGACGACGGCGAGACCTACACCGCCGCCGACATCGCCGAGGGCCTGAGCATCAGCCTCGCCGCCGTCTCCGGCGCGGTCCGCGAGCTCCTCGCCGCCGGCCTGGTCATCAAGACCCGCCGGCCCTCCACCCGCGCCGACGTCTACCGGCTCAACGAGGAGGACATCTGGGGCTCGATCATGCTCGACCGCTCCGGGTTCCTCAGCCGCTACCAGGACACCGCCGTCATCGGCATCGACGCCCTGCCCGAGGGGCCCGGGCGCCAGCGGCTCGTCCAGACCGCCGCGTTCATGGAGTTCGTCAAGGTCGAGATGCGGCTCATGCACGAGCACTGGAACGAGCGCCGCCACGAACTCAGCGCCGCATACGAAGCGCGACGCCGCGACGCGGGTGCGTCCGGCTAGTCCGGTATGCTGCAACCCTGACCGCCCCGATCAGAGACGAACCCTGGAGGAAGCCGACGTGGCCGACGACACCAGCCGCTCCGATGCGACCGCCGACAAGGGTCGTCCCACCCGCAAGCAGGGCGAGAAGACGGCCGAGCGCAACCCCTTCAAGAAGCTCGGCAGGTTCCTGCGCGAGGTGGTCGAGCAGCTGCGGAAGGTCGTCTACCCGACCCGGCGCCAGCTCATCACCTACTCGATCGTGGTGCTCGTCTTCGTGGGCATCATGATGGCGTACATCGGCGGGCTCGACCTCCTCTTCGGCGACCTCGTCCGCCGCGCCTTCGGCGCCGACTCCTAGTCGTCCTTCCGCCCGTCCCGCCCGCGCGCGAGCCGGGCGGTTCGCGTGACCTGCGCCGTTTCGACGGTGCCTGAGGCGCGCCGCGCCGCAGAGCGGCTACCCTAGTGGGTATGACGCGCGCCGGTTCCGCCGGCGCGCGACTTCACAGGCGGCCCGAATCGCTCTTCGCGGAGCCCGCGGGCCGTACATCGGCGCAGCGCCGCCGCATCCGAGAAACCGAAGCACAGTCGCAGTGCCCCGCCGTCCGCGGGGCACCGAGCCGGAATGAGAGTCAAGCGTGTCTGAGTTCGACGAGGCCTTGAAGAACGAAGTCGCGGCGCAGGCCGCGGCGCAGGTCGCGGACGTCGACGACGAGCCGGAGACCGACGAGGACGAGGCCGCCGAGCCCGCGGAGCCCGAGGTCGACCCGGCCGAGGCCCTGCGCGCCAAGCTGCGCTTCGCGCCCGGCGAGTGGTACGTGCTGCACTCCTACGCCGGCTTCGAGAACCGCGTGCGCTCGAACCTGGAGAACCGCATCCAGTCCTTCGACATGGAGGACTACATCTACCAGATCGAGGTCCCCACCCACACCGAGGTGGAGATCAAGAACGGCAAGCGCTCCAAGGTGGAGGCCAAGGTCTTCCCCTCGTACGTGCTCGTCCGCATGGAGATGACCCCCGAGTCCTACTCGGTCGTGCGCAACACGCCCGGCGTGACCGGCTTCGTCGGCGTGGTCGACCGCACCGACCGGCCCAGCCCGCTCCCGCTCGACGAGGTCATCCAGTGGCTGCTCCCGCCCGAGCAGAAGCCCAAGGACGAGTCCTCCGGCGATTCCTCGTCCTCCGACCTCGACATCAAGGTCGACTTCACCGAGGGCGAGTCCGTCACCGTCGTCGACGGCGCGTTCGCCTCGATGCCCGCCACGATCAGCGAGATCAACGCCGAGCAGCAGAAGCTCAAGGTGCTCGTGTCGATCTTCGGCCGCGAGACCCCGGTGGAGCTCAACTTCAACCAGGTCTCCAAGCTGTAGCGCGAGTTGCAGCTCACACACCTCGCTCCGGGGGCCTGCCTGCGCGGCAGGTACCCTGGAGAGGTTGCGCAGCCGCCCGGCGACGCCTGCGAGCTGGCAGGACGGCACCGAGAGCTGCTGCGCGCACGTAAGAAGACGCGGGGAGACAGCCCCGCGTTATCCCAGGAAGAGAAGGACACGATGGCTCCCAACAAGAAGGCCGTTGTGACGTTCAAGCTGGAGCTCGCGGGTGGCCAGGCCACCCCGGCCCCGCCGGTGGGTCCCGCCCTCGGCCAGCACGGCGTCAACATCATGGAGTTCTGCAAGGCCTACAACGCGGCCACCGAATCCCAGCGCGGCGAAGTCCTCCCCGCTGAGATCACGGTGTACGAGGACCGCTCGTTCACGTTCGTCCTCAAGACCCCGCCGGCCGCCAAGCTGCTGCTCAAGGCCGCTGGTGTCGCCAAGGGCTCGGGCGAGCCGCACCGCGTCAAGGTCGGCAAGGTGACCTCGGCCCAGGTGCGCGAGATCGCGGAGAAGAAGCTCCCCGACCTCAACGCCAACGACCTCGACGCCGCGTCGCTCATCGTCGCCGGCACCGCCCGTTCCATGGGCATCACGGTCGAGGGCTAGCACCTCCGAACGCCACCGCCGGTCCGCCGGCGTCAACCCAGTGGAAGGGCGCGCGCCCGCCCTCACCACGACATCCGAAGGATGGAACATGAAGCGCAGCAAGAAGTACACCGACCTCCTCAAGAAGGTCGACCGGACGCAGCTCTACGCGCCCTCCGAGGCCACCGGCCTCGCCAAGGAGACCTCTCCGACCAAGTTCGACGCCACTGTCGAGGTCGCCCTGCGCCTCGGCGTCGACCCCCGCCAGGCCGACCAGCTGGTCCGCGGCACCGTCTCCCTGCCCCACGGCACGGGCAAGACCGTCCGCGTGATCGTCTTCGCCGAAGGTGACAAGGCCGAGGCCGCCGTCGCCGCCGGCGCCGACGAGGTCGGCTCTGACGAGCTGGTCAAGCGGATCTCCGAGGGCTGGCTCGAATTCGACGCCGCCGTCGCCACTCCCGACCAGATGGCCAAGATCGGCCGGATCGCGCGGATCCTGGGCCCGCGCGGCCTGATGCCGAACCCGAAGACCGGCACCGTCACGCCGGACGTCGCGAAGGCCGTCACCGAGATCAAGGCCGGCAAGATCGCGTTCCGCGTCGACAAGCACGCGAACCTGCACCTGCCGATCGGCAAGACCAGCTTCACGGCCGAGCAGCTCGCGGAGAACTACAACGCGGCCCTCGAAGAGGTCCAGCGCCTCAAGCCCGCCAGCTCCAAGGGCGTGTACATCAAGAAGTCGACGATCTCCACCACCATGGGCCCGGGCATCCCGGTCGACCCGCAGGCGGTCAAGATCAAGTAGCACCCCCGCGGTGTGACGTAGCCCCGGTGCAGGCCTCCTGCGCTGGGGCTTCTCCGTACCCGCTGCTACGCTTGGCGACAACAACCCATAGACCGATCGGCCACCGCCTCGTGCGGTTGTAAACCATCCCGGGGCCGACGCAGGGCGACTATTCGAAGCGACCATGGTGTGGGCCGATCTTCTCGGCCTTCAGGTCCCACTGACGAGGCGTCCCGCTGGGGCGCCTTTTTCATTCGTCGCCTCCGCACGGTTGTGGATTGACCAGCCGAGAAAGGAGGGAAACATGGCTGACAGGGAATACCCGGCGGGTAAGTCGACCGCCATCGCCGAGCTCGCCGACGAGTTCTCCAGCGCGACCGCCACGGTGCTCACCGAGTACCGCGGCCTGAGCGTTGCCGAACTGCGCGAGCTCCGGCGTTCCCTCGGCGAGGGGACGCGTTACCGCGTTGCCAAGAACACCCTCGCCAAGCGCGCCGCCAACCAGGTCGGTGTCACCGGCCTGGACGAGCTGTTCGTCGGCCCCACCGCGATCACCTTCATCAAGGGTGACCCGGTCGAGGCCGCCAAGGGGCTCCGCGCGTTCGCGAAGACCCACGACGCTCTGGTCATCAAGGGCGGGTTCATGGAGGGCAAGGCCCTCTCCGTCGACGAGATCAACAAGCTCGCCGACCTCGAATCCCGCGAGGTGCTGCTGGCCAAGCTGGCCGGTGCGCTCAAGGCCACCGCGCAGAAGACCGCCTCCGTGCTCGCCGCCCCCGCCGGGCAGGTGGCGCGACTGGGTGCTGCTCTTCAGGACAAGAAAGCGGCCGCAGGGGAGTAGTCCCCGGCAGGTCCAAGACTTTAGGAAAGGAAACACACCATGGCTAAGCTGTCCACCGACGAGCTGCTCGAGCAGTTCGAGGGCATGACCCTCCTCGAGGTCTCCGAGTTCGTCAAGGCGTTCGAGGACAAGTTCGACGTCACCGCCGCCGCCCCCGTGGCGATCGCCGCCGTCGGCCCCGCCGCCGGTGGCGACGAGGCCGCTGCCGAGAAGGACACGTTCGACGTCGTCCTCGAGTCGGCCGGCGAGTCGAAGATCAAGGTCATCAAGGAGGTGCGCGCCCTCACCGGTCTCGGTCTCAAGGAGGCCAAGGAGCTCGTCGAGAGCGCCCCCAAGGCCGTGGTCGAGGGTGCGAAGAAGGACGACGCGGACAAGGCCAAGGAGGCCCTTGAGGGCGCCGGGGCCACCGTCTCCCTCAAGTAGTCCTCGGACTGCTCGAAAACCCAAGGGGCCTCCCAGCCCTTGCTACGGACACCGGGGTCTCACCGCTGCTGCGGTGAGACCCCGGTTTCGTGCCACCTGAGAGATTTTCAGAAGATTCCCCTCCGGCTTGCAACTGATGCCGCCCATCGCCTCGTCTTGCGGGTAGACACACCTGACACGCAAGGAGAACGACGATGCCCGGGAGAAGAGGGGCCGCTGCGATAGGAGCGGCAGCCGTGCTGGGGCTTACCGCGGGCTGCGGGATGCTCGGCCTCGGCGAGGAGGCCGCCGAGTCCGACGAGGACCGCTTGGTCAACATGATCAACGACAGCAACCGGCTGGAGGCCGAACTGGCCGCCGCCGAGTACCGGCTCGTCGAGAAGTGCCTGGAGGACGCCGGCTTCACCGTCCACGACCCGTGGGCGCTCCAGCCGTACGAGCCCGAGGAGCAGGAGTCCCTCACCGAGTACGCCCCCCACGAGGGCTTCATCATCGACGCCGAGACGGCCGCCGAGTACGGCTTCGGCCAGTGGGCCAACAGCCCCGACGGCATGGAGGACCCCGCCACCGAGGACTACTGGGCCGCCGAGGAGGAGCGGTGGGCCGAGGAGGAGGACGGTGACACCTGGGAGGAGCCCGACACCACCGACTGGGACGCGCTCGACCCGGCCGACCAGTACGCGTGGTACATCGCCTACCAGGGCGAGGAGTACGTGGAGTGGAGCTACGGCTCGGCCCAGGACTACGCCGACATGATGACCGGCGAGGGCGACTTCTCCGAGGAGGCGCCCGCCGAGGAGGAGGTCGTCACCGACGACGGCTCCCTGGAGATCGAAGAGGAGATGGACCCCGAGCCCATGCCGGGCGGCTGCCAGCTGGAGATGATCCAGGAGCTGCACGGCGAGCCCGAGCTCGTCGAGGAGACCTACGAGAACGAGGACGGCAGCTCGGAGACCTACGAGTACTGGTCCTACGGCGTCGACAACCCCCTCTACGCCAGCGAGACCATGTGGGAGGACATCGAGCTCGCCTACGCGGACAAGATGGCCGACGAGCAGACCGGGTTCATCGACTGCATCTCCGGCAAGGGCCACGAGGGCTGGGAGTTCGACCAGTACAACGCGCTGCCGGTCTGGGAGTTCTTCAACACCCTCTACTACCAGAACGCCTCGGAAGAGGAGCAGGACATGATGATCGGCGACTCCAGCGCCGTCATCCCCGAGATCCCCGAGGCCGCCGGAAGCTCCTATGAGGAGTGGAAGGCCTACGAGATCCAGACCGCCGTCGACTTCGCCGCCTGCGGCGAGGAGACCGGCTACGCCGACGCCTCCGACAAGGCCTACGAAGAGGTCCACGTCGACGCCTACGCGGCCGTCGAGCAGGACGTCTACGCCTGGCAGGAGGAGATGAACGACGCCCTCTCCAAGGCCCAGGAGCTCCTGGACGCCTAGAAGGCACCGTTCAAACAGAGACCACCTCTCTATCGGGGAAAAATGGCCCGGGCTGCGCAGATGGGGCGCGGCCCGGGCCGCCCCGCGTCCGGACTACATCCGGTGAATCCCCGCTGAGCCCGCGTCACCTTCACGGCGCGGGCTCGTTGTACAGGTGAGGCCGCAAGGCCGCCGAAGGTGCCAGGGCTCGGGACGCCGCATCTCGGCCGGGGCCCGCCCCCGGCCGCGGGCGACGCAAGGCGTCCCGCGCCCGCACCGACGCCGGCTCGCAGTCGCATTCGCGCTGTGCCTCCGGGTCGCATTCGCGACACGCCCGGGCCTCAACCGATCGCGCGGCCCGCCGCCCTTGCCCGGCGGCGG